>NZ_CP092712.1:2640763-2970859 GCF_023983475.1 Aliivibrio fischeri ATCC 7744 = JCM 18803 = DSM 507
TATGGCTTATTACCGCTTGAATAATACCAATCACAGTAAGTAAGCAGATAAAATAAAGCCCCAATACCATATAAGCATTGGGGCCTCTTAGAATCTTTCTAAGAAAAAGCAGTATTAATAAGACTAATACTTAATTAAAAAGTTCACCACTTTTTCTTTTTTATTCCGCTTATTTAGTTAACTCAATCGCATAAATATTTGCAATACGAACTAAGCTACACTGCTTTTAATGATCACTTGCTCTTGTAGATTCACTTCTAGTGCTACCTCATCACACGCATGTTGACGTGGGCATTGATCACAATCTTTCAGCACCTTTTCTGGCAACAATGAACGAGAGGTAGGAATAAAGTCTTGTTTCATAAAGAACTCTGGAACACGAGTTAATACAAAGACTTTCTTAATCGCCATCTCACGTGCTTTTTCAACTAAATGCTGAACAATGGCTTTACCTTGACCTTGACTCTGCCACCCAGCTTCAACACCTAATGAACGAATTTCTGCAAGACCTGAGTCATACACATACAAAGAGGCACAGCCTGTGACTTCTCCGTGATGCTCTGCCACAGCAAATGAACCAATATCACGGACTAATTCATTACGATTACGTGGTAAGTTTTCACCCAGCCCAGCCCAGTAAGCAACCATACCTTCCAGTGCATCTAGATCAGTTAAACGAGCTGGACGAACCTTCACACCTGCATTATCACGCTCTTGTAGACGTTTACCTGCTTGCTCAACGGCATATGCAACTTGCTCAGGCGCAACGCCACCTAATGCACAACGTTTTGCAAGACAAGATTCAATGGTGAGGATTTCATACACATCATTTTCAATCACCTCAGAGAACGCTTTCAGTTCAGCAAGAGAAAGTTCTTCTAATGCACAACCTTTTTCAATCGCACCGACAACGGCAACACCAACAATATGGTGAGCTTCACGGAATGGAATGCCTTTCGCTACCAAGTAATCAGCCAGTTCTGTTGAGTTTGCATACCCTTGTTTTGCTGCTTCAAGCGTACGTTCACCATTAATCTTGATTCCTTCAAAACACAACGCAGCCATTTCAATACAATCAGACCAGCTATCCAGTGCATCAAATAAGCCTTCTTTATCTTCTTGCATGTCTTTATTGTAAGCCAATGGCAATGCTTTTACTGTCATCATCATGCCAGCCATTGCACCATATACCCGTCCACACTTACCACGGATTAACTCCAGTGCATCTGGGTTTTTCTTCTGTGGCATAAGTGAAGAGCCTGACGTCACTGTATCAGCCAATTCGATGAAATTAGATTCACCTGAATTGTAGAAAATCATGTCTTCAGCAAGACGAGAAAGGTGCAACATTGAAATGGAAGCGATCGACATGAGTTCCATGACATGATCACGATCCGATACCGAGTCCAAACTATTACGTGTTGCACGTTGGAATCCAAGGTTACGAGCTAGCTTTTCACGATCCATAGGGTAAGCGGTACCAGCAAGAGCCCCTGAACCTAACGGACAAGTATCCAAACGAGTAATGGCATCTTCAAGACGAGAATAATCACGCTCAATCATCTCAACATAAGCTAAACACCAATGAGCAAAAGTCACTGGCTGCGCACGTTGTAAGTGCGTATAACCAGGAAGAACTGTCGCTTGATGCTCACTTGCCACATTCACTAATTGATTAAGTAATTGATCAAGCGTACGTAACAATTGATGCCCTTGTTGACGACACCAAAGTTTTAAATCAGTTGCTACTTGGTCATTACGAGAGCGGCCAGTATGGAGCTTTTTACCTAAGTCACCGACTTTACCAATCAATTGAGTTTCTACCCAACTGTGAATATCTTCAGCATCAGACAATAAGATCTGTTCAGGATCTTCCATTACTTCTAATTTTAATTCATTCAGTGCTAATTCAAGCTTTTGCTGCTCAAGTTCGGTAATAACACCTACTGAAAGCAATGCTTTAGACCATGCAATCGAACCAACAATATCTTGTTCTGCAAGGCGGTAATCAATACGAAGTGAATCGTTAAACTGTTTGAATCTGGTGTCTGCTGCTTGACTAAAACGTCCGCCCCATAATGCCATGCTGTCTCTCCTAAATGCACAATGCTCACTGCTTTTGTTCTGATTAAATTCAGTATTTTTCTTGATGGTTTTAACTTACGGTAATTACAGATAAAAATAAAGAAAAAATTCACTATTTTTACATATTTATTCAGGTTAATTTTATTCAACTTAGATTACATTAATCAATATAATTGGATATTGGCTTGGTATTCACCGTTATATACAAAAAATCGAAGCCCGTTTATATAAAACGAGCTTCGACATAGTGTAAAACAAATTGTTTAAATGTTGTTCTTAATAAACAACACGCATTACTTATTTGCTATTTAGCGCACGAATACGACTTGATAGTGAGTAAAGACGAATAAAGCCTTCGGCATGACTTTGGTCATACACTTCATCAGCACCAAAAGTAGCAAATTCTTCTGAATATAAACTGTTATCAGAACGCTTTTGAATTACCGTCGCATGACCTTTATACAACTTAATAACGACCTCACCATTTACGTCTTTTGCTAGCTCTTCTGATGCCGCTAAGATAGATTTACATAACGGTGTAAACCAACGACCATCATAAACAAGGTGAGAAGCTTTAATGCCTAGCTCTTCACGGAACTCAAATGACGTTTTATCTAAAACAAGTTGCTCAACTGCACGCAGCGCTTCATTAATGATCGTGCCCCCTGGAGTTTCATAACAGCCACGAGACTTCATTCCTACCAAACGGTTTTCAACGATATCAATACGCCCAACACCGTGTTTTGCCCCTTTCTCATTTAGGCATACAACCACTTCATAAGGCGTCATCGCTTTACCATCCACCGCAACAACCGCGCCCTTTTCTACTTTTAATGAGATCGTTTCTGATTCATTTGGTGCTTGCTCAGGATCAACAGTCCATGCCCAACAATCGTCATTTGGTGCATTCCATGTTTCTTCTAAAACCCCACCTTCCGTTGAGATATGCCATGCATTAGCATCACGAGAGTAGATCTTAGTAAGAGAAGCGGTACAAGGGATATTACGCTCAGCCAAATAATCTAAACACTCTTCGCGGCTCACAAGATCCCACTCACGCCATGGAGCAATAACATGAAGATCTGGAGCTAGTGCAGCAAACGCACCTTCAAAACGAATCTGGTCATTACCTTTACCAGTACAACCATGACAAAGCGCATCTGCACCCACATTACGAGCCACTTCAACTTGTGCTTTAGCAATGATAGGACGTGCCATTGACGTTCCTAGTAAATATTTACCTTCATACAACGCGCCTGTTTTTAGCGTTGGGAAAATATACTCAGAAACCATTTCTTCTTTTAAATCAGCGATGTAACACTCAGTCGCCCCCGATGCAATTGCCTTCGCTTCAATACCTTCAAGTTCTTCTTCGCCTTGACCAACATCCGCAACAAAAGCAATCACTTCACAGTTATAATTCTCTTTTAACCATGGGATGATCACAGAGGTATCTAAGCCACCAGAGTATGCGACAACAACCTTGTTTACTTCTACTTTCTTACTCATTCTATTCTCCTTGAACCGCACAACTCGCGGCGACTATATTCTTAAAATTACATTGCCTATTGAGGCTGAAATTGTGTGCCAATGCTGTTTCCAATAAACAACTCAGCTAATTTTTCTGGTGAGCGCCATGAAGCCACTTCTATTGCTCGCCCTAATTCTTGAGCAGCATCCAACGCTGCACGAACTTTAACTATCATGCCATCGGTAATAACAGCTTGGTGAATTAACATTTCAGCTTGCGCTGAGTCCAAACTCTTAATCAGCTGTTTTTCTGCATCCAGTACTCCGGGAACGTCTGACAATAGAACCAAATCAGCATCGAGAGTAGTAGCTACCGCGACCGCAGCTTGATCTGCGTTCACATTCATTAATTCGCCATCATTCGTAATACCGATAGAGCTAATAATCGGCGTTACTTGAGTCGCTAAAATCGCCTCTACTACCTTTGCATCACCAGCCGTTGCTAAGCCTACATTACCTAATTCAGGATTTAGCTGAGTGATTTTACATAAACCACCATCAGCCAAACTTAGACCAATCGCTTTCACACCATTTTTCATCGCTTGGCCCTGTAGCATTTTATTTGCCGTTCCAGCCAACGCACCTGTGATATAACCAATCTGATCTTTTGGAGTAACTCGTAACCCCTCTTTTTTTATTGTTTCTAATTGAAGCTTTGCCATAAGCTCATCAACAAGATAGCCACCACCATGAACAATAATAAGAGAACGCTTGGCTTGCTGTTGATAATTTGAAATTGTTTTAAATAACAGCGTGAGCGTATCGATTGAAGACAATACTGCTCCACCAAGCTTTATAACCAATGGACGTTGATTCATATTTATTATTCTTCCTTAAATCAATGCAGTTAATACCGGAAAACCAAAACGAATATTAATGCATTGCATTGCTTGACTTGATGCACCTTTCAACAAGTTATCAATGGCAGAAACAACGATTAAATGCTCTCCTTGCACTTTCCATCCAATATCGCAAAAAGGGGTTTTCTCGACGGATTGTATTTTTGGCATTTCATTACCTAATAAACGCACCGCTGGCGTTTGGGTATAAGCCGTTTCAAACGCCTCTTGGATTTCTTTTTCTGTCACGCCTTGCGCTAATTTAGTCGTGATCGTCGCTAAAATTCCACGCTTAAAATTACCTAAATGAGGAGTGAAAATTACATCACAACCAAGGTGAGCCGCAATTTCTGGTTGATGGCGATGATTGAACACTCCGTAAGGTTGTAAGCTCACTTCACAAAAAGCACTGGTTAAACTTGCTTTACGTCCTGCTCCTGTTACCCCACTGGTTGCATTGATAACCGGCCATTGATTCTTATCTAATAGCTCAGATTTAACTAACGGTTTTAGTGCTAATTGTGACGCAGTCGGATAACAGCCAGGCACAGCAACCAATTGAGCTTTCGCGATAGCATCGGCATTCCACTCGGCCAAACCATAAACCGCTTTATCTAACCACGCTTCATATTGATGCTCAAAACCATAGAACTCACTGTAAAAGCCTTCTTTTTTAACACGGAAGGCACCAGATAAATCAAACACTACACAGCCATTCTCTAAAAATGTTGCAGCTAAGTTATGGCTGACTTCATGAGCGGTTGCTAGCAAAATAACATCACACTCTTTAGCAACTTGGTTCACATTAACTAATGGTTGCAATGCTTCATCAACAATTCCTTTTAATGAACCATGCAATTCACTGATCGCTTTTCCTTTATCTAAACTGTTTTCTGAAACATATAAACCCGATAAAGAAAGATGTGGATGCTTAAATACCATCAGAGCTAATTCAGCTCCTGTGTATCCACTCGCTCCAATAATGGCTGTTTTCAACATAATTAGTCCCTGCTATCTCTTAAATCTTATTGAAGGGAAAAGCCATTCAGGGTAACGTGAGTGTTGCCCATATTGAAGGTATCCTTTCCTTCTCTCAATTTAGTTATTCACTCAAACTCAACTAAATTGTATTTTTATTCACTTAATGTGATTTAATATGTGTTTTACAGAATTCTCTCTTTTGTGTCAACAGTGGATGTATGAATAAATGAAATTTCCGGAATTTAAAGATTATTATCAACAACTCATTTCAACCTCTTCAATAAGCTCAACCGACTCAAGTTGGGATGAAGGCAATGCAGAAGTCATAAATAAACTTGCACAATGGTGCGAAGATCTTGGGTGTGAAGTTGAGATTGAAGAAATTGAAAAAGGTAAACTCAATCTATTAGCAAAATTAGGATCTGGTGAAGGTGGGTTATTATTAGCAGGTCATACCGATACGGTCCCATACGATGAAGGCCGTTGGAATTATGAACCACACGCATTAACTGAAGCTAACGACCGATTTTATGGATTAGGCACCGCAGACATGAAAGGTTTCTTTGCTTTTATTCTAGAAGCCATTAAAAACATTAATTGGAAAGATCAGTCTAAACCTCTCTATATTCTGGCGACTTGTGATGAAGAAACCACCATGCTTGGTGCTCGTCACTTTGCATCGAATACTAAAATTCAACCCGATTATTGCATCATCGGTGAGCCAACCAGCCTAAAACCGATCCGTGGACATAAAGGACATGTAGCTAATGCCATTCGAGTAACGGGTAAATCGGGACACTCTTCCGATCCCGCTCATGGTGTAAATGCCTTAGAGATCATGAATGAGATCATGTTCGCACTCATGACATTAAAAAATAAATTAGTTAAGGAATACCATAATCCTGGTTTCTCTATTCCTTACCCGACACTTAATCTTGGTCATATCCATGGTGGGGACAGCCCAAACCGTATTTGTGGCTGTTGTGAGCTACATTATGATGTTCGTCCACTGCCGGGGATCAGCTTAGATGGTCTTGATAATATGCTTCGAGATGCTCTAAAAGAGGTTGAAACAAAATGGCCCGGACGTATTGATATTACCCCACTTCATGAGCCAATTCCTGGTTATGAATGCAGCGCCGATAGTCCGATAGTAACGAGTACTGCTGACATTTGTGGGCAAGATGTAGAAACCGTGAACTACTGTACTGAAGCGCCTTTTTTACAAGATCTTTGTCCTACATTAGTACTTGGCCCCGGTTCTATTGAACAAGCTCATCAACCTGATGAGTATCTGGCTTTTTCTTTTATAGACCCAACCATCAGTGTATTAAGTAAATTAATGTACAAACACTGCTTTTAAGCTGAAATAAATTTACAAAACTCGTCAATATGAAAAGTAAGGTTCGATGATCTACGGCAAATTAGCGTTCAAAAAACCAACAAATATTCACCAATATTTGACGAGTAGCCTTAAATTCGGATAGATTGAAGGCAGTAAAAAATCAGGATGTAACAAAATTACAAGTATAGGAAGTATGTATGAATGAAAAGTACGCTGCTTTAAAAAGCAATGTCAGCATGTTGGGTCACCTGCTTGGTAACACGATTCGAGACGCACATGGTGAAGAGCTATTAGCAAAAGTTGAAACCATTCGTAAGCTGTCTAAAACAGCGCGCGCAGGAAGCGACGAAGACCGCAATGCACTGATTGAAGAAATTAAAAGCCTTCCAGACGATCAACTGACACCTGTTGCTCGAGCATTCAGCCAATTTCTAAACCTTACCAATATGGCAGAACAATATCATACTATCTCACGCCATTGTGAAGCACATGTATGTGAACCTGATGCTATTAGTACCTTATTCTCAAAACTAAGCCAAAGTAACGTAAGTAAGCTAGATACTGCACAAGCCGTTCGTGAATTAAATATCGAATTGGTTCTTACTGCACACCCTACTGAAATCGCACGTCGCACCATGATCAACAAGTTGGTTAAAATCAACGAGTGTTTATCAAAGCTTGAGCTTGGTGATATCTCTTTTTCAGAACGAGATAAAACAGAGCGTCGTCTAGAGCAACTGATTGCTCAAGCATGGCACTCGGACGTTATTCGTCAAGAACGTCCAACTCCGCTAGATGAGGCTAAATGGGGCTTTGCTGTTGTTGAAAACTCATTGTGGCAAGGTATTCCAGAGTTCTTACGTGAATTCGACCAACGCCTAGAAGGCCACTTAGGTGAAGGACTTCCAATCGATGCGCGTCCAGTTCACATGTCATCTTGGATGGGTGGAGACCGTGATGGTAACCCATTTGTAACGCACAAAATTACTCGTGAAGTGATGCTTCTTTCTCGTTGGAAAGCAGCTGATCTTTACTTAAAAGACATTAATGAGCTAATCAGCGAACTTTCAATGGTTAAATGTACTGATGAAGTTCGTGAATTGGCAGGGGATCAGCACGAACCTTATCGTGCCATTCTAAAACAACTACGTACATTACTAGGCGATACTCTTGAAAGCCTAGATGCACAAATGAAGGGTGAGCTAGTACCAAATAAAGCTATCCTGACTGATGCTGACCAACTTTGGAACCCTCTATACGCATGTTACCAATCACTGCATGCTTGTGGCATGGGGATCATTGCTGATGGTTCATTGCTGGATACATTACGTCGAGTAAAAGCATTTGGTGCTCACTTAGTTCGTTTGGATATCCGCCAAGAAAGTACCCGTCACTCAGATGTATTATCTGAACTGACTCGTTACTTAGGCATTGGTGATTATGACCAATGGAGCGAACAAGATAAAATTTCATTCCTTGTTAATGAACTAAGCTCGAAACGTCCTCTTCTTCCACGCAAATGGGAACCGTCTCCAGAAGTTCAAGAAGTTATTGATACTTGTAGAGTAGTTGCAGAACAATCTAAAGAAGCATTAGGCTCTTATGTCATTTCAATGGCTCGTACGGCATCAGACGTACTGGCTGTTCATCTGTTACTTCAAGAAGCAGGTTGTCCATTCCGTATGGATGTGTGTCCATTATTCGAAACTTTAGACGATTTAAATCGCTCTAAAGAAGTAATGGAACAACTATTCTCTATTGATTGGTATCGTGGATTTATCCAAAACCATCAAATGGTGATGATCGGTTACTCTGATTCAGCTAAAGATGCCGGTGTAATGTCTGCTGGTTGGGCTCAGTACAGCGCAATGGAAGCACTTGTCGAAGTCTGTGAGAAAGAAAGTATTGAACTGACACTTTTCCACGGTCGTGGCGGTACTATCGGTCGTGGCGGTGCACCAGCGCACGCTGCACTCTTATCTCAACCACCTAAGAGCTTAAAAGGTGGTCTACGAGTAACAGAACAAGGTGAGATGATCCGATTCAAACTGGGTCTTCCTGAAGTAGCAGTCAACAGCTTTAACTTGTACGCAAGTGCAATTCTTGAAGCAAACCTTCTGCCACCACCGGAACCGAAACAAGAATGGCGCGACTTAATGGAAGTGCTATCAGAAGTATCGTGTGAAGCTTACCGTAACGTCGTTCGTGGCGAAAAAGACTTTGTACCTTATTTCCGCGCAGCAACACCAGAACTAGAGCTAGGTAAACTTCCTCTCGGTTCTCGCCCAGCAAAACGTAATCCAAATGGTGGCGTTGAAAGTTTACGTGCTATTCCATGGATTTTCTCATGGAGTCAAAACCGCCTTGTGCTTCCTGCATGGTTAGGAGCAGGTGAAGCGATTCAATATTCAATTGATAAGGGTCACCAAGAACTACTAGAAGAGATGTGTCGTGAATGGCCATTCTTCTCAACACGCCTTGGTATGCTTGAAATGGTTTACACTAAATGTAATCCACAGATGTCTGAATACTACGATCAACGTTTGACTGATAAATCACTATGGCCGTTAGGCGAGCGTCTACGTAATCAACTACAGACAGATATCAAAGCGGTACTAAATGTAGAAAACAATGACCACTTGATGGAACGTGACCCATGGGGTTCAGAATCCATTCGTCTACGTAATATCTATGTTGACCCACTAAATATGCTACAAGCAGAGCTTCTGTTCCGTACTCGTCAACAAGAAGAGACGTCACCAGAGCTTGAAGAAGCACTTATGGTAACTATAGCGGGTATTGCAGCGGGTATGCGTAACACAGGTTAACTTATCGCAGATAAAAAGAATCCTTCCTAATTTAAGGTCACTTCGGTGGCCTTTTTTATTTTAGTTTTCTCTTTGCTTCTCAAGACTTCAACATCAAAAACAAAAAAAGTCGCTACCATGAGCGACTTTTATTATAAGTAATAATAAATATTATTTTGGACGAACACCTAATGTATGACACAGTGCGTAAGTATGCTCGGCACGGTTAAGCGTATAGAAATGGAAATCTTTCACTCCTTCACGACTCAAAATACGAGTCATATCAATCGCATGACTTGCTCCAACCATTTGACGAGTCACAGGATCATCATCTAACCCTTCAAACTGTTGTGCCATCCAACCTGGAATTTTCACATTATTCATTTTGGCAAAACGAGAAGCTTGCTTAAAGTTCGACACAGGTAAGATCCCTGGAATGATTTCCACATCAATACCAGCAGAAACGCAGCGATCACGAAAACGTAAATAGCTCTCTACATCAAAAAAGAACTGAGTAATCGCACGGCTTGCACCTGCATCCACTTTACGTTTCAAGTTAAGTAAATCAGCTTGAGCACTCTTCGCTTCTGGGTGTACTTCAGGGAAAGCGGCAACAGAAATATCAAAATCATGTTGGGACTTAAGTAACTCTACTAAATCTGAAGCATACATCTCAGGAGCTCCACCACCCGGAGGAATATCACCACGTAAAGCAACGATATCTTTAATACCATTTGCCCAATAATCATTAGCAATATCAATTAGCTCTGAGCGACTCGCATCAATACACGTTAGATGGGGAGCGGCAATTAAACCAGTTTGCTCTTTAATTTCTTTAATAATTGAGTGGGTGCGATCACGTTCACCAGAGTTTGCACCATAAGTTACTGATACAAATTTAGGTTTTAGTGTTTTCAAGCGGTGGATAGAATTCCATAGTGTTTCTTCCATCTTCTCTGAACTTGGCGGAAAAAACTCAAAAGATACGTTGATATTGCCGTCTAATTCAGCAATATTTTGATTCAGTGACTCTAAGTGGCTTGCGTGTGAATATGCCATGTCTTGCTCTCCCTGCCGTAGTATCAAAAGGTAATACTACAAAATCTCATCATCCATGATGACATCATTTAGACGTCTATATGTCTACAGAATGTATGCAATAGAGTTCAAAGTCAAGGTTCTGATTATGAATTTTTCTCAAGTTGTAATTGAGCTTTTTTCAAGATAGAAAAAATAAGATGAGGAAGTAGAAACTGTGGGAGATATTTAAAAATAAAAAAAACGCCAGTCCGAGGACTAGCGTTTTAAATCATAAGTTGGCTATTGATTACTCAGCAGCAACAACTTCTAATTTCAATGTAGCAAATACTTCAGAGTGAAGTTGGATGCTAACTTCGAAAGAACCAGTTGTACGTAGAGCGCCTTCAGGAAGACGAACTTCGCTTTTCGCGATTTCAACGCCAGCAGCTGTAGCAGCTTCAGCGATGTCACGAGTACCGATTGAACCGAATAGTTTACCTTCGTCACCAGATTTTGATGCGATTGTAACTTCTAGAGCGTTAACTTTCTCAGCGCGAGCTTCAGCAGCAGCTAGTTGCTTAGCAACGTTAGCTTCTAGTTCAGCACGACGAGTTTCAAACATCTCTACGTTAGCTTTAGTTGCCATAACAGCCTTACCTTGTGGGATAAGGAAGTTACGTGCGTAACCAGCTTTAACGTTAACTTGGTCGCCAAGGCTACCTAGGTTACCGATTTTATCAAGTAGAATAACTTGCATTATCTTAGTCCTCTATAAACTTAATTAAACAACTAACGACTTACAGATGCTTATCTGTGTACGGTAGAAGTGCAAGGTAACGAGAACGCTTGATAGCGCGAGCTAGCTGACGTTGGTATTTAGCACGAGTACCAGTGATACGGCTAGGTACGATTTTACCAGCTTCAGTGATGTAGTTTTTTAGAGTTGCTACGTCTTTGTAGTCAATCTCTTGTACGCCTTCTGCAGTAAAACGGCAGAATTTACGACGACGGAAGAAACGAGCCATGGGCTATCTCCAGATCTAAATTAGTTTAATATGCTCAGCATGTAACACTACTCTCGACACACCATTTCGGCCTGTCTGGTATGTGATAAAACCACCTACCGTAACGTTACTGCCTTGAGCTAAATTTGCAGTTAAAGCTTGTGACCCTTGTCCACTCACTACCACGTTCATTCTGCAATAGACTTGTCGTGATAAGTCAGCTTCCTGTTTAATCGAACGATGCTCAATGACAAAATGACAATGAGGTATGCCCGCAGGACTTAGACTTCGAACCGGAGCCTTTGCGATAACACCGCTTAACTCCAATCGATTGGTCATCAAATCAATTACTCAGCAGCAGCTTCTTCAGCGCGTGGTGCAGCGTCTTCACGCTTAGCAGAACGCTCTTCTTTAGCTTTCATCATTACTGATGGCTCAGTGATCGCAGCTTTTGTACGCATGATCATGTTACGTAGAACAGCATCGTTGTAACGGAATGCAGTTTCTAGTTCATCAATAACAGCTTGCTCAGACTCAACGTTCATAAGAACGTAGTGTGCTTTGTGCAGCTTGTTGATTGGGTAAGCCATTTTACGACGACCCCAATCTTCTAGACGGTGGATAGTACCGCCAGCTTCAGTGATTGAACCAGTGTAACGCTCGATCATGCCAGCAACTTGCTCGCTTTGATCAGGATGCACCATGAATACGATTTCATAATGACGCATTGGTTGCTCCTTACGGATTATTCAGCTTCCACGAACGGCTCGGTCATCCAAGGGAAGCAAGGAACTAAAAAAAAGACCGAGAATTAAGGACGGCAGATAGTATATAAAAACAGCGCTAGTAGCAAGAAAAAGATACTTAAATCACAAAAATATTTTCGTCTTTACCAAGAAAAAAAGAGAATGAAAAAACATCCTCTTTTTTGAGCTTATTTCATAATGCTAATCAGGTAATTAGCATCTAAATGCCTACTTATTTAGCCTTGTAACGCTCGTTGACGTACTGCTTCAAATAAACAGATACCAGACGCTACAGAAACATTTAAACTTGATACAGAGCCAGCCATTGGGATTTTAATTAAGTCATCACACGTTTCACGTGTTAAGCGACGCATGCCATCCCCTTCAGCACCCATAACTATTGCTAAAGGACCAGTTAATTTAGACTGGAATACATCATGAGTTGCCTCACCAGCAGTCCCAACAAACCATACGCCCTTTTCTTGTAATGCACGCATTGTACGAGCTAGGTTAGTTACACGTACTAAAGGAACCGTTTCAGCCGCACCACATGCAACTTTACTTACGGTTGCTGTCATTGATGCAGATTTGTCTTTTGGTACGATAACCGCAGCAACACCTGCCGCATCAGCATTACGTAAACATGCACCTAGATTGTGCGGATCAGTCACACCATCAAGAACAAGCAATAATGGATTATCTGTTTGAGACACGATATCGTCTAAATCATGTTCATTCAGTTGCTTAGCTGGCGTTACACGAGCAATAATTCCTTGGTGATTTGCACCTTTCGCTTTGTCATCCAACGTTTTACGTGGCAGTTCTTGAATCTTAAAACCCAACTGCGTTAATTCATTCAAGATTGGTAATAAGCGATCGTCTTGACGACCTTTTAATACAAATACTTCAATAAAACGGGCAGGATCACGCTCTAGTACTGCTTTGGCTGCGTGGATACCAAAAATATAATCATTACTCATGCTGTCGCTTCTTTTCTTTACTTATTTGTTTATCTAAATGGGGCTATAACCGCCCCATTATCGAAATTACTTATTTGCCTTTGGCTTTCTTGCTTTAACTTTTTTCTTGTGCTTCGGCTTTTTCTTAGCTTTCACACCTTCTGTTGAGCCGTCAGGGCGTTTTGTTGGTTCAACCATCGCTTGCGCTTTTGATTTTACCTTACCTTTTTTACCCTTAGATTTTCGTTCGCCAAGTTGACCTAAACCTTTAGGTTCAGACTTATCACCTTTTTTCTTTGGCTTGAAATTAGGATCACGACGTGGCTCTTTTGCACCACGTTTTTTCGCATTTTCTTTTGCTGTTTTACCATGTCCACGAGCTTTACGCATTGAGCTAGTGCACTCGAAATCGATATTACGATCATCAAGGTTTACCGCAACAACTTTAACCGTAACTTGATCGCCAAGACGGAAAACTTGACCAGAACTTTCACCAGTTAAACGCTGCCCTGCAGGATCAAACTGGTAGTAGTCATTAGCTAGTGATGAAATATGAACTAAACCATCAATATGAAGATCGTTTAATCGAACAAAGAAACCAAAGCCTGTGACATTAGCAATCACACCTTCAAGCTCTTCACCGATATGATCTTGCATGTATTCACATTTCAGCCAATCAGATACATCACGTGTTGCATCATCAGCACGACGCTCTGTCATTGAACATTGCTCACCAAATACATCCATATCATCGAATGAATAATGGTAACCACCTGTTGGTGTCCAACGATCGTTATTCTGACCTTTTTCTTTTGCAATAAGATACTTAATTGCACGGTGCAGCAATAAGTCTGGGTAACGACGAATTGGTGACGTAAAGTGTGCGTAACGTTTCAATGCCAAACCAAAGTGCCCAGCATTATCTGCGTTATATACCGCCTGCTTCATTGAGCGTAGCAGCATAGTTTGAATCAATTCTTTGTCTGGGCGATCAGCAATCACATGCACCAATTGACCGTAATCCGTTGGTGATGGTGTTAATCCACCAGATAGGCTTAAACCTAGCTCCCCTAAGAAGTCACGGAACCCTTGAAGGCGTTCTTCTCCTGGAGATTCATGCACACGATACAAAGCTGGCTCTTTGGCTTTTTCAACAAAAGTAGCCGATGCAATGTTAGCTAGAATCATACACTCTTCGATGATCTTGTGTGCATCATTACGTATCACTGGCTCAATACTGTCAATCTTACGATCCGCATTGAAGATAAATTTAGTTTCAATGGTTTCAAACTCAATCGCACCACGTGCTTCACGTGCTGTTTTTAGCACTTGATACATGTTGTGAAGCTCTTTTAAGTGTGGAACTAAAGGCTCATAACGCTGTGTTAGCTCTTCATCACCATCAAGAATGTCACTTACTTTATTGTAAGTAAGGCGAGCGTGTGAATTCATCACCGCTTCATAATGCTTGTAACCAGAAAGCTTACCTGATGCAGAGATAGTCATCTCACACACCATACATAAACGGTCGACTTGTGGGTTCAATGAACATAGTCCATTAGAGAGAACCTCTGGCAACATTGGAACCACTTGCGCAGGGAAGTAAACCGAGTTACCACGTTGAATCGCTTCTTTATCTAATGCGTTATCAGGGCGAACATAATAACTTACATCAGCAATCGCCACCCATAAGCGCCAGCCACCAGAAGCTTTAGCTTGACAGAATACAGCATCATCAAAATCTCGTGCATCTTCACCATCAATCGTAACCAATGGTAATTCACGTAAATCAACACGACCTTCTTTTGCTTCTTCTGGTACTTCTTCACCTAGCCCTTCAACTTGTTTCTCAACCGCTGTTGGCCATACGTGTGGAATATTATGAGTACGAAGTGCAATATCAATTTCCATTCCTGGTGCCATATTTTCACCAAGAACTTCTGTAATTTTACCTGTCATACCTCGAGCACGGCTACCACGATCAGTGATATCCATAACAACAACGTTACCCATTCGGGCACCCATTTTGTGCTCTTTAGGAATGAAGATATCTTGGCTAATACGAGAATCATCAGGAACAACGAATCCCATGCCATCTTCAATAAAGAACCGACCAACAATGCCTTCGTTACGAGGCTCTAATACACGAACCACTCGGCCTTCTTTTCGGCCTCGTTTATCCGTTCCTGTTGGTTGTACTAATACCACATCACCATGAATCACTTTCTTCATTTGGTGGAAAGGAAGCAGTACATCGTTATCTTTACCTAGGCTACCTTCTGGACGGATCCAACCGAAACCATCACGGTGCCCTAATACCACACCTTTTAACATTTCGATGCGTTCTGGCAATGCATAACATTGACGACGAGTGAATACTAACTGGCCATCACGCTCCATTGCACGTAAACGACGACGTAAACCTTCATAGCTATCTTCACCAGATAAACCTAGGGCTTCGAATAAGTCATTACGATTTAACGGTGCATCGGCTTTTTCAAAAAATTCTAGAATAAATTCACGACTTGGAATTGGATTCTCGTATTTTTCAGCTTCTCGATCTTGAAAAGGATCGTTTTGAATAATCTTAGACATAGGCTGACCTGCTTAGTCGGAGAGACAAGAAATATAGTTATATTGTACCTGAGTATGCCTATAACAGATAGGAAAGGATCTGGAATTCAAGTCTTAAATTCGCTTCAAAAGAATGAGTAATTCACTGTTATCAGTAAGCATGTCTTGAATCGTATGTTTATCAAGCTCATCTAAAAACGCTTGCTTTGCTTTCGCTAATACACCTTTTAAACGACATGCCGGTGTAATATGGCAAAACTCAGGAGCACAGTTAACCACTTGTAATGGTTCAATTGCTCGAATGACGTCACCAATAATAATTTGATCCGCAGGTTTTCCTAAACAGATCCCACCATTTTTACCTCGAACGGTTTTGACATACCCTTCTTGGCCCAACTTGTTAATTATTTTCACCATATGATTACGCGATACATCAAAAGTTTCAGTAACCACTGTAATGCTGGTCAACTCACCTTCTGGTAATGACGCTAAATAAATCAAGGCTCTCAAGCCAAAATCAGTGAAATTTGTTAATTGCATATCCTCTCCTTCTCTTTTTTCATTGTAATTCTTCTCTTGACTAAAAGATATATTTTAGATACAACTTATAACATACATTATAAATACACCTTTAAAGGTAAACAATATGCTCAACAAAAATACCATTGATATCGTTAAATCAACAATTCCATTACTTGCAGAAACTGGCCCTGCTTTAACTGCGCATTTTTACGATCGCATGTTTACACATAATCCTGAGTTAAAAGATATTTTTAACATGAGTAATCAACGCAATGGCGACCAACGAGAAGCATTATTTAATGCTATTTGCGCTTACGCGGTGAATATTGAAAATCTTGAAGTGCTATTACCAGCGGTTGAAAAAATTGCCCATAAACATACAAGTTTTATGATCACAGCAGAACAATACAGTATTGTTGGTGGTCATTTACTTGCCACTATTGATGAAATGCTTTCTCCTGGACAAGAAGTATTAGATGCTTGGGGTGAGGCCTATGGCGTTCTTGCAAATGTCTTTATTCAACGTGAAGAACAAATTTACCAAGAGAATGATAACCAAGAAGGCGGCTGGCGTGGTCTACGTGAATTTGAGCTTATTGCAAAAGAAAAAGAAAGTGAACTAATCACAAGTTTTACCTTTACCCCAACAGATGATCGACCTGTTTCTCACTTTAAGCCAGGTCAATACTTAGGTATCTACTTAACTTCTGAAGAATTTGAAAATCAAGAAATTCGTCAATACAGTTTATCTTCAGCTCCACAAGAAAAAACATACCGTATATCAGTAAAACGAGAAGATGGCGGTAAAGCATCAAACTATCTGCATAATCAATTGAATATTGGAGATAAAGTAAATCTTGCCGCCCCTGCTGGTGACTTTTTCTTAGATGTTGAAGCATCAACACCAGTAACTCTTATTTCTGCTGGTGTAGGGTTAACACCGACTCTTTCTATGCTTGAGACATTAACAGAGCATAACGCAAGCGTGAACTGGTTACATGCGACAGAAAATGGTACTCAGCATGCCTTCAGAGAACATGTAAATACGTTAGCAGAAGCACATTCACATATCTCAACTTACACTTGGTATAACCAACCACAAGAAATAGATAAATTAGCTCAGCATTTTAACTTCTCAGGCCTTATGAATTTATCTGAAGTTAAAAATGAAATTATTACAGATAATGGCCATTACTATTTCTGTGGACCAGTTGGCTTTATGCAACACGTCGCAAAACAATTAGTTGAGCTAGGTGTTTCCGAAGACCGTATCCATTACGAATGCTTTGGACCACATAAAGTGCTTTAATTTTTATAAAGTAGAAATGCAAAAACGCCCAATGACATAATCATTGGGCGTTTTTTCGAGTTGATGAAACTCAATCGACTAAAATGAATCTTCTTTCAGGTTTACCAGAAAGTGTCTCGGCGCTTAGCCCTAGCGATCACATTACCTGGCATACGCATTTCTAATCCACTTCTTAAATTAGCAATTCGCTTATGTTTACGTCCATCAGCAGTAACAGAATTATACAGCCAACGGTACGCATCTTCGTAATCTAATGGACTACCATAATCACTAAGTAGCAATTCAGCTAAATGAATACGCGCATTAATGTTTCCCATGCCTGCTGCTTCACGCAAGTATGGAATTGCTCGCTCTCTATCCTGCTGAACTAATGTGCCTTTGGCATAATAACGGCCAATTTGCTCTAACGCAGCAGGTAAGCCTTGTCTCGCAGCATTTTCCATATAATACAGGCCAAGTTCGACATCACGATCAACACATACACCCCATGCAAGCATATCTCCGTAAAGGAACTCATAAGCAGGTGAATCGATTTTAGTTGCTCGCGCAACGATATCTTGAACTAACTGACAATTATCAACGTTCTTCACCTGATTTAAGTGTGAATTGGTATCAAACAGTCGAAATAATTGGTTTTCGGTATAAATTGGGATCGGCTCTCCGATCTCTTCGCTAGCTGCATAAGTTGGCGCAAATGCCACCAAACATGCCGCTACGAGGTGTCGTAGTTTCATAATTCATCAACTCTTTATAACTGTATTTATTATATCGACGTTGGCGGCAACATCTTTAGACAAAATTTGCCCTAAGTGGCAATTTTTTGCCCACTAGATATAAGTTATTGATTCAACGATATTTGAGTATTTGATGGGGGAAGAGATAGGGACTAGGGACTAGGGACTAAGGACTAAGGACTAGGGACTAGGGACTAAGGACTAAGGACTAGGGACTAGGGACTAGAAACTAGAAACTAGAATACCAGACATAAAAAAACCAGCTACATGAGCTGGTTTTTCTTTCATTCACTAAGCCATTAAGCTTGGAATGGGTGTACTTTGATGATTGTCTCGTTACGGTCAGGACCTGTAGAGATAATATCAATTGGCACGCCTGTTAGATCTTCAATACGCTTGATGTAGTTTAGTGCAGCTTGTGGAAGCTCTTCTAATGTTTTCGCACCAAATGTGTTTTCAGACCAGCCTGGCATTGTTTCGTATACTGGAGTTGCTTCTTCAAATGCTTCAGCAGCCATTGGAGAAACTTCTAGTAAAGAACCATCTTTCATCTGGTAACCAGTACAGATTTTTAGTTCTTCTAGACCATCTAATACGTCTAGTTTAGTTAGACACATACCAGATAGTGAGTTGATTTGGATTGCACGACGCATCGCAACAGCATCAAACCAACCAGTACGACGTAGACGACCAGTTGTTGCGCCAAACTCGTGGCCAACAGTACCAAGGTGTTTACCAATTGGATCTTGCTTCTCTAAACCATCGTATAACTCTGTAGGGAATGGACCTGAACCTACACGAGTACAGTATGCTTTAGTAATACCTAGGATGTAACCTAAGTGACGAGGACCAAAACCAGAACCTGCAGCAACGCCACCAGCGGTAGTATTAGAAGATGTTACGTAAGGGTAAGTACCGTGGTCGATATCTAGAAGAGTACCTTGAGCACCTTCAAACATGATCTTGTCGCCGCGCTTACGTGCTGCATCAAGAGTATCAGTAACATCGATAACCATTGAAGTTAGTAGATCAGCATAGCTCATTGCTTGCTCAAGTACTTCTTCGTAGCTTACTGGTTCAACTTTGTAGTAGTTAACTAATGCAAAGTTATGGAATTCCATTACTTCTTTTAGTTTTTCTGCGAAAGCAACTTTATCAAATAGATCGCCAACACGTAGACCACGACGAGATACTTTATCTTCGTACGCTGGACCGATACCACGACCTGTTGTACCAATTGCTTTGTTACCACGTGCGATTTCACGCGCTTGGTCTAGCGCAACGTGATAAGGAAGAATTAGAGGACAAGCTTCAGAAATGAATAGGCGTTCACGAACTGGAATACCACGCGCTTCAAGTGGCGCCATTTCTTTTAGTAAAGCATCAGGTGAAAGCACTACGCCATTACCGATAATGCATTCAACATTATCACGTAAAATACCTGATGGAATTAAGTGTAGAACGGTTTTTTCACCGTCGATAACTAGAGTGTGGCCTGCATTGTGCCCGCCTTGATAGCGAACTACATACTTTGCATCTTCAGTTAAAAGGTCTACGATTTTACCTTTACCTTCGTCACCCCATTGGGTGCCCAGAACGACAACGTTATTTCCCATCTTTCCAAGTCTGCTTGTTAGTTAAAAATGGATTCTAGCATTGATAGAAAAATCTTTCAGTTATTTTTAACCGAAATCTCACTTTCACTATAAAGCGCTATTAATATTCCATTATTTATTATTTCTTTTTCTAATAAAATCAGAAATTAGTCTGCGATTTTATATTTAAACAAAAAATCAAAGCATCACACTACAAATAACAAGCCCTGCGACCACTAAACATCCACCAATTCGACGCAGCGTATTATCCGGCTGCTCACTCAATTGAGCGACCATATTACGCCAACCATTAGGGGCAATTAATGGTCCCAAACCCTCAACAATTAATACCATACCAATCGCTAACCAAATTGCGTTACTCATTGCCAGTCCTTAATTCGATTCAATTTCTATACGCTAAATACAAAACAAGGCCCCGAAGGACCTTGTTATTTTATACGTTAATTAAACAAATGAATGTTTACTTTCCGCCTTTTGGATCATTCATGTACTTGAAGAAGTCAGTCTTAGGATCAAGTACTAAGATATCACTCTTACTATTAAATGATTTTTCATACGCTCTTAATGAACGAATGAAGCTAAAGAACTCAGGCTCTTTATTAAATGCATCTGCATACAATTTAGCGACTTTTGCGTCTGCATTACCACGAGTAATACGTGCTGTTTTATCTGCTTCAGCAATAATTGTCGCTACTTCAAGCTCTGATTGAGCACGAATAACTTCGGCTTTCTCACGACCTTGAGAACGTAGTTTACGAGCAACAGCTTCACGCTCTGCACGCATACGACGATAAATAGATTCAGAGATCTCTTCTGGTAAGTTGATTTTCTTAATTCGTAAATCAATTACCTCAATCCCTAAATCACCCGTTCCATCTTGCGAATCTAGAAGTACTGTTGCCATTACCTCTTCACGCTTTTCAGAAACAAGCTCTTTTACTGTCGTGCTACCAATCTCTGCACGTAGACCATCAGATACACGGCGTTGTAATAACGCTTCCGCCGTTAGGATATTACCACCGCCCGTAGCTAGGTAGAATTGACCAAAATCTTTAATCTTCCACTTAACATATGAGTCGATGATAACGTCTTTTTTCTCTGACGTTACGAAACGGTCTGATTGATCATCCATTGTTTGGATACGAGCATCTAACGTATTTACACGATCGAACAGTGGCATTTTAAAGTGCAGACCAGGTTCGTAGATACGTGTAATGTTGTTATCTTCTTTAATCAAACGACCAAAACGAGTAACAATACCGCGCTCACCTTCTGGGATCACAAATAGTGACATCAGGAAAATAGCAACAACAACGATAAGTGTTGGGATCATTAACTTACGCATGATTAATATCTCCCTTCACGTGTTGAGTTACGGCCAGTAGAGTTCGTAGTAGTTGGTTGGTTCTTTTTCTCTAATTCAATCGTGTAATCTTTTGAAGACGATGTTGACGTCTTAGGAGATACGTTTGTCGCTCCTTGTTGATTACCCGTAATTTTATCTAATGGAAGATATAAAAGATTTCCATTTGATTCTGAATCGATCAAAACCTTACTTGTATTGCTGTATACACGTTCCATAGTATCAAGGTACAAACGAGTACGAGTTACTTCTGGCGCTTTATTGTATTCAGGCAATAGTTTTTCAAACTGTGCAATTTGACCAATTGCTTCGTTAACTTTACGTTCAGTATAACCTTGAGCTTCTTTCTTCAAACGTTCAGCACGACCTGTCGCTTTTGGAAGAATGTCATTACTGTACGCTTCAGCTTCACGAATGAAACGCTCTTCATCTTCTCGAGCTGCAATTGCATCATCAAATGACGCTTTTACTTGCTCAGGTGGACGAGCTGATTGGAAGTTCACATCAACGACAATTAAACCCATGTCGTATTTATCAATAATACGATTCAGTGTTTCTTGAGTACGTTGACGAATCTCTTGACGACCACTGGTCAAGATGTCATCCATTTTTGCATCACCAATAACAGCACGTAATGCAGAATCTGTCGCTTGACGTAAGCTGTCATCAGCATTCGTTACGGTATAAAGATATTTATGAGCATCAGCAACACGGTATTGAACACCCATCTCAACAGTAACTACGTTTTCATCTTTCGTTAGCATTAAACCTTTTGAGTTTAAAGAACGAATAGACTGAATGTTTACTGGTGTAACTTGATCAATAAAGGTTGGTTTCCAGTTTAGACCTGGATCAACCATACGATCGTATTGGCCAAAACGTAATACAACGCCTCGGTCACTTTCACCAATAGTATAGAAACCAGAGAATACCCAAATAGCAATAGCGACAACTGCAATCAGTCCTAAACCAACTGCACCACCATTACCAAATGAAGGTAAACCACTGCCACCTTTATTGCTTCCACCGTTATTACCACCACCAAACTTACCGCTTAGCTTCTGGCTTAACTTGTTAAACACCTCATCAAGATCTGGTGGACCTTGATCACGACCACCGCGATTTTTATTACCCCAAGGGTCTTTATCGCCGCCGTTATTGTTGTTGTTATTTCCAGGCTCATTCCACGCCATTAGAAAACTCCATGATAATTATGAAGATAAAGAATTCTATGCACTCTCTTTAGTGATAATAAAATCACTTAAGGGAGCATCTTCACGTTTTTCCAACTTAGACCAATCAACTTGCTGCATACGTACATCAACCAGCAAACTGCCATCATCTTGATATTCTTCGTTAAGAATACATTGCATTTGAAAGAATTTACTTCGAAGACGTCCAACCCAATCAGGTGGTAAAAGCAAAGAATGCTCAACCATCTGTCCAGATAAGCGCTCTGTTAATGCTTGGAATAATAACTCTATGCCTTTGCCTTCCATCGCGGAAACCCAAACACATCGAGGTATACCTTCCTCATCACGCTCAATTCGTGGTTGCTGATCTTCTAAGTTATCAATCTTATTCATTACAAGAAGAGTCGGTACCTCATTGGCATCTATCTCTTCAAGAACAATATCTACTGCTTCAATATTCTCACGAAAACGTTCATCACTCGCATCTACAACATGTAACAAGATATTAGCTTCTTGTGTTTCTTGTAATGTCGCTTTAAAAGCGGCAACCAAATCATGTGGCAAATGACGAATAAAACCTACCGTATCAGCAAGAATTGAGGTTCCTACATCGGCAACTTCTATTTTTCGTAATGTTGGGTCCAAAGTCGCAAACAATTGGTCAGCGGCATAAACCCCAGCCTCTGTAATCCGGTTAAACAACGTAGATTTACCTGCGTTGGTGTAGCCGACTAAAGAAATGGTTGGAATTTCAGCACGGTGTCGAGCTCGACGCCCTTGCTCACGTTGTTTGGCTACTTTGCCTAACCTACGAAGAATCGCTTTAATACGTTCACGCAACAATCGTCTATCTGTCTCTAACTGAGTCTCACCTGGACCACGTAAACCTATACCGCCTTTTTGACGTTCAAGGTGAGTCCAACCACGGATTAATCGCGTAGAGATATGACGTAATTGTGCTAACTCAACTTGCAACTTACCTTCGTAAGTTCGTGCTCGTTGAGCAAATATATCCAGTATTAGACCCGTACGATCTATTACTCGACACTGACATAATTGTTCTAAATTTCGTTCTTGAGCTGGCGATAATGCGTGATTAAAAATCACAATATCTGCGTTATTAGCTCGAACAGCATCGGCAATTTCTTGTGCTTTGCCTTCACCAACATAATATTTAGGGAGTGGAGATTGACGGGTTCCCGTCACAACACCTACTGTGTTTACCCCCGCAGAAGAAATTAACATTTTACATTCGTTAAGATCTTCAATCTCCCCTTGATAGGTAAAGTCAATGTGCACAAGAATAGCCTGTTCACCGGATTCATAACGGTCAAACAAGCGTTAACTCCTTAACTGATTAACTATCTCTAGAATAGTATTACTCTTCAGTTTTTTCTTGTGGACGCTCGCCTTGTGGGCGATCACTCGCTGAGTGATGGCTTACAGCACGAGCCGGAACAACAGTAGAAATCGCATGCTTGTATACCATTTGGTTTACTGTGTTCTTAAGTAGGATAACAAATTGGTCAAATGACTCGATTTGTCCCTGTAGTTTGATCCCGTTAACTAAATAGATAGATACTGGAATCCTTTCACGACGCAGCGCATTCAAAAATGGGTCTTGCAAAGATTGCCCTTTAGCCATTTTTATTTTCCTTTTTGGTTTGTAATTGTAATTTTATTTAGCTATGAGCCTTTAGCTTATGACTAAACGCACTTAAGTTAAACAACATTGAAGCATTTTTGTGCTTATTTTTTCTCTAATTGAGTCGAAATCAACTCTAAAGCGCCGTCAATGTCATCACTATCAAGCCAAGTTAACTCTTTCCAGCTACGTAGCCAGGTAATTTGTCGCTTGGCTAATTGACGAGTAGCACAGATACCACGGAAAACCGCCTCATCCAATGTCCCCTCCCCGTCAAAATAGTCCCACATTTGTCGATAACCGACACATCGAATTGATGGTAAATCAGCATGAAGATCATCACGTTCATATAATGCTCGTGCTTCAGCTTCAAACCCTTCTTCCATCATATTCGCAAAGCGAAGTTCAATACGACGATGAATTTCTGCTCTCTCTTTTGGTGCTATCGCAAATTGATGCACCTCATAAGGCAAAGCATCACCTTTAATCTGGGTTAATTCTGTTAATGTTTTACCCGAAATTCGAAATACTTCCAACGCTCGGGAAAGTCGTTGTGGATCATTTGGATGAATTCTTTCAGCTGAGACAGGATCAATCGATTTTAATTGATCATGCATGGCTTCCCATCCAAATTGTTCCGCTTCTTGCTCAATTTGAGCTCTAATATCAGCATCCGCTGCCGGTAATGGCGAAAGACCTTCAAGAAGTGCTTTGTAATACAACATAGTACCACCCACTAACAATGGGATCTTTCCTTGAGCAACGATATCATCCATCTCTTTAAGAGCATCACGACGAAAATCCGCTGCCGAATAACTCTCTGTTGGATCAAGAATATCAATAAGACGATGAGGAGCCTGTAAAAGTTCCTCTGCATTTGGTTTTGCCGTACCAATATCCATACCCTTATAGATAAGGGCGGAGTCTACGCTAATCAACTCCACAGGAAAACGTTTTCGCAATTCAATCGCTAAGTTTGTTTTCCCTGATGCCGTCGGTCCCATCAAAAAGATGGCTTTTGGTAATGCTTTATTCATGACTAAATGCTTGTATCACTTGTGTAATATCGATGTCTTTTAACAATTTAGGGTAGAAATCATTCAATTTACCTCCCCATAATTGCTCTAATTCCATCACTAATTGAATTGCCTGAGCTGTAGTATAACTTACTTCATCATGTTGAATTTGATGAGAAAGCCATTTTATTACTTGCTCTAACGATGGATTAATTTGTTCTAGATACCTTAACAGATTCGGGATCAATTGTTGTAAGTTCTGCTGTCTGATTGGTTGACAAACAGCCATTACGATAATATTTGTTCTATTTTTAACTTTAAGATCAATACCTAAAGATTTCAACAAAGAGGCGTAATTAGATAAATTGTTACAAATTGACTCATCAATACCAACAGAAAGCGGTATCAATAAAGGTTGAGGCTTTAACGGCTCAACATTAACCGAACTTAACTGACCGTAGATTTTGACAAACTCGGCATAGCGTAAGTTCAATAACTGAAGTTGCTTACCTTGCTGCAACAAGGCAAAGGTCGATTCAACAACACTTAAAACTTTACCTAATGTGATGTCATTTTTAGACACATGAGTAACTTGAGGTGCAACTCGTTCAATTTGTTGAGTAGTACTGAATGTAAGTGATTGCTCATTCACCTGAGAGCTACTTTCTCTCTGAACTCTATTTTGGGTGGTAAGCAACTCATTATAATTAGAAAGTGCTTTTTCTGCTGGTTTATCATTATTATAAAATGAACGAGGTAACGCGCTAGGCTTCGAAGATGAATTTCCAGTAGGGCTTTTCGGGATCCATGAATCTAATGGAGCCTTATTTGGATAACTTGGCGTAGATTCTACCGCAACCCTTAATTGTTCAGATTTAGGATAATGCGATTGTTGAGGCTGTCGAACATATTCCTTCATTGGTGGAAAATACGATTCTTTATTCTCAATTACTTGTTCTTCTACCAATGGTTGATCATTACATACTACGTTTGATAATGATGCACCTTGCTGTAATGCACCAAAAATAGCTTGGTAAATAAAGTCATGTACTAATCGTGCTTGATGAAAACGTACCTCGTGCTTTGCCGGATGCACGTTAACATCAACATCATGTGGATTGATCTCAATAAATAAAATATACGCTGCATATTGGTTTGCAGGCAAAGATGATTCATAACCTTGACGGATAGCATGATTGATTAGCTTATCTTTCATCATACGTCCGTTCACATAGCAGTATTGAATATCACCCTGTGCTCTTGCTCCTTCGGGAGACGATATCCAACCATGAAACTTCAACTCTCCATGCTCTAACTCGACTTCTAATGCATGTTGTAAGAAATTAGCACCACATACGGCCGCTAAACGTTTTTCTATTTGAGGTTTAGTTTGTGCTGCTCGATATTGACGAACCATCTTACCGTTATGACGTAAATTAATCGTCACATCCAATCGGCTTAATGCAATACGCTTTAATAGTTCATCAATATGAGTAAATTCTGTTTTATCTGCTCGCAGGAACTTACGACGTGCTGGAGTATTAAAAAACAGATCAACCACATCAATAGTCGTTCCAATGGGATGAGCAGCCGGCTTTAATTTCACATTCATTTCTCGACCTTCAGCATAAGCAGACCATGCCTCTTCTTGGGCAACAGTACGAGAAGTTAGTGTTAAACGTGAAACGGAACTAATAGAAGCAAGAGCTTCACCTCGAAACCCCAAACTAACAATGGCTTCAAGATCATCTAATGAAGTGATTTTTGATGTGGCATGACGACTTAAGGCTAAGGTAAGTTCATCTTTTGGGATCCCCGATCCATTATCGCGAATTCGGATTAACTTGCTGCCACCTTTTTCGATATCAATATCGATGCGAGTTGCTCCCGCATCGATACTGTTTTCTACCAATTCTTTAACAACAGAAGCCGGACGCTCCACAACCTCACCCGCCGCAATTTGGTTGGCTAATCGTGCTGGTAAGATTTGAATTGGCATGACCTTGTTCCTTAACTGGTTGGAATAATGAGCACCTGCCCTATAGCAAGCTCATCTGAACGTAACTTGTTTGCTTTTCTTAAGCTGGAAACAGATACGCCATATTTACTTGCAATTTTACCTAAGAATTCACCGCGTTTCACCGTGTGTTTCTTAACGGGAGCTACAATACTCACTTTCAATTTTTGTCCAACAAACAAAGTATCTGACTTCAATTTATTTAATGAACGAATACTGCTTGTTGTTACTTTATATTTCGATGCAATCTTTCCTAAATACTCACCAGAACGTACTTTATGAGTAATAATAGTACGAGCCTGACTTGATGATGTATTCGCAGAAGAAACCGTATTCTTCGGTGCAACATACACAGGTTTATTGCTTGGGATAACTAAAACTTGTCCAATCTTTAAGCTCGTGCTTTTAAGATTATTTTCACTTTTAATTTTCGCCATCGTCGTTCCATATTTCTTTGCAATTAAAGACAAAGACTCACCAGAACGTACTTTATGTTTTGTTTGACCATCTTGTGCAGCAAGTAGTGTACCTTGCGGCGGGTTATCATGAAGATAACGAATGATTGCTTTTGAAATAGAACGTGCAATTTTATCTTGATGAGCTCGTTGGAATAATTGCTTTTCTTCCGTTGGGTTCGAAATAAACCCGGTTTCAATCAAAATAGATGGAATATCTGGTGACTTTAATACTGCCAAGCTCGCATTCACAGGCTCTTTTTTATGCAGTCGAATCACTTTACCCATTTCTGATAACACGTTCTTTGCTAATTTATACCCTTCTTTTTGAGAATGACTAAATTGCAGATCCAATAGCGTTTGACTTACGTTTCTATCGTTACTGTTTTTCGCTAGTACGTCTCCTGCACCACCCAATAACTCTGATTGTTTCTCGTGTTTTTCCACCCAACGACCAATTTCAGTATTTGCTCTACGTGTATTCAAAACGAACACAGAACCACCTCTTGGCTGCGGTGAGCGGAAGCTATCAGCGTGAATAGAAACTAATAAATGCGATTTATTTTTTCGAGCTATCTCTGTACGTTTATTTAAATTCACAAAATAATCGCCACTACGAGTCATTACTGCTCGCATGCCTGGCTGAGCATTAATTTGAGCAACCACTTTTTTCGAAATCGCTAATGTCGCATGCTTTTCGTACTTTCGTGTTGGACCAATAGAACCAGGGTCTTCACCACCATGGCCAGCATCAATAGCAACAACAATTTCACCATTACCAATAATATGACTATTATTTGAATTAATTACAGGTTTAGAAGGTGTACTTGGTTTGCTCGGTGTTGGCGTTGAATTAGTTGTTCCTGAATGAGGTAAGTCCATCACCAAACGATGGCCATACTGCCCACCTGGAGTTGGTGCTAACTTAAACACCTCAGCCGTAACAGAGTGCTTTAATTCAAAAACCAAACGTGTAGTGTTTTTTGATGGTGGTGAACTCTTTCTTATCTTAGTCAGTACCTTGCTGTCTTTAACATTTAAAGGCAACTTAGCTTTTACATTCGTATTCTTAAGATCAACAACCAAACGGTATGGGCTACTTAATGTAAAGTAGCTGTAATTTGCTTCTGAATTTAAGTCAATAACAATACGAGTTTCATCAGGCGAAGGCCAAACTCGTATTCCCTCTAACGTGTTTGCAGATACAAAAAAGCTACTTGTTGAAAGAACAACAAATAGCGTATACCAAATAATTCGAAAATATTTACCGATTAACACAAATCCAACCGCTGTACTAAACTACATCCATACTCATTATTACCTGTGATCACAACATGACGAGCTTCACCATCGTAGCGA
The DNA here is from genome assembly GCF_023983475.1 of Aliivibrio fischeri ATCC 7744 = JCM 18803 = DSM 507. Lineage (NCBI taxonomy): Bacteria > Pseudomonadati > Pseudomonadota > Gammaproteobacteria > Vibrionales > Vibrionaceae > Aliivibrio > Aliivibrio fischeri. The sequence continues at coordinate 2,669,883 of NZ_CP092712.1, forward strand.
ATATCAATATCAAGATCTGGTGCTGGTAATAACCCTTCCCCTTTCTCAGGCCATTCAACTAAACAAATTGCATCATCAGTAAAATAATCACGGATCCCCATAAACTCAAGTTCTTCAGGATCAGCTAAACGATATAGATCGAAATGATATACCTGCCACTTATCAAGTTCATATGGTTCAACTAATGTATAAGTTGGGCTTTTTACATTACCAGTATGACCTAATGAACGAATGAATCCGCGACTAAACGTAGTTTTACCTGCGCCAAGATCACCATGTAAGAAAATTGTTGTTTGTTGAGTACAAGCTTGAGAAAGCTGTCTACCGAATTCAACCGTATCGTCTTCAGTAGCTAAATTAAATTCAAAGCGTTCCATTATTCACTAATTTCACTATTTTAATTGTCTAAATTGATGGACTTGGTATCAAATTCACAATTTAATGTGATGAATGTTTATACACAAGTTATCTTATCGGTTTGTTAATCTCATTGAGTAGAACTTTTATAATCAGTATCTAATTACGAGTTATCTTGTCTATATGATAAACTTTTACTCATTATACTGTAATAAAAAAATGTAATCTCCCTGTGAAAATTAACTATCAAGAACTCGCAAATAACATCAAACTTTGGGCAAAAGAGCTTGGCTTTCAAAAAGTCGGGATCTGTGATGTCGATTTATCTCATCATGAGGCAGCATTAGAGCAATGGTTAGATGCGGGTTATCACGGCTCAATGGATTGGATGGCACGTCATGGTGCCATGCGAGCAAGACCAGACGAGCTTCATCCTGGGACAATTCGAGTAATCAGTGCTCGAATGGGTTACCTTCCTCCTGAAGCCAATTTTGCCAGTAACTTAAAAGATCCAAACCAAGCTTATATTAGTCGTTACGCTCTCGGACGCGATTACCATAAACTGATCCGTAATCAATTAAAAAAGCTAGGGCAAAAAATTGAAAAAGAAGTCGAACAATTAGGTTATCGACCGTTTGTGGACTCTGCTCCAATTTTAGAGCGCCCATTAGCAGAAAAAGCCGGGTTAGGCTGGACAGGAAAGCACTCACTTCTTCTTGATAAACATGCAGGCTCTTGGTTCTTTCTTGGCGAACTATTAGTTGATATACCATTACCAGTTGATACACCTGTTGAGAACCAATGTGGCAAATGCACCGCCTGTGTATCTTCTTGCCCTACCAACGCGATTCTTGAAAATGGTGTAATTGATGCTCGTCGCTGTATTTCTTACTTAACCATAGAAAACAGTGGTGTCATTCCTGAAGAGTTTCGTTCATTAATGGGAAATCGTATTTACGGTTGCGATGACTGCCAACTTGTTTGTCCTTGGAACCGAGAAGCTGAAATTACTCAACAAGCGGACTTTCATCGTAGAAGCTCATTAGGTGACTCTGATCTTATTTCACTTTTCTCTTGGGATGAAAGTACCTTCTTAAAAAATATGGAAGGCTCTGCGATTCGCCGCATAGGACATACCCAATGGCTACGTAATCTTTCCATCGCAATGGGAAATGCACCTCATTCCGAAGCAATAATATCTGCACTACGAGATCGATTAGGCTTAGATGAGAATTTAGATATCCATATTCAATGGGCGATAAAGCAACAATCTCTCGCTATCACTTCAAATAGAAAAGAACAACGCTTAATCCGTATCATTGAAAAAGGGCTTCCAAGAGATGCCTAACTAGTATGATCTCAATAAAGTCATTCTCTGTTGATAACCATTTAAGATTACATATAGCGTATGTGGAAAAGATTTCTATCTTTAGCAAACAACGGGAATATTAAAAAAGTTAAACACAAGACAGGAATATGATTAGGATCAAAGAAGTCAAGCAAAAAGATCTTTAAAAATCTTGCAAATAATGCATAAAAAAACAAAAAACCTTATTTTTCAAATAGATAAAAAATAAAAGCAAATTTAACGATCAAAAAATAAAAGCAAGATCCTTGATAAAACTCATTTCTTTCAGTTTTTTCATAAACAACTAACAGAGTTATCCACAGAAAGCGAGATGTGGATAAGTTTGTTGATTATATGGTAGTTAACAAACATAACTAACCCTCTGCGCTTACTCTTTATATGAAAAAGAGACCAGATGCAGATAGATTATTCGATTCTTTCATTGGTTATGAATCTGAGTATTCTAAAGAGCAGGATTTGTAGTGGAGTTAATGCTTCACAGCATTAATTTTAAAGAAAATAAAAGCGCTGAATATGATTCAGCGCTTTTATTTTGTTTGGAGCGACACACGAGGTTCGAACTCGTGACCTCAACCTTGGCAAGGTTGCGCTCTACCAGCTGAGCTAGTGTCGCATGATTAACCGCTAATGCGTTTAATCTAAATGTGGTTGCGGGAGCAGGATTTGAACCTACGACCTTCGGGTTATGAGCCCGACGAGCTACCAAGCTGCTCCATCCCGCGTCCGGATGCATTGTTTAAGACAATGAGACTATAAACCATTTTTCTCTTCGAGAAAGAAAATGGAGCGACACACGAGGTTCGAACTCGTGACCTCAACCTTGGCAAGGTTGCGCTCTACCAGCTGAGCTAGTGTCGCATGATCAACCGCTAATGCGTTCAATCTAAATGTGGTTGCGGGAGCAGGATTTGAACCTACGACCTTCGGGTTATGAGCCCGACGAGCTACCAAGCTGCTCCATCCCGCGTCCGGATGCATTGTTTAAGACAATGAGACTATAAACCATTTTTCTCTTCGAGAAAGAAAATGGAGCGACACACGAGGTTCGAACTCGTGACCTCAACCTTGGCAAGGTTGCGCTCTACCAGCTGAGCTAGTGTCGCATGATTAACCGCTAATGCGTTCAATCTAAATGTGGTTGCGGGAGCAGGATTTGAACCTACGACCTTCGGGTTATGAGCCCGACGAGCTACCAAGCTGCTCCATCCCGCGTCCGGATGCATTGTTAAGTACAATGAAACTTTATCTTATCATTCAATTACTTGAACAAGAAGCTTTAAATTTGGAGCGACACACGAGGTTCGAACTCGTGACCTCAACCTTGGCAAGGTTGCGCTCTACCAGCTGAGCTAGTGTCGCATTCTGATAAGGAGTAGCTCCTCGTTCAGAGGCTGCGAATTATACGAGTAAACTGTGATGATGCAAGCGTATTTTGAAAAAAAATGCGATTTTTTTTCAAAATCGCGTTTTTCCGCTCAACAAATCATCAAATGAAATTAAATTGTGAAAATATGTTGGCGATAATACTTCAATTCTGCAATAGATTCGCGAATATCATCTAGCGCTAAATGTGTGCCTGCTTTGGTAAAACCATCTAAAACTTCAGGTTTCCATCGACGTGCTAGCTCTTTAATTGTACTTACATCAACATAGCGGTAATGAAAATACTCTTCTAATGTTGGCATATGCTTATATAAGAAACGACGATCTTGTCCAATACTATTACCACAAATTGGTGATACGCCTTTTGGAACCCATTGCTCAAGAAAAGCAATAGTTTCTGCAATTGCCGCTTCTTCATTGTATTTACTTTCTTGTACTCGAGCGACTAATCCGCTATTTGTATGAGTATTGGTACACCAATCGTCCATTTTAGCCAACTCTTCTTCTGGCTGATGGATCGCAATTACTGGACCTTCTGCTAAAATATTCAGTTGTGCATCTGTCACAATAGATGCAATTTCGATGATTTTATGAGTTTCAGGATCCAATCCTGTCATCTCTAAATCCACCCAAATCAGGTTTTGATCATTAATTGCCATAGAGAGTTGCCTATTTTGTAACTAAAAAGGGTATGATACTCGGGCCGATTTATCTTTCAACATAAAACTGAAAGCCAACCAACAAGTGAATTAATTTCGTGGCAAAGAAGAAAAAGCTAACCAAAGGCCAAGTTCGCCGAGTACGCTCAAATCAAAAAAAGCGTATTGAAAAAATTGAAGACAGTGTGCAATGGGATGAAACCCTACTAGAAGCTGCTAAAGAAGGCCTAGTCATTACACGCTTTGGTCAACATGCTGATATTGAAGACCCTGATACTAAAGAAATCCATCGTTGTAATTTACGTCGAGGTATTGAAAGTTTAGTTTCGGGTGATCGTGTTATTTGGCGTCCAGGGACTGAAGTCCTTGCTGGTATTTCAGGTGTCGTTGAAGCTGTAAAACCAAGAACATCAATGTTAACCCGTCCAGACTATTATGACGGTATTAAACCAGTAGCAGCTAACGTTGATCAGATGGTAATCGTGTCTTCAATTCTTCCTGAGCTGTCTCTTAATATTATTGATCGATACCTTATTGCTTCTGAAACTCTACATATCAAACCATTAATTGTATTAAACAAAGTGGATTTACTGTCTGAAGAAGAGTTCACCAAGGTACAACAACTACTGAGCTTATATGAAGATATTGGTTATAAAGTTCGATATGTAAGTAAAGAATCAGGCTACGGTGTAGAAGAGCTTGAAGCTGAATTACGAAATCACATTAATATTTTCGTTGGTCAGTCTGGCGTAGGTAAATCAAGCCTTGTAAATGCACTGATGCCTGAACTTGAGATTGAGGTGGAAGAAGGGGCAGTATCTGAAAACTCAGGTCTTGGTCAACATACAACAACTGCAGCACGTCTGTATCACTTCCCACACGGTGGTGATTTAATTGACTCTCCAGGAGTTCGTGAATTTGGTTTGTGGCACTTAGAAGCTGAACAAGTCACAGACTCTTTTATTGAATTTAAAGACTTTTTAGGTGGCTGTAAGTTTAGAGACTGTAAACACAAAGATGACCCAGGTTGTTTACTGCAAGAAGCGGTTGCAGAAGGAAAAATTAATAAACAACGCTTTGAAAGCTACCACCGTATTATTGAAAGCATGTCTGAGAATAAAGCAAATCGCCAATTCTCACGAAACAAAAAAGCCGATTTATAGCCAGAATAAACCTTGGGTTTAGCGACAATGTAAATATGTGGTAATATCCACAGCAAATGATAACTATTAGGCAAACAACGTGTCAGATAATTTAAAGATTGGGTTACAATATCTAACTCCAAAACATGCACTTACTCGTTTGGCTGGCAAATTAGCATCAGCAAAAATGGGATGGTTAACAACTGCTGTTATTAAGTGGTTTATCAAACAATACAACGTAAATATGGATGAGGCTAAAAAACCAGATCCTGAAGCGTATTCAACATTTAATAACTTCTTCGTTCGTGAATTAGAGGATGGTGCTCGTCCTATTAATGAGGATGATTCTGTTATTTCTCACCCTGCTGATGCTTGCGTTAGTCAATTTGGTCCAATTATGGACGGTAAATTAGTACAAGCAAAAGGCCACGTATATTCTGCACAAGAATTACTTGGTGGTGATGAAGCACTTGCTGCTGAATTTATGGGTGGTGAGTTTGCAACGCTGTATTTATCACCAAGCGATTACCATCGTGTTCATATGCCTTGTGATGCAACGCTACGTAAAATGATTTATGTTCCTGGTGACTTATTTTCAGTTAACCCATTAACGGCTGAAAACGTACCGAACTTATTTGCACGCAATGAACGTGTTGTTTGTATTTTTGATACCGAGTTTGGTCCTATGGCTCAAATTCTGGTTGGTGCAACGATCGTTGGTAGTATTGAAACTACATGGGCTGAAACCGTAACACCACCAACAGGTCCTGCGGTTAAAACATGGCACTACCCTCTTTCTGGTGACGACATGATTTGCTTTAAGAAAGGTGAAGAAATGGGTCGCTTTAAGTTAGGTTCTACTGTAATTAACTTGTTTGCTCCTAACTCAATTAAATTTGATGACTCAATGGTAAATGGTACTCCTACTCGTATGGGTACACCATTTGCTCATATCGCAAAATAATCAAATTTTATTAAGAAATAATAAATAGCGGACAATATGTTCGCTATTTTTTTATCTTTAGATAGTCAGAATCAATTAACTCAATGGAATGAATGATGGGATATGAATGGTTAGCGTTGGCTGCTGCTTGTTTATGGGCGCTATCAAGTATGATTTCTGTAACCCCTGCAAGGCATCTTGGTGCATTCGCTTATAGTCGTTGGCGTATGGGCTGCGTAACTATCATGCTCTCTAGTCTTGCTTGGTTTACTGGCGGTTGGCTCTCTATTGAATCTTCTCACTTATATCCAATGATCCTCTCTGGTCTCATTGGTATTTTTATTGGCGATACGGCTCTATTTGCGTGTTTTAATCGCATGGGACCACGCCAAGCCGGTTTACTCTTTTCTTGTCATGCTCTATTTTCTGCCATTCTTGGTTACTGGTTATTTAATGAAACCCTACAAGGTTGGGAACTCGTCGGTGCCATCTCTGTTTTTTCTGGTGTTTCTATTGCTATTTTCTTTGGTAGAAAAACAGATAATCAAGGAACATGGGATGAAGTAAGAGGTAATATCTGGATAGCAATCTTCTTAGGGTTGCTTGCTGCTTTTTGCCAAGCACTTGGTGGTGTTATCGCAAAACCTGTAATGCTTACCAATGCAGACCCAATTGCAGCCTCAGCAATACGAATGGCTTCAGCTTTTGCAGCTCACAGCTTATTAAGATTAATGAACGTTCCAATATCTCGCCCTATTACGCCAATTAATTTTCGCATTCTTGGAATTGTGGCGTTAAATGGTTTTCTAGCAATGACTGTGGGTATGACACTCATTTTATATGCATTGCAAAAAGGAAATGTAGGGATGGTTGCTCTACTCTCTTCTACAACCCCTATTATGATCTTGCCGTTATTATGGTTATATACAAAAAAAGCACCGAACCGCTCTGCATGGCTTGGTGCTTTTTTAGCTGTAATGGGTACGGGATTAATCGTCAGTTAATCTTACAATTAGATTCATAACCTTTAATCTGGGAAGTTATGCCCTATCAAAAGGAAATGCTGTAACTTGATCGATGTGCTTCTCGCCCATCGCAAGCATGATTAAACGATCAATACCTAAAGCAACACCAGAACAATTAGGTAAACCCGCTTCTAGCGCAGCGATCAAATGATAATCAATGGGTTGTTCAATTAGCCCCATTGATTTACGTTTTGCATTATCTTCTTCAAAACGCATGAGCTGCTCTTTTGCATTATCCAACTCATGAAAGCCATTCGCTAACTCAATTCCCTTAAAGTACACCTCAAATCGTTCAGCTACTCGTGGATCGCTTGGATTAATTTTAGCTAACGCTGCTTGAGAAGCAGGAAAATCATAAACAAAAGCAGGCACATCTTGCCCAATTTTTACTTCAACTCCCATACTGAATAAAAGCTGCAATAATGTGTCACGATCTTCTTCAATATCTGCAATATCAGATAAACCTAATGGCGCAGCAACCGCTCTTAATTCATCCATACTCGCTTCTAAAGGGCAAACACCAAGTACTTGAATAAAAGCTTCTTGATAAGTCATACGTTCAGCATTGTCACATTTCAACACTAACGTTAATAACTCATTCATCTCATCCATTAGGTTATGATGATCAAAACCTAAACGATACCACTCTAGCATAGTGAATTCAGGGTTATGGTAACGTCCTGCTTCTTCGTTTCGAAATGCTTTATTTATTTGGTAAATACACCCACTTCCAGCGGCTAATAAGCGCTTCATATGAAACTCTGGACTAGTCATGAAATAAAGATGAGTGCCATCTGCATATCCCGGCCCAATAAAGTCTGTTTGGAAAGTATGTAAATGCACATCCGTTACCGTCGCATGACTCATTGCAGGCGTATCCACCTCCATTACTTTTCGCTCAGAAAAGAACGAACGGATTGCAGTTAAAATATCAGCTCGTTGCTGTAATTGCTCAATTGATGCACTAGGCATCCAGTTTTGACTAGTCATAATCTTATACATTAGAAAAACTTATCCGAAATAATACCTTATCTCACAATTTTACGTTACCTATTTTTTAACTTTATAAATACCCTTAAGCATCAAAGGGATACAGAACCAATAAGAATCATTATCACTTATAAAGCAACAACTTAACTACAATTTGCCGCCAAAATTAACAGCTTTAACTAGTTGACGGAGATCACACTATAAGCAACAAACTGCCCCATTAGTGGTACTTGCTCTACAAAACTTTATCCATATCAATTTTTATTACAAAAGCTCACATAGAATAGAGAACAGAATTTTTAAGTTATTATTTGCTCTTTTTTGTCATATGAGCAGGTTAGATTCTCATAATTAGTCACAATTACGTGATTAGTTTAATTTTTTATCTTTTATCCCGGAGGATAACTGTGAAGACTATAACCACAGATATCGCAGTAATCGGCGCGGGCGGTGCAGGTTTACGTACTGCCATTGCAGCTGCAGAAGCTAACCCAGAGCTGGAGATTGCTCTGATTTCAAAAGTATACCCAATGCGTTCACATACAGTGGCTGCAGAAGGTGGTTCCGCTGCCGTGACCAAGGAAGAAGATACACTAGACAATCACTTCAACGATACTGTTGGTGGTGGTGATTGGCTGTGTGAACAGGATGTTGTTGAGTACTTTGTAGAAAATGCATACCGTGAAATGACCCAATTAGAACAATGGGGTTGTCCATGGAGCCGTAAAGAAAATGGTGAAGTTAACGTTCGCCGTTTTGGTGGTATGAAAGTTGAACGTACATGGTTTGCTGCGGATAAAACCGGCTTCCACATGCTTCACACTCTATTCCAAACATCAATGAAATACCCTCAAATCAACCGTTTTGATGAGTACTTCGTTGTTGACCTTCTTGTGGAAGAAGGCCAAGTTCAAGGTCTGATTGCTATTCATATGGCAGAAGGCGAACTTATCTGTATTAAAGCAAAATCTGTTGTTCTTGCAACGGGTGGCGCAGGTCGTGTTTACCACTGTAACACCAATGGAGGTATCGTTACTGGTGATGGTATGGCTATGGCGTTCCGTCACGGTGTTCCACTACGTGATATGGAATTCGTACAATACCACCCAACAGGCTTACCAGGTACTGGTATCCTGATGACTGAAGGTTGTCGTGGTGAAGGCGGTATCATCGTAAACAAAAATGGTTACCGTTACCTACAAGATTACGGCATGGGTCCTGAGACTCCTGTTGGCGAGCCAAAGAACAAATACATGGAACTTGGTCCTCGTGACAAAGTATCTCAAGCGTTCTGGCATGAGCAGCAAAAAGGCAACACAATTAAACACCCTCTAGGTGATGTTGTGCATCTAGATCTTCGTCACCTTGGTGAAGAATATCTACATGAGCGTCTACCATTTATCTGTGAATTAGCAAAGGCATACGTAAACGTTGATCCAGCTAAAGAGCCAATCCCAATCCGTCCAACGGTTCACTACACTATGGGTGGTATCGAAACGGATAAGAACAATGAAACAAGCATCAAAGGTCTATTTGCTGTTGGTGAGTGTTCTTCTGTTGGTCTTCACGGTGCAAACCGTCTAGGTTCAAACTCTCTAGCTGAGCTAGTTGTATTCGGCCGCCTTGCTGGTGAAAAAGCCGCTGAACGTGCTGCTGAATTCACATCTTGGAATGATGAATCAATCCAGAAACAAATTACTGAAGTTCAAGCTCGCATTGATGCGCTAATGGCGCAAGAAGGTGACGAAAACTGGGCAACTATCCGTACTGAAATGGGTCACTCTATGGAAGCGGGTTGTGGTATCTATCGTAAAGAGCATGAAATGCAAGATACGATTGATAAACTGGCTGAACTAAAAGAGCGTTACAAGAAAATCAGCATCAAAGATAAAGGTAAAGTATTCAACACTGACCTTTTATACGCTATCGAAGTTGGTTACGGTCTTGAAGTTGCAGAAGCAATGGCTCACTCAGCGATTCTACGTAAAGAATCTCGTGGTGCACACCAACGTCTAGATGAAGGTTGTACAGAGCGTGATGATGAGAACTTCCTAAAACACTCATTAGCGTTCTACAACAAAGATGCAGCGCCTACTATCAAGTACAGCGATGTAACGATCACTAAATCACAACCAAAAGCTCGCCTATATGGTGAAGCAGCTGAAAAAGCAGCAGCAGAAGAAGCGGCGAAGAACGCAGAGGAGCACGCATAATGACGGGTGGCAATCGAATCCAAAAAGTAAGCATCCTGCGTTACGACCCAATGAAAGATGAGAAACCTTATCTTCAAACGTTTGATGTTCCTTGTGATGAAACAACGTCTGTATTAGACGCTATTGGTTACATCAAAGATAACCTAGACAAAGACCTATCTTACCGTTGGTCTTGTCGTATGGCGATCTGTGGCTCTTGTGGCATGATGGTAAACAACGTACCTAAGCTTGCTTGTAAAGCGTTCTTACGTGATTACCCAGATGGTTTAACATTAGAACCATTAGCTAACTTCCCAATTGAAAAAGATTTAATTGTTGATATGACGCCATTCATTGAGCGTTTAGAAGCAATCAAACCTTATATTTTAGGAAATGATCGTACACCTGAACAAGGTCCAAACACTCAGACTCCTGAGCAAATGGCGAAATACAAACAATTCGCTGGTTGTATCAACTGTGGTCTATGTTATGCAGCGTGTCCTCAATTCGGTCTAAACCCTGAATTCATCGGTCCTGCAGCACTAACACTTGCACACCGTTACAATCTTGATAGCCGTGATAACGGCTCAGCTGAGCGTATGAAGCTAATCAATGGTGACAACGGCGCATGGGGCTGTACATTTGTTGGTTACTGTTCTGAAGTGTGTCCAAAACACGTTGACCCAGCAGCAGCTGTAAACCAAGGTAAGATCGCATCGTCTCAAGACTTTGTTATCGCAATGCTTAAACCTCAGGAGGCATAAGGATGAGCAATCGTAAACCTTACGTTCGCGAAATGACACGTACTTGGTGGAAAGATCATCCTTTCTACCGCTTCTACATGGTTCGTGAAGCAACGGTTCTACCACTAATTTTCTTTACTATCTGTCTGCTTGTTGGTCTAGGTAGCTTAGTTAAAGGTCCACTTGCTTGGGCTTCTTGGTTAGATTTCATGGCAAACCCTATTGTGGTTGCTCTGAACATTGTTGCTTTAGCTGGTAGCTTATTCCATGCTCAAACATTCTTTAGCATGATGCCGCAAGTAATGCCGATTCGTCTTGGTGGTAAAACACTGGATAAGAAAGTGGTTGTTCTTGCACAATGGGCAGCAGTTGCTGCAATCACATTACTTGTACTGGTTATCGTTTAAGGAGAATTATTGTGGTAAATCGTAATCCAAAGCGTTCTGACGAACCAGTATGGTGGGGCTTATTTGGTGCTGGCGGCACTTGGTTTGCAATGCTAACACCAGTAACTATCTTAGTTCTTGGTATCTTAGTTCCACTAGGTGTGATCGGTCCTGAGTCAATGAACTACCTACGTGTTGCTGGTTTTGTTACTAGCATCATTGGTGCATTATTTGTTATCGGTTCTATCTCTATGCCAATGTGGCATGCGATGCACCGTCTGCACCACGGTATGCATGACCTAAAATTCCACACAGGTACTGCGGGTAAAATCGCATGTTACGCAGCGGCTGCTCTAGCAACTGTATTATCTGTTGTGTTTATCTTCATGATCTAATCATCATCTAGATACTGAAAAAGGTTGGCTTTATGCCAACCTTTTTTGTGTCTGCTATTTATAAATAAGCAATAAAAAAGGCCACCGAAGTGACCTTTTATATAAAGCTATTCTCGATATAAATCGAAATTACTTCACACGACCAACGTATTCGCCAGTACGTGTATCAACTTTAACTACTTCACCAATAGCGATGAATAGTGGAACACGAACTACTGCACCAGTAGATAATGTTGCTGGTTTACCGCCAGTACCTTGAGTATCGCCTTTTAGACCTGGGTCTGTTTCAGTTACTTCAAGTTCAACAAAGTTTGGTGGTGTCACTGTAATTGGATTATCATTCCAAAGAGTCAGTGTACAAGTATCGTTTTCTACTAGCCATTTAGCAGCATCACCAACAGCTTTAACATCAGCTGCGATTTGCTCAAAGCTTACGCTATTCATGAAGTGATAGAATTCACCATCGCTGTATAGGTAGTCAAGATCAACATCTACTACATCAGCTAGCTCAAAACTTTCACCTGATTTAAATGTTTTTTCTAGTGTTTTACCAGAAAGCAATCGACGAAGTTTTACACGGTTGAATGCTTGACCTTTACCTGGCTTAACATATTCGTTTTCGATAATTGAGCATGGCTCATTATCTAACATAAATTTCAAACCGCCTTTGAATTCATTGGTACTTACTGACGCCATGATTTCCTCTTAACATCGTTGAGTTATAAATAATGTCACACATAATAACCCGAAATGACGCTCCTGTTGAGCAAAACTGGCTCAAAGAACTAGCGAATGCGATCTCTAACCCTCATCAACTACTTTCAATACTAGGTATTGATAGCGCTCCGTGGGAAAAAGGATTGGAAGCGAAAAAGTTATTTGCGTTACGTGTGCCGACAAGTTTTGTCGATAGAATGGAATTTGGCAACCCTTTTGATCCTTTATTACGCCAAGTATTGCCTTTAGATCAAGAATTCGAGGTACATGAGGGATATTCGAACGATCCTTTAGAAGAACAAGACAACGCTCAACCGGGATTATTGCATAAATACAAAAACCGAGTTCTACTGATTGTAAAAGGAGGTTGTGCTGTTAATTGTCGTTATTGCTTCCGTCGTCACTTTCCATATCAAGACAATAAAGGCAGCAAAACCGTTTGGCAAGAATCCATTGATTACATCGCCAACCACCCAGAAATAAATGAAGTTATTTTCTCTGGCGGTGACCCATTAATGGCAAAAGATCATGAGCTTCAATGGTTAATTGAACATATTGAAGCGATTCCGCACATCAAGCGCCTTCGCATCCACTCTCGTTTGCCGGTAGTAATACCAAACCGTATTACTGATACACTATGTCAGCTATTTAAAAAAACACGCTTACAAATCATTCTAGTGACTCATATCAACCATGCTAATGAAATTAATCAAGCCCTTATTAATAGCATGCAAAAACTGAAACTTGCTCATGTCACTCTATTAAATCAAAGCGTGTTATTAAAAGGCGTTAATGATAATGCAGATACATTAACTCAATTAAGTGAAGCATTATTTGATGCGGGTATTTTGCCTTATTACCTTCATGTATTAGATAAAGTCCAAGGGGCCGCTCATTTCTTTGTTTCTGACGAAAAAGCCAAACAATTAATGGGGGAGTTGATAGAAAATGTATCTGGTTATCTTGTTCCTACATTAGCTAGAGAGATTGGTGGTAGAAAAAGCAAAACACCTCTCGACTTATATTTGGAATAATTACAGACATAAAAAAACCGAAGCACTCGCTTCGGTTTTTTGTATCTAGAATTCAATTCTAAATTAGAATAACTCTTCAGCTACTTTGTATAGCTCAAGTTTTTCTGGACGACGCATGTTTTCAATTGCATCGATGATATCGTGGTGAACAAGTTGTTCATTTTGAATACCAACACAACGGCCACCGTGACCATCAATCAGCAATTTAACACCGTAGTTACCCATACGAGAAGCTAGGATACGGTCGAATGCACCAGGTTGACCACCACGTTGAATATGACCAAGAACCGTTGCGCGAGTTTCACGACCAGTTTCAGCCTCGATTTCTTTTGCAAGTTGGTTAACATCAGTCATCAGCTCAGTGATCGCGATGATTGCGTGTTTTTTACCTTTCGCAATACCATCTTGGATATTTTGAATTAGAGCTTCTTTGTTTAAACCTGTTTCAGGAGTAATAACGTACTCACAACCACCAGCAATTGCAGACATAAGAGTTAAGTCACCACAGTGACGACCCATAACTTCTACAATAGAAATACGTTGGTGAGAAGAAGACGTGTCACGTAGACGGTCAATTGCATCAATAACAGTGTTTAATGCTGTTAGGTAACCAATTGTGTAGTCAGTACCCGCGATATCATTATCGATTGTGCCAGGAAGACCGATACATGGGTAACCCATTTCAGTTAATTTCTTCGCACCCATGTAAGAACCGTCACCACCGATAACGATTAGCGCATCAATGTCGTGTTTCTTAAGGTTTTCGATCGCTTTTTCACGAACAGCTACTTCTTTAAACTCAGGAAAACGTGCTGAACCTAAGAATGTACCGCCGCGGTTGATCATATCAGATACGCTGTGACGCTCTAATTTTTCGATACGATCTTCAACAAGACCTAAGTAGCCATCATGAATACCAAATACTTCTAGGCCTTCCGTCAATGCTGTACGAACAACACCACGAACTGCCGCATTCATACCCGGCGCATCGCCACCACTTGTTAAAACACCAATCTTCTTGACCATGGTTACCCTCTAAATATGGTTGGGAATTTCAATTTCAATTTTGAACACAGCAAGCAAACTCCCTAATCTGCTCACCATTAATAATCTGTAATTTTTTTTCTTATGTAAGAGTATTACCAGTTTACTGAAAAAGTTCGTTGATTCACATCAGAATCAATCATGACAATTTTATTTTTCTGTTACCAAAAAACAAAAAACGCTAATAATACTACCAAACACTTAGCTAAACTGTTGTTGCTCTCTGTCTGAGTCTAGCACAACTGATAATGGGTCTTGATGAATTATAATATCAGAATGTGGGAATACAGATAAAAGCTCATCTTCCACCGCATCTGCAATCTTATGCGCTTGAACTAAAGGCATTTGATCCGGCAGCTCTAAATGTAGTTGAATAAATCGAGTTGGGCCAGCTAAACGAGTACGTAAATCATGAATCCCCTTAACTCCTTCAACTCGACAACACGCTTCTCTTATTTGCTCTAACTCTTCTACTGGTAATTGTCTATCAAGTAATAATTGAATCGCTTCATAGGCCATTTTAAAGGCACTTACTAATATATACGCCCCAATCACTAAAGCAAAAATAGCATCGGCTTGATGCCAACCGTACCAGCTCAATGCCAATGCCAACATAATAGCCGCATTCATAAATAAATCCGTTTTATAATGCAGAGAGTCGGCGGCAATCGCTTGGCTTCCCGTTTGTTTAACGACCCACTGCTGAACCATTACAAGACCAAGAGTTAACACAATAGCGAAGCCACTCACATAAACACCTAATTCAGGTGCAATCACATCTTGAGGACGGAAAAAGCGCTCAACGCCATTAAGTAATAAGAAACAGGCAGAACCAGAAATAAACATAGCTTGAGCCAATGCAGCGAGCGATTCAGCCTTACCATGTCCAAATCGATGTTCTTCATCTGGTGGCTGAAGTGCATAGCGAACAACCAATAAATTAGTAATAGATGCGCCCATATCAAGCAATGAATCAACGAGGGAAGCCAGTAAGCTCACCGACCCCGTTACCCACCAAGTTCCTAATTTAAATAACATTAAAACCGTTGCCACTATGGTTGCAAGCCATGCAGCCATCGTTACTAAAGAGGCGTATTTCTGAGTCATGTTTTTTCCATTGCTTAAAAATCAATCCCTAGTATAAAGATTTAATCACAAAATCGTAATTCCATTTTTTAATATATTTACAACAATATTGGCATAAACAAAAAAACGAGCCCTTACTTTCATAAGGACTCGTTTTATTTTTATTCGACTAAAGCGAATTAATGTGCGCAATCAGCAATATATTTGTCTTGATTTGCTTTAAATTCTACTTTTTGCTCAGGCGTTAAAATGTTCATCATTTCGTGACGTTTTTTCATCATTTCTACACGACGATCGATCTGACGTTGTGACATTTTTTCAGCTAAATCACGTACCGCTTGCTCATCAAAATTATCTGCTAAGATTAAGTCCTGCATAGCTTGGTGATCGGCTTTCATTTCAGCAGTTGGTTGACGATGCTCACCTCTTTTCGCTTTATATTCAGCTTTACGCTCGTCACGCATTTTTTCAAATTTTGCTTTCTGCTCATCGGTTAGATCAAGATCTTTAAATGCTTTTTTATTGGCTTTCATCATGCATTTACCACCGTGCATCCCTTCACCTTTCATTCCCCCCTCATGATGACCACCACCAAAAGCAAACGCCGATGCTGAAGCAAAAGAAAGAGGAAGAACAACTGCGCCTAAAACCATTTTTTTCATCATGTTCATTGTATTATCTCCGTTGAAGAAATCTTATTGTATGGGTACAACAACTCTGCGTTGTTTGGTATGAGGTAAGAATAGCTCAGTCAACGTAAATGAGTGTATTTTGAGCGTAAAGCAACGTAAAGGTTATTTTGAAGGTTGGTATTCCTTCGTTTATTTGGCGATACTATCATTACCAAATGGTTGGTAAGAAAGCGAGTAGATAAGAATGGCAAAGATTTTATTAGTTGATGATGATATTGAACTGACAGCTCTGTTAAAAGATATCTTAAGTTTAGAAGGCTATAACGTAATAGAAGCTAATAATGGTATTGAAGGTTTAGCTGCCATAACCGATGATCTTGACCTTATTTTGCTTGATATCATGATGCCTAAAATGAATGGCATGGATATGCTCCGTAAATTACGCGAGACAAATGAAACGCCCGTTCTTATGCTCACAGCCAAAGGCGAAGAGATTGATCGTGTGATTGGTCTTGAGCTTGGTGCAGATGATTACTTACCAAAGCCATTTAGCGACAGAGAATTACTGGCTCGAATTCGTGCCATCTTACGACGTACTCAAGGCAAAACAAAAGAGAGTAATAGCAGTAGTATCAAATACCAAGATATTGAACTCTTTATTGGTAAACAAGAAGCTTATCGTAATGGTGAAATGATGGAGCTAACAGGAACAGAATTCGGTCTATTATCCCAATTCATCCAAAAACCAGGTGAAATCATATCTAAAGAAGAACTCAGCTTAGAAGTACTAGGTAAACGCCTTGCACCATTTGATCGTGCTATTGATATGCACGTGTCTAATTTACGTAAAAAATTACCGCCATTATCAGAAGGAAAACCTCGAATTAAAACATTACGAGGCCGCGGCTATTTGTTTGTAGAGGAGTAATCGGTGTTTAAGGTAAATACTCGCTTCCCTCTTTTATCCAGCTTATATGGCCGGATCTTTGCCATTTTTTGGTTAACCTTACTATTGGTTCTTATTGGGGTTGTTATTGGCCCCAACTTTGACCCTCGTTCTCGTCACAATATTGCAGCTGAGCATCTAACTAAAATGACTCAAATTGCCGCTTACATTACAGGAAAGTACTCTGAGCGTGACAATTTGAAAAAGACGTTGAAAGAGATCAGTCACCGAGCGCATCGACATGACGAAAATCTTGATCTATTTTTTACTACCCCAACGGGTGAGATTTTAGATAAACCAAAAGAACTTCGAGGAAGAAAAAAAGCCTTACTTAACTTTTTAACGCTATCGGATAACCCTGAACTTCCTCAACAAAAACTGTATGGGAAAACCATGATGGCTGGCCCTTTTGATATCGTGATTGCTCATGAAACCGTTTATATGTATGTGGGACGATATTGGAAAAAGCCACCACCATTTATTCTTAGAATATTAGATAAGCCAGGACAATTACTCTTAGTTACCATGCTCGTTAGTACGCCCTTTTTACTTTGGCTTGCTTGGGCATTAAGTCAACCTGCAAGGCGTTTACAAAAGGCGGCAGAGCGAGTTGCTAAAGGTCAATTTGAAAAAGATAAAGATCTTGAAAAAGGCCCTAGAGAATTTAGAAAAACCGGACAAAGCTTTAACCAAATGGTTGGTTCGTTAAATACCATGATCTCAGGTCAACAACGTTTACTTTCTGATATTTCACATGAATTGCGCTCCCCGTTAACTCGTCTAAGAATGGCTACGGCTCTTGCTACTCGTAAACAAGGGGAAAGCGCAGAGTTATCTCGAATAGATATGGAAGCAGATCGCTTAGAACAAATGATATCTGAGTTATTAGAGCTTTCTCGTATTCAAGTAAATAGTCATCAAGAGCGAGAGAGAACCGATGCTTACTCATTATGGTTTGATATTTTAGAAGACGCCAAATTTGAGGCAGAAAATTCAAATAAAGTGCTGACTTACTCTGATTTAAAAGAAACCCCTATTTTTGGGAATCCGAATCTATTAATGAGCGCAGTAGAGAACGTAATACGTAATGCCATTAAATACGGTAACGATGTAGTCACGGTGAACATTAATGACACAGGTAAAATTCTCACTATCATTGTTGATGATAATGGCGAAGGCGTACCTGAAGATGAACTACAAGATATCTTTAAACCTTTCTATCGAGTATCAACCGCTCGTGATCGAAGCAGCGGCGGAACCGGTCTTGGTTTAGCCATTACTGAAAGTGCCATTTATCAACACAATGGGACAATTATTGCGAGCCGAAGTCCATTAGGTGGATTACGAATGACAATAACACTGCCAATAGAATAAGTTCTTCAAACCAATCACACATGGCCTATATCAAACAGAATTAATCTCGATATAAGTCATGTGTTATTTGGGTGAGTTTAGATATACTGCTTTTAATTTCCGTTTATTCAAGAGTTCATTATGTTTGATATTGCGCTATACGAACCTGAAATTGCCCCAAATACGGGCAACATTATCCGATTATCTGCTAACTGTGGTGCAAACCTACATTTGATTGAACCACTGGGCTTTGATTTAGAAGAAAAGAAATTACGTCGCGCAGGTTTAGACTACCACGATTTAGCACACGTAAAACGCCACAAAAACTACGCCGCATTTCTTGAATATTTAGCCAATGACAGTGATGTAGAGCACCGTATTTTTGCTTGTACAACTAAGACAACTGGTCACCACACAACACCAACCTATCAGAAAGGTGATGTGTTGTTATTTGGTCCTGAAACTCGTGGATTGCCTGCTGATTTAATTGATGGTTTACCTATGGAACAGCGTATTCGCATTCCTATGATGCCAGACAGCCGCAGTTTAAACTTATCAAACTCTGTTGCTATCATCGTATTTGAAGCGTGGCGTCAAATGGGATTTGAAGGCGGGTTATAATTCCAAAGCTCATAGCTCAAATACAAAAATAGCCACTCAATAGTGGCTATTTTTATACGCATAAGGAATGGGATATATTAAATCCCATCACCAGACATAAACGTTTGTGACTTACCATTAAACTGTTGGTCCATATCGAGCGATGGCATTTCAGAGCTAGGGCGCCCAACAATTTTAGCAGGAACACCGGCAACCGTAGTATGTGGAGGAACGGCTTGCAGAACCACAGAGCACGAACCAATCTTAGCACCAACACCCACTTCAATATTACCTAAAATCTTCGCACCCGCTCCGATCATAACGCCTTCACGGATCTTAGGGTGACGATCGCCACTCTCTTTGCCTGTACCACCCAATGTCACGTCTTGTAGGATAGAAACATCATTCTCAACCACGGCCGTTTCACCAATGACGATGCCCGTCGCATGGTCAAACATGATCCCTTTACCAATGGTCGCCGCAGGATGCACATCCACCTGACAAGCAACAGAAATTTCATTTTGCAGATACGTCGCTAATGCAACACGACCTTGCTTCCAAAGCCAGTTCGATACACGGTACCCTTGCAATGCATGATAGCCTTTTAAATACAATAAAGGCATTGAGTACATAGAAACCGCAGGATCTCGAGTCACAGTCGCGCAAATATCGCACGCAGCCGCATCGGTAAGAGAAGGATCAGAAGCAAATGCTTCCTCTACCACTTCACGAACTGCCATTGCAGGCATAGAGGCTGTCGCCAACTTATTCGCTAAAATATAACTTAATGCTGCAGCAAGGTTTTCATGTTTTATGATGGTGGCATGATAAAAGCTTGCAAGCATAGGTTCTTGTTCTGACTGCTCACGCGCTTCTCGAACAATGCACTCCCATACTTGGTGTTTTTTACATTCTTTCATTTTCATACCATCCTTGAATTACGATTCTGATTTCTTATCTCGCGCTAATAAGTCCTGCGCAGCAACTCTTGCATCTTTTCCTTGATACAATACTTGATAAATTTGCTCAACTATAGGCATTTCAACCCCCATACGATCAGCAAGTAGCCATACTTCTTTGGTATTGCGATACCCTTCAACCACTTGACCAATTTCTGCTTGAGCGCTATCTACGTCACCGCCTTGACCTAAAGCCAAACCAAAACGACGGTTACGAGATTGGTTATCGGTACACGTTAACACTAAATCACCTAAGCCAGCCATCCCCATAAAGGTTTCAGCTTCTGCGCCTAAAGCCACGCCTAAACGAGTCATTTCAGCCAAACCACGGGTAATTAATGCAGTACGAGCATTAGCACCAAAGCCAATACCATCAGACATACCCGCACCAATAGCGATTACGTTCTTCACCGCTCCGCCTAATTGCATTCCAGTAAAATCATTATTGGCATAAACACGGAATGTCTTTGAGCAGTGGATTTTTTCTTGTAAATCTTTAACAAACTCTTGGTCAGGAGACGCAACAGCAATCGCCGTTGGCATACCAGATGCAAGTTCTTTAGCAAAAGTAGGTCCAGAAAGCACAGCCAGTGAATGAGATTCACCTAACGCTTCTACTGCCACTTCTTTTAATAAACGACCTGTTTCAGGCTCTAGTCCTTTTGTCGCCCAACATATACGAGAATCATCACGTAAGAATGGTTTTACATTACCTAGTACCAAACCAAAAACATGACTTGGAACTACAACCAGTAAATCACGGCTTGCTTGCACTGATTTTTCAAGATCCGTAGACATGATTAATGACGGTGGGAAAGCAACACCCGGCAAAAACTCTTCATTAGCACGATCGGTTTCAAGGCGAGCCATATGTGATTCTTCATGACCCCATAAAATCACTTTTGCGCCATTACGAGCAAGAGAGATAGCAAGAGAAGTTCCGTATGAGCCAGCACCAAGTACGGTCATGGAAATATCAGAGTAATCGGTTTGTGTTGTCATTGTGACCATCCAAAACAAGTATCAAAGGATACTAGAGTAATAAAAGCAAAATGCACTTTTTATCAAAATTTAATTTCTATATTCAGTATAGAAACTATCTTAGATAAAAAAGTGCATTTATTCTCTACAAATTAATCAATAGCGCAAGGCTATTCATTATTAAGCTTCAGAAGGCGCAGCTGCGTTTTCTTGAGCTTGGTTTTGTAGGTAATTCATGAACAATGCGTCAAAGTTAACTGGTGCAAGGTTCAATTGTGGGAACGTACCTTTAACCACTAGGCTAGAGATCGTTTCACGAGCATATGGGAACAGAATGTTCGGGCAGAATGCACCTAGGCAATGTGCTAGTTGAGCTTCTTCCATTTGGCCAGCAGTAAAGATACCACCTTGTTGTACTTCACAAAGGAATGCAGTTTCTTCTTCGTTCTTAACCGTAACAGTTAAACGTAGAACGACTTCGTAAACACCTTCGCCTAGTTCACGGCTTTGAGTATCAAGGTCCAGTTTAACATCTGGATTCCACTCTTTTTGGAACATTGTTGGAGAGTTAGGAGCCTCAAAAGATACGTCTTTTAGGAAGATACGTTGAATTGCAAAGTTTTGTTGCTCTTGTTGTGCTGCTTCAGCCATGGGAAAGTCCTTTCTATATATGTATGTATGAATGCAGAATAACGCTGTGATATTACTCTGCATTCGTGATATCTAAAAAATGAGCCAGATATCACATCAAAATGAATCAGTTGCTTATGAAATGGGCAATTACTTTTTGCCTTTTACTAACGGTAGGTTAGCTTCATTCCAAGAGATTAGGCCATTCTTAAGCAATTTAACTTGCTCAAAACCTTCTTTATGCAGATCATTTGCTGATGCTTGAGCGGTTTGGCCTGTTTTACATACCACAATAATTGGGGTTGTTTTTGAGTTTTCAAGACCAGCTAGGTTACCGGCTTTAATATCACTTGGTAAAATGTGACGAGCACCCGTAATATGGCCTGATTTAAACTCGTCTTTAGAGCGAATATCTAGCACAATCGCATCTTCGCGGTTCATCAGTGTTGTTGCTTGCGAAGGATCCACTTCTTGGTAGCCAGCGGTTTTCTGTTTTACTACGTTTTGAATCAACGCAACAACAATACCAATCCACACAACAGCTAAAATCATGTTATTGGTTACAAAATCGATGATTGACGTTTCCATATTCTTTATCTCTGATTTTTGGATAACCACATGCCATTAGACAATGTCAGTTACCATGGGCTCTAAAATGAAGTCGAAAGTATACCCTAGGGTTTGTTCGGAGACTAGCGAGGATAAAAAAACTGATAAGAACAACAAAAATGCTGTGATATTGGTTTTACAATTGAGACCAAATAAAAACTCTATCTAGTCAGAACTCACTCTATCTGAAATAATGCAGCGATGAACATATCCTTTTTTAATAAGCCTATTCCTAGTCGTAAATTTGTTACGACCGCGATCGTGTGCCTGACATTTGCACTTCCTCTTATCGCTCATGCGAATGACGCTGAATTAAAAGGAATGAAACAAGAAATATCTCGTCAGAGCTCGGTATTAAGTAAACAGAAGAAAGAGCTATCAAGTCTTCAATCTAGCCTTAAAAAGCATGAACTATCCATTGCTAACGCCTCCAAAAAAGCGCGCAATGCAGAGCGAGAACTCGCAGCGGTAAAACGCTCGATAACCGAATTAAAACAGCAACAATCAGAGCTTACTCAACAACAAATTGGACAAACTGAAGTATTAAAAGACTTACTCGTCAATTACTACTTAATAAGTCGTAATAATCAACTTTCTAATGTGCTCAGTGGCGATGACGTCACTAAAATCGATCGCATGACACAATACGCCCAACGTATTTCTGAAGCCCGAGTGGGTGCGATTTCTCAGTTAGAATTCACAACGATGCAGTTGAAAGAGAAAGAGGTTTCTCTTCTTAAACAGCAACAACGACAAAGTGAGTTATTAGCTCAATACAAACAAGAAAAAACCACACTGCAAACATCACAAAACAAACGTAAGAAAACCGTTTCCAGTATCAAAAAACGCATTTCAAATGAAAATGGTTATTTAAATGAACTGCAGCAAAATGAAAAACGCTTAAAAGTTGCCATCGCAAAAGCGAAAGCAAGTAACAATGTACCTATGGATGGTATTGCTCGTCAAAAAGGGCGTTTACCTTGGCCTATTAGCAACGCCAAAACACTTCATAGTTTTGGAACACAACAAACAGGGCAGCTCACTTGGAAAGGCATGGTGCTAGCCAGTGAATACGGTACACCAGTAAAAGCCGTTGATTCTGGTAAGGTCGTTTTTGCTGATTGGTTACGAGGCTATGGCTTAATGGTGTTAATCGATCACGGTAAAGGTGATATGACACTTTATGGCTACAACCAAAGCTTAATGAAGAAAGAAGGCGATAAGGTGCAAGCAGGAGAGACGATTGCGGTTGTTGGTGACAGTGGCGGTCAAGACAGAGCTTCACTTTACTTTGAGATCCGCCGTAACAGTAAGGCACAAAACCCACGCTCTTGGTTAAGGCGTTAGTAGTTTAGTGATTTGCTAAAATAACAATTATGAATAGAGTTCAGATCGCTTCGCTCGCAGAATTCAGAGGTGATCGCAGTAATAACAGCGATCAATCTGAGCCCTTTAAGGGAGCTTGCGACCGATCTGAATTCTTATCTTTCTAAACGTTAAAATATTAAAGCTAGATTATTTTAGGGTTTTATTTGGATCGTCTTCTTTACGTTGAAACTCACCTTCAAATACATCGCCTTGCTGATCGTTCTGATTTGTGCGATCAAATGGGTTACCTTGATTAAACGGACCGTTTTGATCAAAGCCACCACCAAAACCTGCATGGAAGCCACCTTGTGATGCTCCTATGCCATTCACTTTAATTCGACTCATTAACTGTTTAGCTAAATACGCTCTCGGTGCTGGAAGCAATACCAGCATACCTAATGCATCAGTCATAAAACCAGGGACAAGCAATAACACACCAGCAACGGCAAGCATGACACCTTCTACTATTTGCTGTGCAGGTAATTCACCTTGTTGTAATTTTGATTGCACTGACATTAGAGTCTGAATGCCTTGGCTACGGACTAATGACGCACCAACAAAAGCGGTGATCAATACTAACCCAAGTGTTGGCCACATCCCTAACATGCCCCCGACTTGCACAAACAGCGCAATTTCAATAATGGGAACAAAAATAAACAATAATAATAAAATAGGAAACACAATATACCTCGATTAGATTTGATACGAACTTTCACTTTTCGCTTCATTTAGTGTAGCAGGCATTCTCTGCGAACCACTTTTACTCTCTCTATTATGATAGATGCGGCACATCCCCTCATTTTTCAAGAAAATCTTCTGTAAAAGAGTGTAAACAGCCATCAAATTCATTAACTCGATTAGCAGTTATATAACCTATAAAGTAAATATATTAACAACTAGTGAGAGCATTATCTCAATTTGAAATATTTTGCAAAAACTAGACTTAAAAAGTGATCAACTTAACACTTTTACCACTAAAGAGGTGTATGATGACGTTAAAACAAGGCATCAGGTACGATATTGATCACCCTCTGACGAACGGACTCTACTCGCAGATATGATCACTTGGACAGAATCTAATAATTAAAATATAGAACCTTAAAGGCTTACTATGACTCAGATGCTTGATTTAGAAAAAACGAATACTGCAACTCGTATTGAAGAAGATTTGCTAGGTGAACGTCACGTTCCTTCAGAGGCTTACTACGGTATTCACACTCTTCGCGCTATGGAAAACTTCAACATTTCAAATGTAACTATTTCTGATGTTCCTGAGTTTGTTCGTGGCATGATCTACACTAAAAAAGCAGCCGCTTTAGCTAACAAAGAATTAGGTGCTATCCCTTCACAAGTTGGTGAGTACATCATCAAAGCATGTGATTTAATTCTTGAAACTGGCAAGTGTATGGATCAATTCCCATCAGATGTTTACCAAGGCGGTGCTGGTACTTCAGTTAACATGAATGCTAACGAAGTTATTGCTAACGTTGCTCTTGAACTAATGGGTAAAGAGAAAGGCGAATACGACATCATTAACCCTAATGATCACGTTAACCGTTCTCAATCAACTAACTGTGCATACCCTACAGGTTTCCGTATTGCTGTATACAACAGCATGATGAAACTGATCGAAGCGATTGAATACCTAAAAGGTGCATTCGATCTTAAAGATCAAGAATTCCGTAACATTCTGAAGATGGGTCGTACTCAACTTCAAGATGCGGTTCCAATGACAGTTGGTCAAGAGTTCCACGCTTGGGGTGTTTTACTTCAGGAAGAAGTGAAAAACCTTAACTACACAGCGCAACTTCTTTTAGAAGTAAACATCGGCGCTACGGCAATCGGTACTGGCTTAAACGCAGCGACTGGTTACCAAGAAGCGGCAGTTCGTCATCTAGCAGAAGTAACAGGTCTACCATGTGTTGCTGCTGAAGACTTAATCGAAGCAACATCTGACTGTGGTGCTTACGTAATGATCCACGGTGCGCTAAAACGTACTGCGGTTAAAATGTCTAAAATTTGTAATGACTTACGTCTTCTTTCTTCTGGTCCTCGTGCTGGTCTAAATGAATTGAACCTTCCAGAGCTTCAAGCTGGTTCTTCAATCATGCCTGCAAAAGTTAACCCAGTAATCCCAGAAGTAGTTAACCAAGTATGTTTCAAAGTAATTGGTAACGATATTACAGTGACTTTCGCTGCTGAAGCGGGCCAACTGCAATTAAACGTAATGGAACCAGTAATTGGCCAAGCACTGTTCGAATCTATCGACATCTTGAAAAATGCCTGTGTGAACCTACGTGACAAATGTATCGATGGCATCACTGTGAACAAAGAAGTATGTGAAGCTCACGTATTTAACTCTATCGGTATCGTTACTTATCTAAACCCATTCATTGGCCACCACGAAGGTGACATTGTTGGTAAGATTTGTGCTGAAACAGGTAAAAACGTTCGTGATGTAGTTCTTGAGCGTGGTCTTCTAACAGAAGAACAATTAGATGACATCTTCTCTGTAGAGAACCTGATGCATCCTGAATACAAAGCAAAACGTTACGATTAATCCGTAACACCTAAAATAGCGAGCTCACTGAAGCTCGCTTTTTTTATCGTCCTAATTTTTAATCAAAAAAAACTAAGTAATCATTCATACTTTTATTGGTTTGCTGTATATAGCTGTTCAATAAAAATCTGAATAATTATTTTAAATTTAAACACTGGAGTTATCTATGATTGCTGTACAGCTTCTCGTCGTACTACTGTTCATCTATTTAGGTGCACGTATTGGCGGTATCGGTATCGGTTTTGCGGGTGGTGCGGGCGTACTTGTTCTTACCATGATCTTAGGACTGGACGCAGGTTCTATCCCTATCGACGTTATTTTAATCATCATGTCTGTTATCACTGCGATTGCTGCTATGCAAGTGGCTGGTGGTATGGATTGGTTGGTTGACCTAGCAGAAAAATTCTTACGTAAAAATCCAAAACGCATTACTTTCTACGCACCAATCGTGACTTATTTCATGACGATGCTAGCAGGTACAGGCCACACTGCATTCTCAACACTTCCTGTTATTGCAGAAGTTGCTAAAGAACAAGGTGTTCGTCCTTCTCGCCCACTTTCTATCGCTGTTGTTGCTTCTCAAATTGCAATCACTGCGTCTCCAATCTCGGCGGCGGTTGTTTTCTTCTCTGGTATCCTTGAGCCTCTAGGTGTGGATTATCTAACGCTATTAGCTGTATGTATTCCATCAACGTTCCTAGCGTGTATGGTTGGTGCATTCGTTGCTAACTTCCTAGGCTGTGAGCTAAAAGATGATGCTGTTTATCAAGAACGTCTTGCAAAAGGCCTAATTAAGATGAATGGCGAAGGTAAGCGTGAAATTTTACCAACAGCAAAAGCATCTGTTTATATCTTCTGTGTTGCTATCGTTGCGGTTGTTGCTTATGCAACGATGATCAGTGGCAGTGTTGGCCTGATTGAACACCCAACCATTGGTCGTAACGAAGCTATCATGGCATTAATGCTAACCGCCGCTGCTGCTATTGTGACGTTCACTAAAATTGATGCGTCTAAAATTGCTAATGCTGCGACATTCAAATCAGGTATGAGTGCTTGTGTGTGTTCTTGGTGTTGCATGGCTTGGTGATACGTTTGTGTCTTCTCACATTGGTGAAATCAAAGAGTTCTCAGCTGAGATCCTTGCACAATACCCGTGGATGCTAGCGATTGTTTTATTCTTTGCTTCAATGCTTCTTTACTCTCAAGGTGCAACAACAACGGCTCTAATGCCTGCAGCCCTTGCGATTGGTGTTGCTCCAATTACGGCAGTTGCGTCATTTGCTGCTGTTAGTGCACTGTTCGTTCTTCCTACTTACCCTACGCTACTTGCTGCGGTTGAAATGGATGACACAGGTTCAACACGTATTGGTAATCTTGTATTTAACCACCCGTTCTTCATTCCGGGTGTTGCTACGATTACGACTTCAGTTGCACTAGGTTTTGTATTCGGTGGTATTATTCTTTAATAGGTGAATTGCAATAATATCCCTCAAAATGGCAGCTAATTTAGCTGCCATTTTTTTATTTCTAGCTTATGACGTAATCGGCACGACCAATATATCAATAGGAGAGTGGTGAATTAGCGGTCGAGAATAAGAAATAATTTTACTTAAGAAATCATGATGATGTCCGCAAATCAATAAATCGATTTCATTCGCTTTTACTGCTTTATCAACTTTATGGCTAAGATCTCCCGTTCCCACCCAAAAGCTCTCAATTGGAAACTGAGTATACTGCTGAAAATCATTAAGCCACTTATTTGAAGGTTCATTTAATGGTTTACGCTCAGGCTCTGCTTCTATATCAATGAGCTCAGGATAAATCTCACCATGAGTACCATCAATATGAATAAAAGACACTTTGGCTCCTAATAGCTCCGCCATAGAAACGGCTCTATCAATCAACACATGACTCTCTTCTGAAAGATCCAGCGCCACAAGAATATGTTTGTATTTCATCACTATACCCTCTGGTTATTCACCCTAATAATTAATCATCGTAACAAGCATAGTTTCTGTTCAATAAAAAGTGTGTCGTAGGGATCTCGAAACCGTGACAAATAAAAAATAATTACGCAGCTCTCCAAAGAGAAAGGAGCAGATCATTAATGCAATTGATACTATACTTGTCGAACTCTTGACCATTTCGATAGTCATACCCGTATCTATTTTAATAAAGACTTTCACATGACGAACTTACTCCGTTTTCGAGCTGCCCTTTTATCATTTTTTATTCTATTGACCTCCTTTGCCCCTCAAGCTGTCGCGTCTTTTGATCTGACTAAATTACAGGGTAAGCAAACCTCTTCTTTTGTGACCGTAAATGAAGCCTTCCCGTTTAATTTCATGCAGCAAGGAGATAGAGTCTATTTAGATTGGCAAGTGATGCCTGATTATTACCTATACCAACAACGTATTTCGGTAACGGTTAATGGCGCAAAGATTGCTGATTTAGTGATGGAAGAAGGCACGCCTTATAACGATGAATTTTTTGGTGATGTAAACATCTACACTGAACCACTAACGATCACGGTTCCTCTTATTTCGGTTAGTGATAATGCCGAGTTAACTGTTCGATACCAAGGTTGTGCGAAAGCCGGATTCTGTTATCCACCAGAGATCCGCAAAATTCCACTATCTGCATTAACAGGGCTAAGTTCATATCAAGATGAAACGGCAAATACGCATGTTGTGGCCAAAAATGATAACGCGCCAGTTGGCGTAGAAAAGAAAACATCATCAAATTCAGAGCCAAAAGAAGTATCTCAAACTCAACAGCAAGAGCTGGCTGACAACTTAGGTGATGCTTGGTGGACTCCATTTTTATTCTTAGCGCTTGGCATTGGTCTTGCGTTTACGCCTTGTGTATTGCCTATGTACCCTATCTTAACGGGCATTGTTTTAGGTGGCGGTAAACTGTCTCATGGCAAAGCTTTCAAGCTCTCTTTTGTTTACGTTCAAGGCATGGCGTTAACCTATACTTTACTTGGGTTAGTGGTTGCTTCTGCAGGCCTTCAATTCCAGGCGGCACTACAACACCCTTATGTTCTCATAGGCTTAAGCGTAATGTTTGTTCTGCTTGCCCTATCAATGTTTGGTGCTTACACCATTCAACTGCCAAGCAGCTTACAAACTAAATTAAATGACATCAGTAACCAGCAAAAAGGCGGAAACTTAGGTGGCGTATTTGCCATGGGTGCGATTTCAGGTTTAGTGTGCTCTCCATGCACGACCGCTCCTCTTTCGGGTGCATTGCTTTATGTTGCCAAAAGTGGTGATTTACTTACTGGTGCTGTCGCTCTGTACGCTTTGGCTATTGGTATGGGTATCCCATTAATTTTAGCCGCTGTATTTGGTAATAAACTGCTACCAAAAGCAGGTGTATGGATGACGCATGTGAAAACGCTGTTTGGCTTTATTTTACTTGCCGTTCCTGTGTTCTTATTAGAGCGAATCCTTCCACATAACGTAACTCCATTTGTTTGGTCTGCGTTAGGTGTTGCAGCATTTGGTTGGCTTTATCATGTTAAAGCAACCATGCCCCAATCTTGGAAAACGAGTGTCGCTGGGATCATCGCGATCTTAGGTATTGTTGGCTCAGCAATCCCTGTAATTGATGCTATTTCAGGTAAAACACATACTGAAGTAAACACCACTACTCAAACTGTCACGTTTAAAAAAATCGCTAATTTAGAAGATTTGAATCGAGAACTTGAGGCAGCAAAAGCCCAAGAAAAACCAGTCATGCTCGACTTTTATGCTGACTGGTGTGTCGCGTGTAAAGAATTTGAAAAATACACCTTCCATAATGAAAAGGTAGAGCCGCTCTTAGGTCAATTTATCTTGTTGCAAGCCGATGTAACCAAAAACAGCCCAGAAGATATTACCCTATTACAACAGCTAAAAGTTCTTGGGTTACCAACCATCGATTTTTGGAATTCAAATGGGGATTATTTATCGAATGCTCGATTAACAGGATTTATGAAAGCAGAGCCATTTATGAACCATTTAAGTACAAACGTGACCAATGTTGAAAAATAATGTTTCTTTATTGAGCAAAATCATTGGTGATACACAGAAACTTATTTTATAATGCGAATTAATGATTTTTGATTCTACGACTTACGTTTTTATTGAGGTATACAAATGAGATTAATCCCGCTAAATCGCGCAGAACAAGTTGGCGCATGGTCAGCACAACACATTGTTAACCGTATTAATGCATTCAACCCAACAGCAGATCGTCCATTTGTTCTTGGCTTACCAACTGGCGGTACTCCACTAAACACGTATAAGAAACTTATTGAGCTTCATAAAGCTGGCGAAGTAAGCTTTAAGCACGTAGTAACATTCAACATGGATGAGTACATTGGCTTAGATGCTGATCACCCAGAATCTTACCGTACTTTCATGCACGAGAACTTCTTCAACCACATCGATATTCAAGCAGAAAACATCAACCTATTAGATGGTAATGCAGCAGATAACGAAGCTGAATGTCAACGTTACGAAGACAAGATCAAGTCTTACGGTCGCATCAACCTATTTATGGGTGGCGTGGGCAACGACGGTCACATCGCATTCAACGAACCAGCATCATCTTTATCTTCTCGTACTCGCATCAAAACGTTAACTGAAGATACGCGTATTGCAAACTCTCGCTTCTTCGGTGGCGACATGGATCTTGTTCCTAAGTACTCACTAACTATCGGTGTTGGTACTCTGCTTGATTCTGAAGAGATCATGATCCTAATCACAGGCCACAACAAAGGTCTTGCACTGCAAGCTGCGGTTGAAGGTTCTGTAAACCACATGTGGACTGTATCTGCACTTCAACTTCACCCTAAATCAGTAATCGTTTGTGATGAGCCATCAACACAAGAACTGAAAGTGAAAACAGTGAAATACTTCCAACAGCTTGAAGCTAAAAATATGGAAGGCTTTTAATTTATAGTGAACATTCACTTTAAATTAAGCTAAAAAAAACCACCGATTAAAAACGGTGGTTTTTTTATGCATGAAACTTACTTGAGCTTAAGCCTTTAATCTCTTAGGCAACTTAATCGATATCAACGCAGCCAATAACAAAAATCCAAACGACACCCATAAGCACGCAGCAAAGCCTGCAACTTGGAATACCCAGCCAGATAAAATGGTACCCACTAAACGCCCCATCGCATTGGCCATATAGTAGAAACCAACATCCATCGATACTCCATCACCTTTGGCATAACTCACAATTAAATAAGAGTGAAGTGATGAGTTAACAGCAAAAATACCACCGAAAATCAACAAGCCAATCACGATGACATATTCAGGTTGCCACCCCATCTGAACACTATAAGCAATAATCCCTGTCACCAAGGCTAATAAACTCACCCACCACATTGCAGCTCGGCCGTCAGGTACTTTCCCTTCCGCTTTACCGGTAATTTTAGGAGCAAAGCCTTGTACAAAACCATACGCAATTACCCATAACGCTAAAAAGCCACCGACCAATGAATGATCCCAATTAAAAACGCTACCAAGGTAAATGGGTAAAGCGACAACAAACCATACATCTCGAGCCCCAAACAGAAATAGGCGAGCGGCCGAAAGCGTATTAATTTGCTCTGATTTTGAAAACAATTGTGTAAATTTAGGCTTTGATTTTGCTTTCCCAATATCACCATCAAGTAAAAGTACGCTACCAATAAAGACCACAAACAGCACACTCGCCATTGCAATAACAGCAAACTGAAAACCAATTGTCGTTAGCAGTAAACCACCTAAAAAGAAGCCCGCTCCTTTAAGGGCATTTTTAGATCCTGTTAATATGGCAACCCACTTATAAAGCGCTCCTTCTTGCTCACTTGGAACAAGGGTTTTTATCGCACTTTTAGCACTCATTTTATTCAGATCTTTTGCGATACCAGAAAAGGCTTGAGCCGCCATCACCCAAGGTATGGTGAGCCAACTGCTTGGCAGGGCAAGCATTAATAACGCCCCAACCTGCATCAATAGACCAATGTTCATGGTTTTATTTAATCCAAGCCTTGCACCAAGCCAACCTCCAACTAAATTAGTCACCACACCAAAAAATTCATAAAACAAAAAGAGCGAAGCAATAGCTAATGTGCTGTATCCCAGATCATGAAAATAAAGCACCACTAACATGCGTAATGCACCATCAGTAATGGTGAAGTTCCAGTAGTTGAACGTCACTATCATATACTGGCGTACACTGTGGCTTAATTGTGAAAACATAAAAATCATCCGTTCAAATAAAAAAGCCCCAGAAGATAATCACTTTCTGAGGCCTTATCTAAAATTGATTATTTGCTAGCAATGGCATCAATGTATTCAATTTGCACAGGTTTTGTGAATGCGCCCGGACGTAATGCTTGTACTTGTTGCTTAATCACGTCTAGATCCCAACCTAAATCCAATAACAAATGCCCAGCCAGCAAACCTGTGCGGCCTGAACCACCCATACAATGCATTGCTACCTTGCCATTCTTTTCTAATACTTGTTGCAGCTCAGGAGTCGCTGATTTCCATTGTGCAGCAAACTCATCACCCGGTGCACAATCGTCTTCAATTGGCAAATAAAACCATTTCATGCCTAGACGTTGCACTTCTTCACCAAGAGCACCTACGCCTTTTTCTGTTAACTCATCTTGATTTAATGCCGTTGCTACTGCTTCAACACCTTGTGCTTTTAACTGCTCTAATGAGGCCGTTAACTCAACCCCTTTAGTTCCTGGGCACGGAGTTAAAACCAATGCGCTACCATTATCTGATACGGGTAATTCCCAAGTAGGATGTGTCATTTAAAATTCCTTAAACCAATGTCATTACTATTAAGCTAAACCAACGTTACGAACTAACTCAGCAGTACGCGTTGCGTAGCCCATTTCGTTATCATACCAAGCGTAAATCTTCACCATGCGCTTGCCCACAAGCATAGTAGATAGTGCATCTACAATCGTTGAGCGTTGGTCGCCTTTGTAATCAATCGATACGAGTGGGCGCTCCTCGTAACCTAAAATACCTTTTAGATCACCCTGTGCCGCATCCTTTAATAACTGATTTACTTCTTCAGCCGTGGTATCTCTTTTTACTTCAAAAATAATGTCAGTCAGTGATGCATTCGCTAAAGGAACTCGAACTGCATGACCATCAATTTTATTTTTAAGCTCAGGGAAGATTTCTACAATAGCTTTAGCAGAGCCCGTTGTTGTTGGGATCAAGCTCATGCCACACGCACGAGCACGGCGAAGATCTTTATGAGGAGCATCTAAAATGGTTTGTGTGTTGGTCAAATCATGAATAGTGGTAAATGCTGCATTTTCGATACCTAACTCCTTATTGATAACTTTAACAATTGGAGCAAGGCAGTTGGTAGTACAAGATGCCGCAGTCACAATTTGGTGAACCGCTGGATCAAAAATATCATCATTCACACCAACGACAATGTTTGCTACCCCGTCTTCTTTAACTGGAGCAGACACAACTACACGCTTAACACCTTGTGCTAAGTATTTATCTAAAAATGAACGTGAACGATGCACGCCAGTTGCTTCAATAACAACATCACAACCAGACCAATCAACCGCATCGATCTCTTTTTCTTGTGTTGTTTTAATGGTTTGACCATCAATGATCATATCACTTCCATTACTTGTCACTTCATGGTGCCAACGACCTTGAATAGAATCAAATTCAAGTAAATGTGCCAGTGTATGGGTATTACCCGCAACATCATTAATCTGTACAAACTCTAACTCAGGCCAATCGAATGCTGCTCTTAATGCCAAGCGTCCAATACGACCAAACCCATTAATACCTACTTTAATTGTCATCGTCTTAATCCTTAATTTAGCAACATACTTTCATTGCGTTTAATTTATCAGTGTCTTTTTGATACTCAGCCTGTAAACAATTGGATTGCTTCAAACCTACTATAATTTTGTTTAGCCAACCCGGTAAATCAGAGCTGACTTGGTAATACACCCATTGACCTTCACGGGTATCAACCAATACGCCGGATTGGCGTAGTTGAGCTAAATGACGAGAGATCTTTGGTTGACTCTCTTCTAGTGCTTCCGTTAATTGGTTTACACACAAGCGACCTTCACGAGCAATAAGCAATAAACAACGCATTCGTGTTTCATCTGATAGCATTTTGAAAAATTGATGAGGTAACATATTCAACCTTATATATGGATATATGCATTTCCATATATAATAGATTGAAAGACGCAAAGATCAAGACTAAAAGACAAACTGTCATAAAAGATTCATACTAGAAAAAATATTGGCAAGGAAAGCTAGAACATGAAAAGCAGCATAGACTTAAATTTATATCGTTTTCTTGATTCACTCTATGAACAAAAATCGTTAGCTAAAGTTTGTCATACATTAGATATCAGCAGAGCAACCTTTAATCGCTACTTATCTGAATGCCGCGAACTCTTTGGTAATGAATTATTCATTGCAGATAAAGGCCTTTATGCACCAACGCTTTTCACCACCCAGCTGATAAATATTATTAAAACCCCCTTAGAACAGCTTGAACAAGCACAGCAAACGGCTAAATCGTTTAATAATAAAGATGCCAATATCGAATATGTTTTTCATTTAGCAAATCCACTAAGCAGCTTGTTAACTGTTCCTCTTTTACAAGGGTTAACCCAAGATGATTGGCATCCTAAAATATCTATTGTTGATTGGTCTTTAGAAGGAATAGAGTTTCCTAAATCAGGCGCATTATCTATCGGAATCTCAGGTTACCCGAATCAACTAAATGAACGCATTATTGAACGAAAACTCGGGGAGTTAGATTTATTTGTATATGTATCTAAGCAGCACCCGTTAGCTTGTTCATCCCAAATTAGTCTCTCTGATTTAGCCCAATTTGATACTGTAAGGGTTTCGATGGGAAACCTCGATGACAATACGTACTATGAGCGACTACGTAAACAAACAGGAATAAACCTTGCTCAAAAACTCACGGTTTCTTCTGTCTCTTCTGCTATTGAGTGCGTAGAAATAAGCCAATACGCTTTTGTTTGCTTTGATATTTTAAAAAACAAACGTCCAATAAACGTATGTAAGCTACCTTTAACTCTCGATAATAAAGCAATGACGTTTAATGTTGGAATTCAATATCATCGTGCTTACTATCAACATCCTATTATTAAAAATATTGAAAAACTTCTGATTCAAAACCTAGAAAGTCATTAGATATAAAAAAGCCTCTGCTCATTAGTAATAACAAGCAGAGGCTATGGTTAAATTGTAACAATCACTTATTTAATTAACTCAATATCACCCGGTTTCCAAGAGTGATCATACCAAGCCTCTTGCGGTCCGTATAAACGTAAAATAGTAAACCACCCTTTACCCGGAACGGTTTCGACCCAGTTAGCTTCTTTGCCTTTTGGTGCTTTAGGTCCAAAATAAATATCAACTGAACCATCTTTATTTTCAATTAACTTATCACGTTGATTATTTTTACTTGGTAACGCTTGACCTGTTTGTAGTTCAGAGCGTGTTTGCGGATCATAAGCCACCACTGACCAAAAGTTTTTTGCTGGTACATTCGCAGGTATATTCAACTTATAATTTTTACCACCATCAAGATAATCTCCACCTTTCGATTTATCTACAATGGCATATTGGGAACCTTTATCGATGAGTTTCAGAGCCATTGCTGGCGTATTTACTGTCGCCATGTAGAAGAAATAGGTACGCGCATCCAGATTACGTCCCCCTTCTCCTTTATCGACTAACCACTGATAATCCTTTCCAATAAATGCGGTTTTCCATAAACGATCCGAGTAGATATAAGCCCCTTTATCGCGAGGTTGGAATATCAAAGCTCTTGCCGTTGCATTACCAATCGCTACGCCGTCTTTTAAGATCTTTTGCATACGAGCATCAGGTGCAAAAGGCTTTCCTTTTTGCAGACCGATACTCGACATTAAACCGCGCATTTCAGGGTCAATAAATGAAATTGGTTCTTTATCTAACACAACTTTTAGCTCATCGAAAAAATGCTCATTATTCGCATGAATAGTATTAAACTCTTTTTCACTTCCTGAGATAAATTCCATTTTAGGAGGTTGATTCTTCTGCGCTAACGGGTAAATTTTTAGCTCATTTTTATATGCATTGACTGCCGCATCTGTTTTACCGTCTTTTAAAAACCCACGAGCAATAAACCAGTTAACATAACTTGTTGATTGGGAAACAAAGTAACCCTCTGGAACCTCTCCGTCATAACCTGGAGGAAGAATTAAATATTTCCCGCCTTTACCTTTATCAGGACCAACAATACCTAAGTCAGTAACAAATCTGAAAAAAGCGTCATTGACCGTTGTTGGCCCCATGCCCGCAGGAACTTCAATAACCGTAGGGCCATCACGTTCAAGATCTAAAAATGCAGAAGCATAAACGGTATCGGTATTCCCGGTTAAAAACAGCGGGTTCGAATCCATTAATTTATCAAACACTACCACTTGGTTTGATTTACTCACTCCAATGCTTTCATGCCCCATTCTTAATGCTTCTAATGATGCCATTGGGATTGCATTCAAAAAAACTTCTGTTGAACGGATGGTATCTAAATTATCGTAAAGCTTTTGAGTGGTTTCTATTGTTGGTGCACCATCAGTAAAATTCAGCTCTCCAATACTCGTACTTACGGCATCCGGAGTCATGATGCTTGTTGGTATATCTGTATTGTACTTATCAGTCGCAAACGCTTGTGCCGTAAAAGCCAATGCAGTTAATGCTACCAACGTTTTCAATTTTGATTTGATCATCTTTTCACCTTCATGGTTAGTGTTGATGGTTTAACTATAGGTTTATCCATAATTTATTTCTGATATTCACCAAGCTCAAATTTAAGCTTTGTGATTTATTTTTGTTCTATATTCCCATCCCATTTTCTGTTGCTAGGCCACCAGTAAAACCAAGCCATAAGCGTTTTCTGCAAGATACTGTCCCATATAGAACTTTCCATCGATAGTGCCATAAAAATCAACAGCAGAAGAAATAAAAGAAATACTTATTTCTATTGAGATAAGTATTGGTAATAAACAGATTAAAAACAAATAAATGGATTAGAAACGCGCTATTTCATTAAGAATTGTAAACTAGTTCAAACTTATGCATTACTCGCCAGACCATTCATTTACTCACACTCATTTATTACCCATACGTAAAAGTGATTTTCATTTATTAGCTATTATCACGAATTAAGAAATAAATATAATAGCCGCATTGAAACTCAGCACACACTGTTGCGCTCTGTAATGAAGATTATTCTTTGGTTTATTCTCGAGTGATTTAACTCCTCTCTAAGCCAAAATACTATGAGAAAATGCTATGTCCCGAATCATTGTTGTAGGCGGTGGCGCTGCTGGTCTAGAGCTATCGACCTTATTAACTAAATCAACCCGTAAAGAAGATGAAATCATTCTGGTTGAACCAGAAACACATCATTATTGGAAACCTCGTTTGCACGAAATCGCAGCTGGCACATTTGATAGTGATTTAGATTCGGTTTGTTATTTCACTCACGGGGCTCATCACGGTTACCAACATTATCAAGGTGCGATGACGGGAATCGACCGTGAAAACCAAACCTTACTAGTTCGTCGTCCAGATGGCACAGAATCAGGCTTAAGTTATGATTATCTTGTGGTTGCCATTGGCGCAATAAGTAATGATTTTAATACCTTAGGAGCTCAAGAGCATTGCCTATTTTTAGGTTCAGCAGGTCAAGCACGCCAAGCGTGGAATCAAATTAGTCAAATCTTACGTGAAGGAAAAAGCAGCACAATAAACATTGTAGGAGCGGGTGCTACTGGTGTTGAGTTAGCGGCTGAATTAGCTCGAGTAAGTAAAAAATTAAAACGCTATAACGCTTCATCTTTAAGTATTAATTTGATTGAAGCGGCGCATCGAGTCTTACCTAACAGCCCACAAAAAATGTCTGATAAGGTATTAAAAGAGCTAGAAAAAAGTGGCGTAAATGTATTACTAGAAACTCGCATTAGTGAAGTAACAGTAAATGGCATGCGAACGGATGTTGATAAATTTCTTGGTGCTGATATCCAATTTTGGGCGGCGGGTGTAAAAGCGCCAGATTGGCTAAACGGTATTGGGGACTTAAGCTACAACCGTATGAACCAAATTAACGTGAACCAAAATCTGAGCTCAACCGAAGATCCTCGTATCTTTGCTATTGGTGATTGCGCTGCAATTCCACAACCTGATGGTTCTTTTGTTCCACCAAAAGCTCAAGCCGCTAACCGTGCAGCGGTTCACTTAGCTAAAAGCTTAGGTCGTTATTTACGTGGGAAAGAGCTAACAGATTTTATCTTCCAAGACAGTGGAATGGTGGTTGCTGTTGGTCATCACTTTGCCGTTGGTACTTTTGCTCCGGGGACACGTTTAGAAGGAAAATTAGTGTTACAAGGTCGATTAATTCGCCGTTTATACGACACGATTTTCCGCCTACACCAACGCACAGTGACAGGAATGTTTACCGTCTCTCGCTTAATGATCACTAAGCGCTTAAAGGCCTTCTTTAAACCGGCAGGAATTTAACTTAGCGGCTATAAAGAGATAAATAAAAAACGGCAACCTTATTTTAGGTTGCCGTTTTTGTTCCTGTCTGAGGACATTAAAGTTTGATCGTAAATGTGCAAAGTTGACACGATAATAAGTGGTTAATGAAGAAAAGTTTGATCATTTTTACACTCGAATTCTACTCATGGAGTCTAGAAAGCGACAATAAAGATTGATCGATTCTAGCAGAGCTCTTACCAAACCATTTAGCTCCGAAGAGCTAAATGTACGGTTCTGATTCATTCGTTCATTTCATTAAATAGGTTCGCAGGTACTTCCTGACTTTTTGTAACCTCGGTCACAATTCCAACCACTCCCATAAACATCAATGTGTGCATTTGCTGGAACATTGACCTTTAGACATTGTGAACCTGATTTCCTGTAACCTCGGTCACAGTCCCAACCACTCCCATAAACATCAATGTGTGCATTTGCTGGGACATTAACCTTCAGACACTGTGACCCTGATTTCCTATAACCTCGGTCACAATCCCAACCACTCCCATAAACATCAATATGTGCATTTGCTGGGATATTAACCTTCAGACACTGTGACCCTGATTTCCTATAACCTCGGTCACAATCCCAACCACTCCCATAAACATCAATGTGTGCATTTGCTGGGATATTAACCTTCAGACACTGTGACCCTGATTTCCTATAACCTCGGTCACAATCCCAACCACTCCCATAAACATCAATGTGTGCATTTGCTGGGACATTGACCTTTAGACATTGTGAGCCTGATTTCCTGTAACCTCGGTCACAGTCCCAACCCGTTCCATAGATGTCAACATGAGCATTCTCGGGTAGACCATTATTACTACGCTGATTAGGCTTAGAAGGTGTAAGTTGTGTATTTTTTTTGGCAACAGCTTGCCTCAACATTGACACAAGACTCTGATTGATAAGTCCATCTTGCTTAATGTTCATATAACGCTGAAAAGCCATTATTGCATTAGCAGTTCCCCTACCATAGTCACCATCAATAGGTCCTGGCTGATAACCTAAGCTTGTCAAAAGTTGTTGCACCTCTCTTGTTAAATGAGCGGGCGGTTTACGAGAGTTCTCTTTGGAAGAGTTGGCATTTTTCTTGAAGCGTTGATCTATTAGTTCTGCTTCTCGAGTTGCTTCTGAAACAATTATAGCCCTCGATTTTTCAACTTCCCGTTCAGCTCTTGATAGGTCTCCCTGGCGATAGCGATAATTACTACACCTACTATTATAATCATTAACAATTCGATTAAACTCATCTATACCTCCGTTTGTATTGAAGATATTTCTCATCGCTTCAATACGCATACTTTCGCGTGTGCACCAACTAATTTGTGAAACAGAAAGTATGTTATTTAAACCGACGGGTGGTTTGGTAAACTGAGGTTTAGGAATCTCATTTGGCTTGATATTTTTTTCTACGTTAGACGAACTTCCTAATTGGGAAGTTGAAGGTGTCTGTACGTTGGCAGCCTTGGGGCTAACTGAACTATTACTTGTACTAGCTTTAGGCACAGAACTAGGGCTATCGTAATTCTGGCTTATCGCCATGAAAATACCGGCAATGAGTAGGAACCAAAATATATACCCCCAACTTACACCCGATTGGTTAGATTTCTGTCGTTCATCTTGCACTGTTTCAACTGTGACTTCTGGTTCTGAGCCTGCACTTACAGTGTTTTCATGTTTTGAACTAAACTTAGTTTCAGATGTGGATGCTATTATGGTATCAGTAGGGGTTTCAGACTGAAAATCAGATTCGACTGAGTCAGCTTTATCTTCATTCTTTGAGTGCAGCTGTGATAAACCACTAAACCCTTTGGGATTCTTATTACTCATTAAACTAATTTACCCCAAAGATTTCACTTAATCGAGAAGCTCTCTTATCCATCATAACGCTAACCAGTGTGCTAAACATATGGTAGTTCGTAGCACTGATATCTAAGCTTGCATTAACTTTACTATCTCCAACGAGACTGTATGTACATTGACCATTGTATACGTTGGAAGATAAACGACTCCATGGCACTAAAACTGGCTCACTCGCTCGAAGAAACTTTTTCCGGTGTAAAACGAGCCCATCGTCTCGAACACCAATACCAGAAAAATGCTCCTTCGCTTTGCACACAACATCAATTGCAAAATTTATCATCAGCTTATAGCCAACACCCTTCCAAAACCTATCTAACAGGGCGCTAAAGTGTTCCTGTTTCTTTGTGGTTATTTTGTAAGTACGACTAACACCACCATATTCAAATATATAATCTGTCGTTAGGCTTCGGCTTATTACTTGGTAGCGATAAAAAGTAATATCTTCAAATCTAACAAAAGCCCTTTTCCAAGAAATACCCAACGCGCTAATCTTCAATTCATCTTTGAAAGCAAGACCTATCTCAGCGCTATAAGCCATCTCAAGCTCATATTTTACTTGTTCCCTAGCTTCATTTTCGGCTCTTTGCTGTCTTTCAAACTCAATATCTTTAATGTCGGCAATGTCTTTTTCCACACGCTCTGAAAAGCTAGTTACTTCTCCAAAAAGCTCAAGGCTAATCTCGCTTAGTTTTTTTGTTATGTCATCTTGAAGCATTTCATTGAACATATACAAACTAAGATCGCGAACTTTGTACGCCAATTTTTTGCTCTCTTCATGCTCTAGCCCTTTCCCTTGGAAGCTCACTTGAATAGGTTGAGCTATTGTATCCCAGCCTCTTAGGCTAGTTATTAGTTTCGATATAAGTTGGTCCAAATGGTCATTCGAGTACTGGCTAGTAGTAATTGTCATGATATTTTCAATCAACGACTCAATAGATGCAGTTTCTTCAGCAAGAGCATGCTTTGTAGCCACCTCATAATAATCAACTAGATCTTGAATAAGTGTATAGCACTGCCTAACACCACTCATTGAATTTTCATCAACAATATCAGTCACTAAAGATACCAACGTCTGACTATCTAACCTATCCAATGAGTCTTTAATAGACTGATTGAAGTAGTCCTTTCGCAGGTTAACTCCGTCCTCTAGCTGTGAAGCATCACTTAATAATGGGAAACCTGAGTACTTTCTCTCTTGATTAAGCAGAACCATGACTTCATCTAAACAGAGGTATAAACCTTCAAAAAGGTCCGCTAACCTCAAAATTGAATCTTTGACAAGTTTGTGGCTTTCACCTTTGTAAAGGCTCAATGATGACGAAATTAAGTTCAACTGATCTAATGCGTGTAAATGTCTAAGATCAATAAGATCATTTAGTGATTTAATGGTAAGTTCTCGAAGAACAGTTGGCTCTGTCACTCCAATCAACCAACCTAACTCTGACTGAACTCTCAAGCGAGGGGAAACTACTTCACTTAAAAGATCTCGATCTGAGTCATTAAACAAACTAAACTCTTCTTCTAGTTCTGAAAGTTCAGCTCTAGTATTACGTAATGTTGCGTTTAAGAGAAAGAATGGGTTTTCTTTAATATTCATAATCACAGAAATCCGATTTTATTTTTATTAATTGAAGGTATCATCGGTAACAATTCAATCGCAGACATGAACTCATTGTGACCAAGTGTACTTATTCTGCCTTTTGCAGTTTTTCTAGCAGCCTCTTTCACTACGAAGTCAATATCTGCCAACGTACGGCCAATCAAACTATCAATGACTTCATCTTTAATTGCTTCACTTTCAAGTGGTAACCCCCGCGTCAAAAAATTTAATGAAGCTCTAATCTCGCTTTCATTTGGAATACCGATTTCTATCAGATAATTAAAACGGCCTTTACGCTTTAGCGCTGGATCAATATTTTCGATGAAATTCGTCATTCCTATAATCAATACGCCAGCATTTATAGCTTCTGGTATCCACCTTAGAAACTCATTAACCTCTTCCAGTTTATGGTCTTTGGCTGTACTTCTATTTGATGTATAGG
This sequence comes from Aliivibrio fischeri ATCC 7744 = JCM 18803 = DSM 507, assembly GCF_023983475.1. Classification (NCBI taxonomy): domain Bacteria; kingdom Pseudomonadati; phylum Pseudomonadota; class Gammaproteobacteria; order Vibrionales; family Vibrionaceae; genus Aliivibrio; species Aliivibrio fischeri. Next base: position 2,712,517 of record NZ_CP092712.1, read on the forward strand.
ATTCCATTTCATCGATAAGAATAACGCTAGGCGCGCACCTAATTGCTTCATCAAATACTTCAGCAATCTTTTTGCTTGTTTCATGAATGTAGGGACTTGCTACTGATGCAGAGTCCACCTTAAAAACTGGCCAGCCCAAGTGATTCACGATCTTTTCCGCAGCATAAGTTTTCCTGCATCCAGGTGGGCCATATAGGATAAAAGATGACGGTCCCTCAATACCCATTTTCCTATAAGAGTCACGGTTGTTTATTACATCAATTATGTACTCATTGACAAACTCTTCCAGCGACTCTCTGCCAAACAGTTCAAACTCGCACAAATACTTATTCACAGTTGGGTCTGACGGTTCTAACACATAGCTCACTCCAGCTAACTCAAAGCACTCTTCAAGCTCAGCATCATTCAACGGAGTTAATTTGGATACTGCCTTAAAAGAACTGTCCTTAAGGTTCACACCATTTGTTAACCACAACTTATAAGACAGCTCGTTGTCAAGATCATTTCCTAAATCTAAAGGTAGAAGCACTGAGTACTTTTCTACATAGAGACTATTTTTAGTGCTGCCTGGTTTTTCTTTCGAATTTAAATAGGCATGAGTGAATGATAGAGCCTGCGAAAAATCAACTAACCCGAGACCAATATCAAAACTAGACACCGAAAAACAATCTTCTATTTCAAAATAATAAAATTCTTCACTACCCAAATTGATGGAACTAAACAAACTTCTGGGTAAATAATCGTTTTTAACCCAGAAGCTGCATAGCTCCTGAGTTACGACGATAATATTTTTCTTATTATCAAGTTTGTATATTGCAGCTGAGTCTACTAATAGTAACCGCTCAATAATCGCTTCACCAGAAGGTAACCTGTACCGCATTGGCAATAACACGCTGTTCATCTTAGCTTTCTACTATATTCGCAAAGACTGTAGAATCTAGATCAGGAGCACCGCCCACTCGGTTTTGGAACAAATGAAAGTTTACTGTTCTTAATTCATCTATATTGTTATTTTCGATACAATGTATTCCTTGCTGCACACATTCGTTAAACTTAACTTTATCAATAAACGCAGCCTCTTCAGAACACAAAACCTTAAATTGCTCAACGACAAACCAGTCTTGCTTATACAGAATTTCAAAATTCTTTGAGCGTAGTTCATCCATTGCCACCTCAAAGTCATGTGACTTACTTGCAATTGCATTTTGGGCAGTATTCATAAGCTTTATAACCACTGCGTGATCTGATTCTTCAGCATACTGTTCAATGTATTCACTATAAGTATTTTTCATCTTATCGAACTCTAGTGCTCTGATAGTTGATAAGTTTTGACTTCTAACTTTTGACAACTGACGCTTGGCTTCCAGTAGCTTTTCCATTGCTTCCTGAGATTCTTCAGGGGTAACTGCTCTCTGATTCTTTTCTTCTGCCAAAACCACATTTTCGAATACTCGATTAATTTCATCATTATCTAGAATATCTCGTATCTCGCTAACTCGCTCTTTTAAGCTATCGGTTTCCATAGAAATAATTGCTTTTGAATCAGCATGGTTGATTTGGTTTTCTTGTCGAGAGTAGAAATTCTTACCTGAGTTAAATACACCACCAATACATGGTATTGATACCTCTAAATTGATCGCACCGGAATCAAAAATTTCATAAATACACTCAATGTCAGCACCCGCTGGTACGACTCCAACCTCAAAATCATGGCCAGAAATTTTCAGCACACCCACAGGTCTGTTGTCTGTTACAGGATCCTCTATGTCACCTTCCCAAAGCTTTATATTTATACTATTGTCCGTGCCTGCCCTAAGAGTTTCTGCCGCCTTAAACATCTTTGTACCTTTAACCGGTAACGAGTCGCCTGATTTGACCAAGTACGACAAACTAGATTTACCACCTAAACTACTCAGTGCTTCGATCGAGATCGAGTGGGATGCTGGTATAGCCTCTACTGTTGCAGATGTTTTTGTAATAGAGATTTGACTATCATTTATTGCTACCGTATTACCTAAAGGGTCAAATACGAACACTTTGAATAGGTTTTCCCCCATAATTCCCAGTGGGACTGTAATCGTTGACATAGCCTCAAGAGCAACTCTACCCGACGTCCAACCAGTGCTGATACTATCGACTTGATATTCATAACCCTCTGTATAGTCATCAAATTTAATTGCTATCTTCGATGCTTTGTTAGGAGTTCTAGCTTGAAATTTGAATACCAAAGATAGTGCCCCCTTAGACTCAATGACTCCACGAGATGACTTTCTTTCACGATTTTGTGTGGTCCAATCTATTGACTCTGCAAAAATACTTGCGCCTTCAGCTACAGCTGTCATCGGGTTTACTTCGGTTGAACCTTTAATCCCCAATTCAAAACAGACCTTGTCACGAAGCGGCTTGTAATTAGTTGGTCCGCCAACAAATACAACTCTCTCAATATAATCAGGGGTAAGGTGCGCTTTTGATAAAGCCTCTCGTGCGGCCTCAACAGACTCTAGAACTAAGTTATTAATTAGATGGTCAAACTCATCTCTAGAAATCTCAATATCTAAATACATCTCTTCACCGTCGAGATCAAACTCTCTGATCTCTGTTTCTGACAATGAAATTACTGCTGCCTCTTTAGATGATAACTCAATCTTAGCCCTCTCGGCCGCATAGTTTGCCATTCTCACCATGGTTGAATACTTAGGATCAACGAGAAAGTTATCAGGCAAATTGAAGTTATTCCTTAACCATGGTTTAACAATTTTATCCATAAGGAGTCGGTCAAAATCACGACCTCCACACATAGCAATTCCACCATGAGATAGAAGATTTACTTTACCTCTATGACTTTCTGCGATCGCAATATCAAGGGTGCCACCACCTAAATCGTAAACAAGAAAAGTACCATCCAATGCCCCTTCTTTCATAACGCTCATTACAGCGGCAACTGGTTCTTGCATCAAAGCAACGTTATTTATACCAGCCAAGTTGGCTGCATCAACAGTTGCATCTTTTTGCATTTGGTTGAATGCTGCTGGAACAGTAATAACAACACCAGTTTCTGGGTCTAGTCGAAGCTCTTCATTCAAGTATCCATAGAGCGTTTTCAAAACTTCAGCAGAGCACTGCTCTGGTGTTTTTACTTCATTAACGGCTTTAAATTCTATTGGGGTACTCGTTCCCATCAACCTTTTAAAAAGTACAGCTGAATTACTTGGACTACGTGCAGCTTGTTCATAAGCTCGTTGCCCAACTAACTTATTGCCTCGCCTGTCGAGATAAATCGCAGATGGAGTAATGTCATTTTGTTCAGGGCTTTTCCATATTTTTGTTTTTTGACCATCAAATGATGCTATTGCACTGTTCGTAGTACCCAGATCGATCCCAACAAAGTTTTTCATTTTTTACTCCCAAGAATAACTGTACCCATCTGTTCAATACCCTTTTCACTCATAATCAAAGGGGATAGTACTTGGTCAATATATAGCTCTTCACTTTCATCAAAATCATCAATATTTAGTGCTGATACAGCCATGCCAGCATCGTAATCTTGACCTTCTAAATCAATAATTTTCAAACCGCTACTCTCCAACTCACCAGAAATCTTTTTAACAAACCACTTCAGCTGACTTTGAAAACGAGTTTGATCTTTCATAGACAATTTGGCTAAAACACGCTCATTTGCCTTGGCAAAACGCCAAGACTCGGAAGCAAGTTCAACTAAAGATTTAAGATATGAATTACTAGGCTCAGACATAACACTTCCCAAATATGGATGATGAGGGTTCTCACAACAACCCGAATTATGTAGACAATGTATCATATTGTACTTTTGTCGAACATTGCTCTAGGGCATATTGAATACGGATAATTTTCCGTACCAACGATTTTTGTAGTGGTTATTGAATCAAAGTCCTCTCAATAGCCTTATCCAAAGTTCTATCCATGCAGTCTCATACTCACTTTCGATTCTAAGAACCGTTTCACCATCTACTTTTTTGGTTCTAAAAATGGCTTAATTTCACCCACTACTGAACAATGCTCTTAGTTTGCTTTGGCATCGTCAAGCAATGTGTACCCTCCTCTAATTTGGTATTGATCATCCAATTTTGTACAATGTCGAGCAACAAAAGCTTTAGGTTACTTTGCTAACCTAGCAGCAAGAACAATGACATATTGTTTGGAGAATGGATATTCGACTTCGATATCAATAAGTGGCTTTATCCACTTCAAGTTCATTTTGACGTCGTTGGAAACTTCTTGATCGGTAAAAATGGGACAGGGTACTTTCATAATACCTCCCAGTATACTTTCTCTACTTGAAGTTTTTCGGCAATGAGTTTGTCACCAAACTCTAGAGCGAGCTTTACAGGAAGCGTTAGCTGGGAACCATCGGCAAAATCGATGAGTAAGCCTTTTTCTTAAGGGTGACGAATATATAGTTATCGGCAAATAATTAAAGAGTCAGCAAACGGAATTGGAAACTACTCTCGAGTATTGATGACCTCGTTACACCAATCGAATAGCAAAAATGCCGCAAACTCAATTCCTGAATGAAAGTAGTATGCTCGGACAACAGTAGCACTCTTAACACGAACACTTTCTCTTGAGCTACCAAACTCTCCGACTTTTATGAAAGGAACGTGATCTTTTCGCGTCCCTTCGCCTCGCTTTTCATCTAAACGCTTTTGGTCTTTCTTATTGAGTGGCTTATCTGCATCTGACATAAAAAACTCTTGCTAAGCTAAACTTAGCAAGAGGTAAAAAACAATCAAACGTTATTGTCTTCCGACAATTCCATTATAGAACAATTAAAACCTACTCCACCGTCACCGCTTTAGCTAAGTTACGAGGCTGATCGACATCCGTTCCTTTGATTAATGCAACATGGTACGAAAGCAGCTGCATCGGAATAGTGTAGTAAATTGGGGCAGTAATATCACTCACATGAGGCATAGTAATGATCTTCATGCTTTCATCCGCTTCAAAGCCCGCTTGCTCATCAGCAAATACATACAATAAGCCACCACGAGCACGCACTTCTTCTACGTTTGATTTTAGCTTCTCTAGTAAATCATTCGTAGGCGCCACCACCACCACTGGCATTTCTGCATCAATAAGCGCTAATGGACCATGCTTTAACTCACCCGCAGCATACGCTTCAGCGTGAATATAAGAGATTTCTTTTAGCTTCAGAGACGCTTCAACAGCAATTGGATAAAACTCCCCACGACCTAAAAATAATGTGTGATGTTTATCTGCAAAATCTGGGGCTAACGCTTCAATCTCTTTATCAAACGACAATGCTTGTTCAATTTGAGCCGGCAACGCATGCAGCGCTTCAACAATCTCTTTTTCTTTCTCTTTTGAAATACGATTTTGTTGTTTACCTAATGCCGTTACCAACATAAGTAATGCAGCAAGCTGAGTCGTAAATGCTTTGGTTGACGCGACACCAATTTCAGTTCCTGCTCGTGTCATGAAAGCAAAATCAGATTCACGAACCAATGAAGAACCCGCTACGTTACATACCGTCATTGCCCCCATGTAACCACGTTCTTTAGCTAAGCGAAGAGCTGCTAACGTATCCGCCGTTTCACCTGATTGAGATAACGTAATTAATAAACTATTTGGACGAGTTACAAATTTGCGGTAACGGAACTCAGAAGCAATTTCCACATCACAACTAACGCCAGCTAATGACTCAAACCAATAGCGTGCTGTCATCCCTGCATTGTAAGAGGTACCACAAGCAATGATTTGTACGTGTTCAACTTTATTTAAAATCTCAACCGCATTTACACCAATACTTTCTGTTACAACAGAATCATTAGTAATACGCCCTTCCATCGTATTAATTAACGCTTTTGGCTGCTCAAAAACTTCTTTTTGCATGAAGTGACGATATTGTCCTTTATCACCCGCATCATGCTCTGCATTTGATTCCGTAATGGCACGCTCAACCTGCTCACCACAAGCATCGAATACACGGATCTCACGACGAGTAATCTCAGCAACATCCCCTTCTTCAAGATACATAAAGCGACGAGTGACATTCAATAGCGCCAGTTGATCAGACGCTAAAAAGTTTTCACCAACACCACAACCAATAACAATTGGACTGCCAGATCGAGCAACAACCAAACGTTCTGGTTCACGACGATCCATCACTACTGTACCGTAAGCACCTTCTAATTGAGTTACTGTTTTCTGAACTGCTTCAAGCAATGAGTCAGACGAACGCAATTCCCATTCAACCAAATGAGCAATCACTTCGGTATCGGTTTGAGATTCAAAAATATAGCCACGCTCTTGTAATAAAGTACGTAATGACTCGTGATTCTCAATAATACCGTTGTGAACCAGAGTGATGTCCCCTGATACGTGTGGGTGTGCGTTCACTTCTGATGGTTCACCATGTGTAGCCCAACGTGTATGAGCGATACCTGTACCACCAACAACATGCGCAGTTTCAACCGCATCAGCAAGTTCTTTTACCTTACCTAAACGACGAATACGCGTGTAATTATGCTCAGCATCAACAACGGCAACTCCAGCGGAGTCATAACCGCGATACTCTAAACGACGTAAGCCTTCAACTAAGATCTCAGCAACATCTCTTTGTGCTACCGCACCAACAATCCCACACATGGCGACACTCCATTATTCTAAATATATAATTTTTTACTTTTAACCGTAACTCGACAGCAATAAAAACAACGGTTAAAACGAAACGTAATAGTTAAGCTCTAATCACTTTTACGTTATGTGATTCAATTTTTTGCTGCTGCTCTGGGCTTAAATCATTATTGGTGATCAGCACATCAATGCTTTCCCATGGCAGCTCTACATTCGGGATTTTTCGACCAATTTTTTCTGATTCAACCATCAAAATGACCTCACGAGCAACTTCTGACATCACTCGACTTAAACCAACAAGCTCATTGAACGTTGTGGTTCCTCGCTCTAAATCAATCCCATCGGCACCAATAAACAACTGATCAAAATCATAGGATCGTAATACCGATTCAGCCACTTTTCCCTGAAACGAATCAGAGTGACTATCCCATGTTCCCCCAGTCATTAATAAGGTTGGTTCGTTTTCAATCTCTTGTAATGCATTCGCAACAGGCAATGAGTTTGTCATCACAACTAACCCATTTCGTTTCGATAACTGATTAATTAATGCTGCGGTTGTACTACCACTATCAATAATGATCCGATTATGATCTTTAATCAGTTCCACAGCGGCCATTGCTATAGATAACTTTCGATTCGAAACTTCTTCACAATTATCTTCTTGAATGATATTTGATGGCATCAAAACAGCACCACCATACTTACGCATCAGTAACCCATTTTTCTCTAACTCAGTTAAGTCTTTCCTAATGGTAACTTCAGATATATCAAATAGGTCTGATAAATGCTCTACGCTCACTTCACCTTGTTCTGTTAATAAAGAAAGGATCATATGACGACGTTGTTTTGTATTTCTTTTTGACATAAAAAACTCAATAAGTTTCGATTTGAAAGAAGTTTAGTTTCGTTTTATTTGATTGTCTAGCCCTTCAAATTAATTCGTTTTAAATATTAAGATCCTCATAAAAAAGCGATTCAACGCTCTAGAGATCATGAGTTAGAGAGGCAGCGCAGATTTTAGCGACTAAAAATTGCTCAAAACACAAGAGGATGTTAATTTTATTTTATAACTTATAAGGAATCTTGTAGCCATGGACGACAACTACACCATTATCATCGCAGACGATCACCCCTTATTTCGCAATGCACTTTTTCAATCTATCCACATGGCAATCAGTGGTGCAAATCTACTTGAAGCAGACTCATTAGAGGCGTTATTAAAAGTATTAGAGAAAGAACCAGAACCTGATTTACTGCTCTTAGATTTAAAAATGCCTGGCAGTAATGGCATGTCAGGCTTAATCCAATTACGCTCTCAATATCCTGATTTACCCATTGTGGTTGTGTCAGCGAGTGAAGAAGCAAGCATTGTCTCTCAAGTTAAAACCCATGGAGCATTCGGTTTTATTCCGAAATCCAGTGACATGAAGTCGCTTATCGGGGCGCTTAATCAAATTTTAGCGGGGGATTCTTATTTTCCTGTAGGAGCAATTAAAAACTCAGCGGCTTGCGATGATTTAGCGACAAAAATAGCTGCGCTAACGCCTCAGCAATATAAAGTACTCGGAATGTTGTCAGATGGATTGCTCAATAAACAAATTGCATATGATTTAGAAGTATCAGAAGCCACAATAAAAGCACACATGACAGCAATATTTAGAAAGTTAGGAGTGAAGAATCGCACTCAAGCCGTCATTCTTTTACAACAAACGGAAAGTTAACCAAGATATAACACTCTAGATGCTAAAATAAATTAAACTCTCTTCTACGCTATACCAATCAATATGACTTCACATCATTGATTGGTATTCCATCCCTCTGTGTAACCTAACCTCTGGGAGAATCATGATAAGTATCCTCGTAACTCAATTTGTTGTTCTTTGGGCCGTAATTGACCCTATTGGCTCAGTTCCTGTCTACCTTTCACAAACTCAACACCTTTCAGCTAAGCAACGTAAACTGGTTGCCCTAAAAGCCGTTGCTATCGCCACTTTAGTTTTGCTCTTTTTCCTCATTGTTGGTCAATTATTATTAGAAGCAATGCAAATCCCATTACCGGCTTTTCAGGTTGCGGGTGGTTTAGTGCTATTAATTTTTGCTCTCACGATGATCTTTGGCGAAAGTAAACCAGAGCAAGAACAAAAAATGAGTGAGGAAATGAGTCATTCGGATCTTGCTGATCTTGCCGTATACCCTCTAGCTATCCCATCTATCGCTTCACCGGGGGCTATGATGGCTATCGTCATGCTGACCGATAATTCTCGTTATTCCCTGCTTGATCAATCCATCACAGCTGGTGTCATGCTCGTTGTTCTATTGATAACGTTAGGTTTATTACTTGGAGCTACATTTATTCAAAAAGTCATTGGTAATGTTGGATCCGCTATTATTAGTCGAGTCATGGGGTTAATTTTGGCTGCTGTGGCTGTAAATAACTTACTGATGGGAATTAAAGATTTCTATTTTTAATCGTTAGACCTTGGTATTAATTAACACTGTATTAACATTAAAAATTCAATAACCACTTCACATAAAACGCTCATATTTTGGGCGTTTTTCTTTATCCGCTCGACTAAAGTTGCACTGTTTTCCTTTTATTCCGCTGCTAACTTCTTTCTTATTACAAACTTTTAACATAAAAAAGGAGCTGGCTATGGCGTTTGAAACACAAGAACAAGCACAAGCCTACTGGAAAGAAAATTTGGGGATCATGGGCAGCTTGCTTGCGATTTGGTTCTTAGTCTCGTACGGCGCAGGGATATTATTTGTTGATGCACTTAATACCGTTCAATTTGGTGGATTCAAATTGGGGTTCTGGTTTGCTCAACAAGGTTCAATTTATACCTTTGTGGCACTGATCTTTATCTACGTTGCACGCATGAATGCGCTAGATAAAAAATACAACGTACAGGAAGACTAAGAGGAATTATCATGGGTATCCAAACTTGGACGTTTATACTAGTCGGTATTACCTTTGCGCTCTATATAGGGATTGCGATTTGGGCTCGCGCCGGATCAACCAGTGAGTTTTATGTTGCTGGTGGCGGGGTTCATCCTGTTGCTAATGGCATGGCTACGGCAGCCGATTGGATGTCGGCAGCTTCATTTATTTCAATGGCAGGTATCATTTCCTTTGTTGGTTATGATGGTGCTGTATATCTTATGGGTTGGACTGGCGGTTATGTACTGCTCGCTCTCTGTCTTGCTCCTTATCTACGAAAGTTTGGTAAATTTACCGTGCCAGATTTTATCGGTGAACGTTACTACTCCAAAACCGCTCGTATGGTTGCAGTATTCTGTGCCATCTTTGTTTCTTTCACTTACGTGGCAGGGCAAATGCGTGGTGTAGGTGTTGTGTTCTCTCGATTCCTAGAAGTAGATATAAACATCGGTATTATTATCGGTATGGGTATCGTATTTTTCTATGCGGTACTGGGTGGTATGAAAGGCATCACTTATACGCAGGTAGCTCAATTCTGTGTCCTCATTTTCGCCTTCCTTGTTCCAGCAGTATTCACTTCAATCATGATGACAGGTAACGTATTCCCACAAATTGGTATGGGATCAACGGTTACTGGCTCTGAAGTCTACTTATTAGATAAGTTGGATGGATTAACCACTGAACTCGGATTTACCCCATATACTGACGGCTCTAAAAGCATGGTTGATGTCTTCTTTATCTGTGCGGCACTAATGGTGGGTACGGCTGGACTTCCTCATGTAATTATCCGCTTCTTCACGGTACCTCGTGTTAAAGATGCACGTATCTCTGCGGGTTGGGCGTTACTGTTTATCTCATTCTTATACACCACAGCACCTGCGGTAGCCGCGTTTGCTCGTGTAAATATGATTGAAACCATTAATGGTCCAGATAGCCAAGGGGTTGCTGCGGCTGATGCACCAAGCTGGTATAAAAACTGGGAAGACACAGGCCTTGTTGGTTGGGATGATAAAAATGGCGATGGCAAAATGTTTTACTCTGGTGATGAACGTAATGAAATGGACATCAACCGAGATATCATCGTACTGGCGTCACCTGAACTAGCAAGTTTACCAAACTGGGTTGTGGCACTATTAGCTGCGGGTGGCTTAGCCGCTGCATTATCAACGGCTGCCGGCCTACTACTGGTAATCTCGACGTCTATCTCTCATGATTTATTGAAGAAAGGCTTTAAGCCTAACATGACCGATAAACAAGAACTGCTCGCCGCCAGATTGGCTGCCATCGTTGCTATTATTGGGGCTGGTTATTTAGGGATTAACCCGCCAGGCTTTGTTGCACAGGTGGTTGCGTTCTCCTTCGGTTTAGCCGCAGCGTCCTTCTTCCCTGCGATTATCTTAGGGATTTTCTATAAGAAGATGAATAAGGAAGGGGCAATTGCCGGTATGGTTTCTGGTGTTACCTTTACCACGGCTTATATTGTTTACTTTAAGTTCATTAACCCTGCAGCAAGCACACCTGATAACTGGTGGTTTGGTATCAGCCCTGAAGGGATTGGTACGCTAGGTATGTGTGTGAACTTCATTGTTTCAATTGCAGTAAACAAAGTAACCGCAGAAGTACCTAAAGACGTACAAGACTTGGTTGAATCTATTCGTTTCCCGAAAGGTGCAGGCGAAGCGCACGATCACTAATAAAAAGCTAATAGTGACTTAAATGAATAAGGGAGTAAGCAAGTGCTAACTCCCTTTCTATCACGTAAATATAAACTGAGAGCTAACATGACGGTTCAACACAGCTCTTAATTTCAATGGTTTTACTGGCTTTGAAATAAACCCAAAACCATTACTTTTAATGCTATCCAGCAATTCATCGGTCTTATCGGCACTGATCATCACCCCTTCAAACTGATTACCTAAACGCAAACGACATTGCTGCAATACCTCTAATCCTGTTCTGTCATTATCTAATCGATAATCAGAAAAAATCACATCTGGAATCCAATCACCTTCCAAACAATGCAAGCTACCAAACAGATCCGTTGCGGTTTTCACTTCACAACCCCAACGAGAAATCAAAGACTCCATACCAACAAGAATATCAGGTTCATTATCGACACATAGCACTCGTACTCCACTTAATGGTAATTCAAGCTTTGGAGTTACCGTAGGCATTTTACTCTCAACCAGAACACCTCTCTCAAGTGTCACCGAAAATACCGATCCTTTATCAAGCCATGAACGCAGTGAAATCGTATGCCCTAATACATGAGAAATACCACGAGCAATCGCCAATCCCAAACCTAACCCTTGATCTGCTCGGCTTTGATCGACTCGAGTAAACTCATCAAAAATCGCCTGCTGTTTCTCTTCTGGAATACCGATACCATTATCCCAAACATCAATTCGGATTTGGTCTCCTACTCGCCTTGCTCCGAGTACTACTTTACCTTGAGGGTTATATCGAAACGCATTAGTTAAAAAGTTTTGCACCACTCGACGTAACAATTTTGAATCTGACTTCACCACAACATCAGAATGAATCACAGAAAAATCAATATTCTGCTGCTTGGCTAAAGCCCCAAATTCCGCTTCTAAATTAGAAAATAATGCTCCTAATGAAAAACCTTGAATGTGCGTTTCTAATTTACCCGCTTCCAAGCGAGAGATATCAAGTAAGTCTCCAATTAACTCCTCTGCTGCTCCTAATGCACTTTCTATGTGTCCAGATATTTTTTGTGTTTCTTGATCTTTTGCGACTTCATTTAATGACGAAGCAAACAGACGAGCCGCATTCAATGGCTGCATTAAATCGTGACTTACCGCAGCCAGCAGACGTGTTTTTGATTGAGAAGCCAACTCCGCACTTTGGGTTGCACCAACCAATCGCTGATTTAATTTTTCTAATTCTTTGGTTCGCTCATGGACTCGTGATTCAAGAGTCTCATTGGTTTCTTTTAACGCTTTTTCTGCCTGTCTAAAGACGGTGATATCGGTAAAACTCATTACAAATCCACCATTGGGCATAGGGTTTCCCTGAACCTCGATAACTTGCCCATCAGCTCGAACACGAGAAGATACATGGCGAGTTCGCCTCTCCAAATGCTCTACTCGACGCTTTACGTGCATTTCAGGATCACCCGGCCCACATAACCCTTGCTCAGCATTGTGGCGGATCACATCGGCTATTGGTCTACCCACTTGAATTAACCCCGGTGGGAAAGTAAATAACTCTAAGTAACGTTGGTTCCATGCCACTAATTTCATCTGCTTATCAACCACTGCAATACCTTGGCTAATATGCTCAATCGCCCCTTGCAACAACCCTCGACTAAAATCATACAACTCAGAAGCTTCATCAACGATAGTTGCCACCTCCTCCAACTGCATATTGCGACCCTGAAGTGCCGAAGTTAATACTAAACGAGAAGAAGAAGCACCAAATACACCCGCCAAAACACGCTCGGTATGACGAATTAACGCAGAGCTAGCTTGCTGTTGTGGTTGTAATGTTTCACCTTGTTGATTCGAGAATTGACGAAAGGCTTTTTGTGCACGTCTACGCCCAACAAACCGTGAAGCTAACATTTCTAATTCACCCACCGTCACGCGAGTTTGATACACACTCACATCTTCATTTTCAGGCAATGGAGCACCAACAAAAGAAGCAGCTTGTAAGCGCTCACTCAATGATGCTCTGGTCACTAAAGAAACCAAAATAAAGAGAATAGAGTTTAAACCAAGACTAAGCATCATCCCCCAATCCGATGTCATCACACCCTGCGATTGCAACCATTCAGGAGGGGCGATGACCCACAGCAAAAAGTTATTTTCAGCACTGCCTGCAAGCATTTGAGTTTGGCTCATTAGTGTGATTAACCACACTAAAAAACCAATAATTAAACCAGCATATACGCCTTTTCTATTTCCTTGTCGCCAGTACAAACCACCGATTAATGCTGGAGCAAATTGCGCTATAGCAGCAAACGCCAATAACCCAATAACGGATAACGAATCGATAGAATCGAGGGCTTGATAAAACCCCCACGCTCCCAATAGCAGAAGCAAAATGAGTGCTCGACGAATAGAAACAAGCAAATGAGAAAAATGACTAAAAGTACGAGATGTCGTTTTTACTTTACGTAATAGCAAAGGCAACACCAGATCATTTGAGACCATAATAGCCAATGCGATGGTTGACACGATCACCATTCCACTGGCGGCGGAAGTCCCTCCAACAAAGGCGAGTAACGCCATATTCTCTGCACCAACAGAGATTGGAACACTAATAACAAAACTATCACTAACTCCACCAGAGAGCAGTGCTTGTCCTGCCCAAGAAATAGGTAAAACAAACAAACCAATTAAGACTAAATAACTCGGAAATACCCAACGAGCGGTTCTTAAATCCTGCGCTTGTTCATTCTCTACGACTGTCGTGTGAAACTGACGCGGCAAACAAACTATCGCCGCCATAGTTAAAATCGTATGAAATAAAAGCGTGATGACATTTGGAGATTGATACGTTTCTTTGGCAATAGAGAACAAATCAACCTTAGGCTCAGAGTAAGCCAAATACAAAATGAATACGCCAACCATTAAAAAAGCAACGAGCTTAACGATCGATTCAAAGGCTACCGCCATCATCAAACCACGGTGATGCTCTGTAGTATCAATGTGTCGAGTTCCAAATAGGATTGTAAAAATCGCGAGCGCTGCACCAACAAACCAAGAGATATGCCCATCTTGATACCCAAAGTCTTGCGCTAAATTAGGCGCAACCAGATCGAGTCCCATGGTGATCCCTCGCAATTGCAAAGCGATATAAGGAAGAATCCCGATGACGGCAATGATGGTTATAACCCCAGCAAGACCTTGCGATTTCCCATAACGGGCAGCAATAAAATCAGCTATTGAAGTGATGTGCTCACGCTTGGCAATCAAAATAATACGAGCCAAAAAACGCCATGCAAAAACAAACACAAAAATAGGAGCAAGATAAATAGGAAGAAAAGACCACGGGTTATTAGTGGCTTGGCCTACGGTGCCATAAAAGGTCCATGAGGTGCAGTAAACAGCAATTGAAAGGCTATAAATCCATGGGCGGTATTGAGCTAACCATCCTTTTTGACGATCACCATACCAGGCAATTAAAAATAATAATCCTAAATACGCCAGCGAAACTGGCACCACAATCCATCCTTGTGTCATCACTCATCCTTGGTGAGACCATTCTAACGATATAAAAAAACGCCAGAAGGTGCATTTATTCTGTAGCACCATTCTAGCGTTTAATTATTGCTTCGTTTTTATACAAGCTGACAAATGTGATTAAGACTTCACTTTATCGAGTTTAATCATCAGAGCTAGCACTCCCATTGCTGCCATCAACCAGAATATATTCGCTCCCCACGCTTCATACCCCCAACCACTTAAGGTTGTCATTAATGCGATAAATGCACCAAGCGGAATCGCGTTATATAACGCCTGTAATGCCACCATTTTATTCTGAGGGAATTTTTGAATATATTGAATCGCGGCAAGGTGAGCCATTGCGAACGTCACGCCATGTAACGCTTGCACTAATACCAAAGCAAATAATTCTGTCGTTGCGGCAGTTAATCCCCAACGAACCACAACACCAATAGCAGCAACTTTAAATAAGGTTGATGTTTTCCAACCTGCAAATAATTGCTTACTAAAAGCAAATACCATCACTTCAGCAACAACACCTAAGCTCCATAAGTAACCAATGGTACTTTCTTGATAACCAGATTCTTTCCAATAAATTGAACTAAAACTGTAATACGCTGCATGGCTACCTTGAATTAATGCCACCAACACAATGAATTTCACAATTGGAGCTTCAGTTAGTAAAGCCAACAATTTTGGTCGTTCATTATCTTCATCTGATACCGATACTGGCATTGGATTAGGATTTCTCATCACTAACACTAACGCCGCTAAAATACCGGCAATCGCCGTGTAGACGATCATATCTGTACCAAAACCAGACACTAAATAACCAACTACGGTAGAGCCTGCAATAAAACTAACGGATCCCCACAATCGCGTACGACCATAATCTAATAAATTATTTTTCGCGTAATAATTGGTCATCGCATCGGATAACGGAACGGCAGGTCCACAGGATAAATTGAATAAGATAGTAACGATAGCGAGCCACCAAAAACTCGCTCCATTAATCAAAAAGAGAGCAAGGGCTATCAAAGAAGCTAAGGTTAACAAACGCAATGCTGGAACGATGTGTTCAACACGGTGCAACCTTGGTGTAATAACCAGATTAGCAACACAACGAGTCGCAAAGCCTAACCCAATAAGAACCCCAATATCTCCGGCAGAAACACCTTGTTCTTCAAACCATAACGCCCAAAAAGGTAAATAAACCCCATAAGCAAAAAAGAATCCGCCAAAATACTGAGAGATCCAAGCAAAAGGTGAAACCCGTAACATGATGATGTCCAAAAGGAAGTAAAAGAGGCAGTCATTATGGCATCGTCTTGATTTATAAAAAGGGAAAACCGAGCCGAAGAAAAATGCACCTTTTAAAGTGTGACTTTGGTTTCATATTCATGCTAATGCCCTAGACTAAAGTCGTCTTCATTCTTGCTCATTTTTTAATGAAAATAAGGGAAATTGCTGACTAAGGATGGGGCCATGCCAAATGACATTAACTTTTCACTTGCTCCGTTTAACCGACTAACTTCAGAGCAACAAGAAATAATTACGAAAAGTACGGATATTGCTTATTTTCGAGTAGGCGATACGATTATTCATGAAGGTCAAACGTCAGACAATCTCTTCATCATAATGAAAGGCTCCGTTGAAGAGCGCTCAAATACCAGTGGAGAAATTTATGCCCACTATACCCATGATGATATTTTTGATGTGCGTTCTCAATTTGAGCATCAAGTAAAACACAGTTATATCGCTCTAGAAGATACCCTTTGTCACCTGCTTCCTACTCAACTTTTTCTTAATTTATACAATGAAAATCAAGCCTTTTCTGACTACTTCAATAGCAACCTAGCGAAACGAAAAGCCTTACTTACTCAAGCTCATCAACAACAGAACTTGGCCGAATTTATTCTCACAAAAGTCGATGATGAAACCACTCAACAATGCCTTGTCGTCGATAGGAATACTCCTTTACAACAAGTCACTCAACTTCTGAAAGACAATAACATGGATGCGTTATTTGTTGAGTTAAACCAATATGATACTCGTCACCAAGAAACTCAGAACAATTTACCTTTTGGTATTGTCACTCGCACAGACTTACTGCACGCCATTATGATTGATGGATACGCGGCAAACCACCCTGTAGGAGCGATTGCAACTTATCCTATTGTGCATATTCAACAACAAGATTATTTGTTTAATGCCATGATGCTAATGACACGCCACCACATAAAAAGAGTTGCAGTACTAAATAAAAACAAACTGGTTGGCATGCTTGATATGACGCAAGTGCTAAGCCTATTTTCAACTCACTCACATGTTCTTACCTTAAGAATTGCTCGCGCCGAACATATTGATGAGCTTCTCTTAGCAGCAAATACTCAAACTCAACTCGTAGAGACCTTAATTAGTAACGGCATTCGTACTCGCTTCATTATGGAGCTTATTTCAACGGTGAATGAACAGATCATCGAAAAAGCATTTAGCCTAGTGGTGCCCAAAAGCTTACATGATCATTGCTGTCTGATTGTGATGGGGTCAGAAGGTCGAGGTGAGCAAATTTTAAAAACCGATCAAGATAATGCACTGATCATAAAAAATGGTCTTGAATGGCATAACTTGCCCGAATTAATGATCCAATTTACGCATACCTTACAGCAACTCGGTTATCCATTATGCAAAGGGAATGTGATGGTCAGTAACCCTCTCTGGGTAAAGACCGAACACCAATGGGAAAAACATATTCAGAAACAGTGTGCTGAACCAAACGCTGATAACATGATGAATCTTGCTATTTTCTCAGATGCTCAAACGGTTGCTGGAAATCAAACGCTACTCTCTCCACTCAAACAAACATTGATATCCAAACTCAAAGAGAATGAACTCGCCCTCAGTACTTTTACTCGCCCTGCTTTGCAATTTCATGTGCCATTAACCCTATTTGGAAATATCAAAATAAAAAAAGAAGGCATCGATATTAAACAAGGAGGTATATTCCCTATCGTTCATGGAATTAGAGCGCTATCTTTAGAGCAAGGAATTGAAGAAACAAACACGTTTAAACGTATCGATTCACTACGCAAACACAACATATTAGAGCACTCCACAGCAGATAATTTAAGTGAAGCACTAAAACTGTTTTTTAAATGGCGTTTGCGCCATCAATTACAAGAAAAAACAGCGATTCCAAGTAACCATATTCATATTGACCGTCTCGACCGTACTGAGCGAGACCTCTTACGCCACAGCTTACACATAGTAAAAAAATTCAAAGAATGGCTTGGTTATCATTACCAGATAAGGGATTAAACGATGAATTATTTACAACGGTTATGGTGGCAATATAAGTTACGTTCTCATAAAAACGAATCTCTTTTTCATCATTATTCTGGCGATGAGTTGGTGTCTATTGATTGTGAAACAACGAGCCTAAATCCTAGCCATGCCGAATTGGTTTCTATTGCTGCTATCAAGATTAAAAATAACCGAGTGTTAACCAGTCAGACTATTCATTTAAAGCTGACGCCACCACAGAGCCTAAACTCCGATTCAATTAAAATACACCAACTAAGACATCAAGATCTCCACCATGGACTATCGGAACAACAAGCGATGACTCAATTGCTTGAATTTATCGGTAATCGCCCTATTGTTGGATACCATATTCGCTATGACAAAAAAATTTTAGATCGAGCCTGCTTGCGTCATTTTTCTCACCCTTTGCCCAATTCACTGATTGAAGTTAGCCATATCTACCATAATAAATTGGAGCGACTGCTACCCAATGCGTATTACGATTTAAGTATTGAAGCTATCTCCAAACATTTAGGGCTCCCCCAAACGGAGAGGCATGATGCACTTGAAGATGCGATAGCTGCTGCACTTATTTATGTTCGTTTAACCCATGGAGACTTCCCTGACATTCCCTCAAGCAAAAACGCCCATAGTTACTGATCTGTGTCTCAAAAAACGACTGATTCCCCCCTCAATATTCAGTAAACCCTTCTTTCTCTGACTAAAGTCTAATTGTTGAAAACACATTTCTAGCTGAAAGTAATATCAACCCTACAAGTAAAAAACAGTGCCAATGACGGTGCTGTACTGAAATCGAATAATAAATAAATCTGGATATTTGCTGTATTCACAAGGAGAACAACATGAGTGAGATTCACGTGTACCCGGTCAATCAAGATATCGCTAACAATGCACACGCTGATGATGATAAATATCGTGAAATGTACCAGCAATCCGTTATCAACCCTGAAGGGTTTTGGCGTGAGCATGGACAAATTGTTGATTGGATGACTCCTTACACCAAAGTTAAAAATACCTCTTTTGATACGGGTCATGTTGATATTAAGTGGTTTGAAGATGGTGAACTTAATGTATCGGCAAATTGTATTGATCGCCATTTAGCCACCCGAGGTAATGAAATTGCCATTATTTGGGAAGGCGATGACCCACAAGACGATGCCTCTATTACCTTTAATGAACTGCATGAGCAAGTTTGTAAATTCTCTAATGCATTAAAAAGCCAAGGCGTTCGTAAAGGCGATGTGGTGTGTATTTATATGCCAATGGTGGCAGAAGCGGCTGTTGCAATGCTGGCTTGTACTCGCATCGGTGCCGTTCATACCGTGGTATTTGGTGGTTTCTCACCTGAAGCTCTCGCAGGTCGAATCATTGATTCGGATGCAAAAGTAGTGATTACTGCGGATGAAGGCGTTCGTGGCGGACGTACCGTTCCACTGAAAAAAAATGTCGATGATGCATTAAATAATCCAGACGTGACTACCATTGAAAAAGTCATTGTTTTTCAACGTACGGGTAATGACATTGAATGGTCTGAAGGACGTGATGTTTGGTGGCACGAAGCAACCGCTGTTGCCTCCCCACATTGTGAACCAGAAGCAATGAATGCCGAAGATCCTCTATTTATCCTTTATACCTCAGGTTCAACAGGAAAACCTAAAGGTGTACTTCATACCACTGGTGGCTACCTTGTTTATGCAGCCATGACTTTTAAATATATTTTTGATTATCAAGAAGGCGAAGTTTTCTGGTGTACTGCGGATGTTGGCTGGATTACAGGTCATACTTACTTAATTTATGGTCCCCTTGCTAATGGTGCAAAAACGATTTTGTTTGAAGGAGTGCCGAATTACCCAAGTACGAGTCGCATGAGTGAAGTGGTAGACAAACATAACGTTAATATTCTATACACCGCACCAACAGCCATCAGAGCACTAATGGCTCAAGGTACTGAAGCGGTTCAAGGTACGTCGCGCAGTTCACTACGAGTAATGGGCTCAGTAGGCGAACCAATCAACCCTGAGGCGTGGGAGTGGTATTACAATACTATTGGTGATGCCCGTTGCCCTATTGTTGATACATGGTGGCAAACAGAAACGGGAGGCATTTTAATTTCCCCTCTTCCTGGGGCAACTGCATTAAAACCTGGCTCAGCGACTCGTCCATTCTTTGGTGTTCAACCCGCTTTAGTGGATAACATGGGTAATATTATTGAAGGAGCTACTGACGGTAACCTTGTTATTACCGATTCTTGGCCGGGACAAATGCGTACCATTTATGGTGATCATGACCGTTTTGAACAAACCTACTTTTCTACGTTCAAAGGCATGTATTTCACCAGTGATGGCGCTCGACGAGATGAAGACGGTTATTACTGGATCACAGGACGTGTTGATGACGTATTAAACGTATCAGGGCACCGCATGGGAACCGCCGAAGTTGAATCTGCATTAGTGGCTTTTGATAAAATTGCCGAAGCCGCTATTGTTGGTGTGCCTCATGATATTAAAGGCCAAGCAA
Source organism: Aliivibrio fischeri ATCC 7744 = JCM 18803 = DSM 507 (assembly GCF_023983475.1). Taxonomy (NCBI): domain Bacteria; kingdom Pseudomonadati; phylum Pseudomonadota; class Gammaproteobacteria; order Vibrionales; family Vibrionaceae; genus Aliivibrio; species Aliivibrio fischeri. Next base: position 2,733,124 of record NZ_CP092712.1, read on the forward strand.
TTTACGCTTACATTACGTTAAACTCAGGTGAAATTCCAAGCGCAGAACTGCATAAAGAAGTAAAAGATTGGGTGAGAAAAGAAATTGGCCCTATCGCTACTCCTGATTTTCTACATTGGACCGATTCATTACCTAAAACTCGTTCAGGCAAAATTATGCGTCGTATCCTTCGTAAAATTGCAACTGGAGATACTTCTAATCTAGGAGATACTTCTACGCTAGCAGATCCAAGTGTGGTTGATAAGCTGATCGAAGAACAAAGAAAGATAGCTTAACTAAATATAAGCGTTCTAAAACATAGTACTAGCGCGTAAATTTTAATTAAAAGTCATCATAGATTTTCTATGGTGGCTTTTTTGATGTGACGTTTAGCTCAAATTTACAGATCTCTTATTTCTTTCCTTATTCCTTGCTAATAAACAAAATCAAAAACAGTATAATTACTCAACAAGTTAGAAAGTATTTGTTAACTAACAGATAATACGGCAGAACTTTATTACTTTCTTTGGTTCTAATTATCACTTTTGAGTCAAAATATGTTTTATTCTTTATACTCAAAATGAAACTTAGAGCTGATAAGACCAGTATTTTGCTGCGATTTGCTGTGAATTGTCTATAATTGCTTTTTATGTGGTGTTGCAGACTGAAAAATTGCAATAAACCAACAAATCGAATATAAAAGATGTGTTTTTTTTACTTTAACCGTAAAAACAAGGAATTTAGCATCACAATGTCTACTCAATCGCGAATTTTAGTTCTCAATGGCCCAAACCTAAATCTATTAGGTCTGCGTGAACCTGCTCATTATGGCAGCCAAAACTTAGAGCAAATTGTTAATGCTTTGACTACTCAAGCCGATGCTTTGGGTGTAGAGATCGAACATTTACAGTCTAATCGTGAATATGAGTTGATTGAAGCTATCCATAATGCTTATCAACGTATTGATTTCATTATCATCAATCCAGCTGCCTTTACGCACACGAGCGTTGCTTTACGTGATGCTCTACTTGGGGTTGATGTTCCTTTTATTGAAGTACATTTATCAAATGTCCACGCTCGTGAACCCTTTCGCCACCACTCTTATCTTTCAGATAAAGCCGTTGGCGTCATTTGCGGTTTAGGGGCTGATGGCTACGAATTTGCTTTGAATGCAGCAGTAAAACGTCTGCGTTCAAATTGATCACTGAATATAAACAGAAGAGATTACAAAATGGATATCCGCAAAATTAAAAAACTGATTGAACTAGTTGAAGAGTCTGGCATTGCAGAACTTGAAATCGCGGAAGGTGAAGAATCAGTACGCATCAGCCGTGCTATCGCACCAATTGCTCAAGTAGCTCCTGTTCAAGCAGTTGCGGCTCCTGCTGCACCAGTAGCAGCGGCAGCTCCAGTTGCGTCAGCACCTGCAGCAGTTGAAGCTCCAGCAGAAATTGCTGGCCATAAAGTTTGTTCTCCAATGGTTGGTACGTTCTACGGCGCACCAAGCCCTGATGCAAAACCATTTGTTAAAGTTGGCCAACAAGTAACTGCTGGCGATACACTATGTATCGTTGAAGCAATGAAAATGATGAACCAAATCGAAGCAGACAAATCAGGCGTTGTAACTGCAATTCTTCTTGAAGATGGTCAACCGGTTGAGTTCGACCAACCTCTTGTTATCATCGAATAATAGAGGCTGTTATGTTAGATAAATTAGTTATCGCAAACCGTGGTGAAATTGCACTACGTATTTTGCGAGCATGTAAAGAGCTTGGCATCAAAACGGTTGCTGTGCACTCTACTGCTGACCGTGATTTAAAACACGTACTGCTTGCTGATGAAACGATTTGTATCGGTCCTGCACGTGGTATCGACAGCTACCTAAACATCCCTCGTATCATCAGTGCTGCTGAAGTTACAGGTGCGGTTGCGGTTCACCCAGGTTACGGTTTCTTATCTGAAAATGCTGACTTTGCAGAGCAAGTTGAGCGTTCTGGCTTTATCTTTGTTGGTCCAAAAGCAGAAACTATCCGCATGATGGGCGACAAAGTATCAGCAATCACTGCAATGAAAAAAGCAGGCGTACCTTGTGTACCTGGTTCTGATGGTCCACTAGATAATGACGAAGCAAAAAACAAAGCACACGCAAAACGCATTGGTTACCCAGTAATCATTAAAGCGTCTGGCGGTGGCGGTGGTCGTGGTATGCGTGTTGTTCGCGCAGAAAAAGACCTTGTTGAAGCGATTGCAATGACTCGTGCTGAAGCAAAAGCATGTTTCAATAACGAAATGGTTTACATGGAAAAATTCCTTGAAAACCCTCGTCACATTGAAGTTCAAGTTCTTGCTGATGGCCAAGGTAATGCTATTCACTTAGGTGAGCGTGACTGTTCTATGCAACGTCGCCACCAAAAAGTAGTTGAAGAAGCGCCAGCTCCAGGTATTACTGAAGAAATGCGTAAATACATCGGTGAACGTTGTACTCGTGCATGTCTTGAGATTGGTTACCGTGGTGCAGGTACATTTGAATTCCTATATGAAAATGGCGAATTCTACTTCATCGAAATGAATACACGTATTCAGGTTGAGCACACTATTACCGAAATGGTAACAGGTATCGACCTAGTGAAAGAGCAATTACGCATTGCTGCGGGTCAACCGCTGTCTTACACACAAGATGATATCAAACTGCGTGGTCACTCAATTGAGTGTCGTATTAATGCTGAAGATCCAGTTCGTTTCCTACCTTCACCTGGTAAGATTGAACGCTTCCATGCTCCTGGTGGTATGGGTGTACGTTGGGAATCACACATCTACACTGGCTACACAGTTCCACCTCATTACGATTCAATGATCGGTAAGCTAATTACTTACGGTGAAAACCGTGACGTTGCTATCGCTCGTATGAAAAACGCATTAGGTGAAATGATTGTTGAAGGTATTCACGTAAATACACCACTTCAATTAGCAATCATGAATGATGAAAACTTCCAACATGGTGGTGCAAATATTCACTATCTTGAGAAGAAACTAGGCCTACAATAAGCCTTTTCTAATCATTCAATAAATAAGAACGAATTAAAGACGGTGAGTATGATTACTCACCGTCTTTTTTTGTGTTAAAATCGCCCACATTTTCGACTAAAACAAAAGTGATCCCCATGCCTTGGATTCAAGTAAAACTAAATGCAACCTCTGAAAACGCTGAACAGATCGGTGATATGTTAATGGAAGAGACTGGTGCTCTATCTATTACTTTTTTAGACGCTAAAGATACGCCTGTATTTGAACCTCTTCCGGGTGAAACTCGCCTGTGGGGTGAAACGGACATTCTTGCTCTTTATGATGCAGAAGCGGACATGGATTTTGTTATTACTCAATTAAAAGCAAGCCGTCTTCTTGAAGAAGGTTTTGCACATAAAATTGAACAACTTGAAGATAAAGATTGGGAACGTGAGTGGATGGATAACTTCCACCCAATGCAATTTGGTAAACGTCTGTGGATTTGCCCAAGCTGGCGTGAAATTCCAGAGCCAGATGCTGTAAATGTAATGCTAGACCCGGGCCTTGCTTTTGGTACTGGTACACACCCAACAACGTCTCTTTGTCTTGAGTGGCTAGAAGGATTAGATCTTGAAGGCAAAACCGTTGTCGATTTTGGTTGTGGCTCTGGCATTTTAGCGATCGCAGCGATCAAATTAGGTGCAGCTAAAGTTATTGGGATCGACATTGATCCTCAAGCAATCTTAGCATCAAAAGATAACGCAACTCGTAACGGCGTTGCAGATCAAATTGAACTATACCTTCCTCAAGACCAACCAGAAGGTCTCATCGCTGACGTAGTTGTTGCAAACATTCTTGCAGGTCCACTACGCGAGCTTTCAGGCATCATTACCTCTCTAGTTAAGCCACAAGGTCAACTAGCTATGTCAGGCGTATTAGACACGCAGGCAGAAGATGTAGCGTCATACTATGCTGAACAATTCGACTTAGATGCGATTGTTGAGCAACAAGAATGGTGCCGAATCTCAGGTAAAAAGAAATAAGCACTGCGCTTTTTTGATAAAACTTCAATGCCTCAATACTAAATTTGAGGCATGAAACCGCCTAATTGACTGAATTATAGACAATTTACAAAAAGAAAATGTAAATGCTCAAAATTTGCTCTTTTCAGGCGGGGAAAAAATGCGTAAAATGCGCGCCCTTGCTGACACAAACGTGTGTGGATGTTTTGCAGATAGGTCAATATACATTAAAAAATAATCTTATCGTTGCACCAATGGCTGGTGTTACTGATAGGCCCTTTCGTGAGTTGTGTATGCGTTATGGCGCAGGCATGGCTGTGAGCGAAATGATGTCTTCTAATCCGAAACTGTGGAAAACATCTAAGTCCCAAAACCGCATGGTACATGAAGGTGAATCTGGTATTCGCTCGGTACAAATTGCAGGGGCTGATCCAAAGTTAATGGCGGAAGCAGCGCAACACTGTGTTGAAACCGGTGCGCAAATCATCGATATCAACATGGGATGCCCTGCAAAAAAAGTGAATAAGAAGCTAGCAGGCTCAGCACTATTACAGCGCCCAGATCTTATTGAAGAGATCTTACTGGCTGTGGTTAATGCTGTTGATGTTCCTGTCACTCTGAAAACTCGCACAGGCTGGGATCCAGACAATAGAAATTGTGTTCAGGTTGCAAAAATGGCTGAACAATGTGGCATCCAAGCTTTAGCGCTTCATGGGCGTACCAGAGCTTGTATGTACAAAGGTGAAGCTGAGTACGACAACATTAAAGCGGTAAAAGAAGCGATTTCTATTCCGGTTATAGCGAACGGTGATATCGACTCGCCGGAGAAGGCTCGTTTTGTGCTTGATTACACAGGCGCAGACGCTTTGATGATCGGCCGTCCTGCACAAGGTAGGCCATGGATTTTTAAAGAAATCCAACATTACTTAGAAACGGGCGAACTCATGCCACCTCTTCCAATTGAAGAAGTGAAGGCCACTTTACTTGGCCATGTTCATGCGCTTCACCAATTTTATGGTGAGTTTTTAGGTCCTCGCATTGCACGTAAGCATGTGGGTTGGTACTTAAAAGAGCATGAGCAAGCAAATGATTTCCGCCGCAGCTTTAACGCGATTGAGGATGCTTCATTGCAACTCTCTCAACTTGAAAGCTATTTCGACCACGTTGCATCATAATAAAAGAAGAGCTAAACAGAATATGTTCGATCAATCTATGACTTCAGAAGCATTAACAGTTACAACAGTTACAGCACAAGACCAAATTACTCAGAAACCACTACGTGACTCTGTTAAGGCTTCGCTGAAAAACTACTTAGGCCAACTAAACGGTCAAGAAGTTAACGACTTATATGAATTAGTATTAGCTGAAGTAGAGCAACCTCTACTAGACATGATCATGCAGCATACTCGCGGCAACCAAACAAAAGCAGCAAACATGATGGGTATCAACCGTGGTACTCTTCGCAAGAAACTTAAAAAATACGGCATGAACTAATCCACGCCTTATTTGAAAAATTTAAAGCAGTGTTAAGCAATTAACGCTGCTTTTTTTATCTGCCAAATAAATAATACCAATCGTAGTAAATAACTGCTTACTTACTGTGATTGGTATAACAAGTACAAAAAAACCGATACGCATTTTACTGCTGTATCGGTTTTTCTTGTTTACTCTACTATGGCGGCCATGCTCGTTTCTTGCCACCACCAGCGCCTGCGCCCGAGCGAATAAGCTCTACTGCTTTTGCTGTTTTTTCTTCAATACCTTTTAAACGCTCATCAAGTTCACTTAAATCAGCTGCGGCTCCCGCTGTACTCGTACCTTGAGTACCACCACCATCAACCATTTTCGCGATCTTGGCGTTCTGAGCTTCAATACGCTTAATGCGAGCATCAAGCTCCATTACCGCTCTACCTTGCTCACTGATTTTTTTATCGATAACTTTCAGAGCGGAAAGCAATTTCATTACGTATTGTTTTTCCATTAATCGGCTCTCACCTAACTTTCGCTCATATTGGTCTATTGTTGTTATCGACTATTTTATCAACTTCTTTAATAAACACGCACAACTATTTAGTCTTTTTTCTCTTCTAATTCAGCTAACGCAGAAAGAATAGAACAGTGAGAAGCATCTTCATCAACATGACCACAACAAGCATCATTTATACTCTTTAATGCAAGGCGAATGTCTGTTAGTTGAGCGATTTTTTCGTCGATGATATTTAACTTAGATTGAGTAATGGCTTTTACTTCTGCACAACTGTGTTTTGTTGCTTCTAATCTAATCGCTAATAATTCTTGAATTTCATCCAACGCGAGACCAAGTTGCTTCGCCTTTAGAATAAAACGAATTTGAGCCAGATTGTCATCATTATACAAACGGTAACCACTGCTACTTCTTCCTGATGGCACAAGAAGACCGTTTTTTTCGTAAAAACGTAATGTGTCGCTCGTAACATTACATTGTTTAGCTAACTCACCAATTAAATACATTTTTTACTTCTTATTCCTCTTTACTTCACTCTATTTTGATTCTTTTTAAAGAAAAAGGGCATCTTTTTTTGCGAATGCAATCGATTGCGCGAGCTTTTTTGTTTAACTTTAGTTAGAATATTCGCCAATAGGTTGATCTGATGTTTCGCACTTTACTCTTTTTAGGGTGTTTTCCAAAACTGGCCAATTGCTGTTTATTGATTCATATGAAATGAAAAATAACAGAACAAGTTCATTTTTGGCAAAAATCCTAACTTAATTCTAAAGGAAGAAAGTAGCAATGAATAACGCACGTCCGATCCGTCGCGCGCTGATTAGCGTATCTGATAAAACTGGTATTGTAGAATTTGCTCAAGCATTAGCTGAACGTGGTGTAGATATTTTATCTACTGGCGGTACAGCACGTCTGCTTGCTGAAAAAGGCATCTCAGTAACTGAAGTATCTGATTACACTGGCTTCCCTGAAATGATGGATGGCCGCGTTAAAACTCTTCATCCTAAAGTTCATGGTGGTGTACTTGGCCGTCGCGGTCAAGATGATGGCATCATGGAGCAACACGGTATCAATCCTATTGATATGGTTGTTGTAAACCTATACCCATTCGCAGAAACCGTAGCAAAAGAAGGCTGTACCCTTGCTGATGCCGTTGAGAACATCGATATCGGTGGCCCTACCATGGTTCGCTCTGCAGCGAAAAACCACAAAGACGTAACTATCGTTGTAAATGCTCACGATTACGACCGTGTTATCACTGAAATGGACGCGAACGAGAAATCTCTAACACTAGAGACTCGTTTTGACCTAGCTATCGCTGCATTCGAGCACACGGCTTCTTACGACGGCATGATAGCTAACTACTTCGGTACTATGATTCCTTCTTATGGAGAGAACAAAGAAGGTGATGAAGAGAGCAAATTCCCTCGTACGTTCAACCAACAGTTCGAGAAAAAACAAGACATGCGCTACGGTGAGAACAGCCACCAAGCTGCGGCATTCTACGTTGAAGCGAATCCTGAAGAAGCATCAGTATCTACTGCTCGTCAAATCCAAGGTAAAGCACTTTCTTACAACAACATCGCTGACACTGACGCTGCACTTGAGTGTGTGAAAGAGTTCGACGAGCCAGCATGTGTCATCGTTAAGCACGCTAACCCATGTGGTGTAGCTCTGGGCAAAAACATCCTAGAAGCTTACGACCGTGCATTCAAAACAGACCCAACATCTGCATTTGGCGGCATCATCGCATTCAACCGCGAATTAGACGCAGCAACAGCGACCGCTATCACTGATCGTCAATTCGTTGAAGTTATCATTGCACCTTCTGTTTCTGCTGAAGCAGTAGAAATCGTAGCGGCTAAGAAAAACCTTCGCCTTCTTGAGTGTGGCGAGTGGACAACTAAGACAACTGGTTTTGACGTAAAACGCGTTAATGGCGGCTTATTAGTTCAAGACCGTGACCAAGGCATGGTGTCTGAAGATGACCTACAAGTTGTTTCTAAGCGTCAACCTACAGCTGAAGAACTAAAAGACGCGCTATTCTGCTGGAAAGTAGCGAAGTACGTAAAATCTAACGCGATCGTTTACTCGAAAGGCGACATGACTATCGGTGTAGGTGCTGGCCAAATGAGCCGCGTTTACTCTGCGAAGATCGCTGGCATCAAAGCGGCTGATGAAGGTCTACAGGTTGAAGGTTGTGTGATGGCATCAGATGCATTCTTCCCATTCCGTGACGGTATCGATGCGGCAGCAGAAGCTGGCATCAAATGTGTTATCCAACCGGGCGGCTCAATGCGTGACAATGAAGTAATCGAAGCTGCTGATGAACACGGCATGGCGATGATCTTTACTGGCATGCGTCACTTCCGTCACTAGGAAAGACAGTAACGAGAGCGCTTCGCTTCTAGAAACTAGAACGCTGCGCTCCTATAAGAGCAAAAAACGATCCTTGATAGTTTTCACTGCTCTTATAGTTTCTAGTTTCTAGTTTCTAGTTTCTAGTTTCTAGTTTCTAGTTTCTAGTTTCTAGCAAGATAGATTTACATAATTTCTCTCCATCACAATATGGTATTAAGGATTAAAACATGAACGTATTGATCATTGGCGCAGGCGGCAGAGAGCATGCTTTAGGTTGGAAAGCAGCACAAAACCCAAATGTTGAAACAGTATTCATCGCCCCTGGTAATGCAGGTACAGCACTTGAACCAAAGCTAGAAAACGTCGCTATTGATGTTGAAGATGTTGCAGCTCTTGTTGCTTTTGCGAAAGAAAAAGCAATCGAACTGACCATCGTTGGTCCTGAAGCACCATTAGTTATTGGCGTTGTTGATGCATTTCGTGAAGCTGGTCTTCCTATCTTTGGACCAACTAAAGCAGCTGCTCAACTTGAAGGTTCTAAAGCGTTCACCAAAGATTTCCTTGCTCGTCATGATATCCCAACGGGTTCTTATGCAAACTTCACTGAAATTGAACCTGCATTAGCTTACGTTCGTGAACAAGGTGCACCTATCGTTGTTAAAGCTGACGGTCTTGCCGCAGGTAAAGGCGTTATCGTTGCAATGACACTTGAAGAAGCCGAAGATGCTATCAAAGATATGCTGGCAGGCAATGCATTTGGTGAAGCAGGTAGCCGTGTTGTTATCGAAGAATTCCTTGAAGGTGAAGAAGCCAGTTTCATTGTAATGGTGGATGGTGCAAGCGTACTTCCTATGGCAACAAGCCAAGATCACAAACGCGTAGGCGACAAAGACACAGGTCCAAATACTGGTGGTATGGGTGCATACTCTCCAGCTCCTGTTGTAACTCCTGAAATTCATAATCGTATTCTTGAAGAAGTTATCTACCCTACAGTGCGTGGCATGGATGCAGAAGGTGCACCTTATACAGGTTTCCTTTACGCAGGCCTTATGATCGATGCAGAAGGTACACCAAAAGTAATCGAATACAACTGTCGCTTTGGTGATCCAGAAACACAACCTATCATGATGCGTATGGAGTCAGACCTTGTTGAGCTTTGTCTAATGGCTATCGACGAGAAATTGGATGAAGCAGAATCTAAATGGGACCCACGAGCTTCTATCGGTGTTGTTCTTGCTGCTGGTGGGTATCCAGGAGATTACGCAAAAGGTGATGTTATTTCGCTGCCTTCTGAAGAAGTTGAAGGTCAAAAAATCTTCCATGCAGGCACCACAAATAACAATGCTGGTGATGTTGTGACAAACGGTGGTCGCGTACTTTGTGCTACCGCATTAGGTAATACCGTATCAGAAGCTCAAGAGCGAGCTTATCAGCTTGCTAAACAAGTAAGTTGGAATGGAATGTTCCATCGTAATGATATTGGTTACCGTGCTATTGCTCGTGAATTAGAAACCAAATAGCTTTACAGAAAATAAATAATAAAGGCGCTGTAATAGCGCCTTTTTTGTTCGACTTGATTAATCTTAATCTTCAATCAATTCCGGACGCTCTACACATGAATAACTATCATCTGTTAATAGTAATAGTTCAGACATCTTTAACTCATTTTTATCTCTACGAGTTTCTTGGCCTAAAAATGAAATAAAACTATCCAAGCCAGATAATCTTGCCACCACGAAATTAGGTAGTATTTGGTTAAACTCTAATTGATCGTATTGTTTACCATCACAAGAGTAAAAAGTCTCACCATCCCATTCACCTTGGAATAATTTAATATCGTCTTTATTTAGAGCTTCAACCTTAGTGACCAAATATTTAGATTGATCTTGAAATTGTGTTAATTGAGCTGGCATTAATGGCAAAATACGCCCATCTTTATCATAACGTTGATAAACAGCCTCACCATTACCGTTATAGCGAATATGCATAGAATAAGGGATTAACTCACTCTCAGAATCAAGCATTTCTCCTTCACGGACAGCTTCAACAAGAGTTTCTTTTTCCCAACGATAAGTAGTTTTATACCAACCATAATCACCCATAGTGACATAATCAGATGCTACAATAGGTTGCTGTAAACGACGGGTATACCAATAATAACTTGTTGCATCACCTTGGATTTGACCACCGGTTAATGTAACAGATTTGATGCGTTGTTCATCAGATGGATTAGACGAACAGCCAAAAAGAAAAGTAGATAGAAGTAAAGTAGATAGAATGCGCTTCATAAAAATGCCGAGTTAAGGATTAACTCGGCAAAGTATAGCTTAGTTTACTGATTCTTTCAGTGCTTTACCTGCAACAAATGCAGGAACTTTAGCCGCTTTGATTTGAATCTCTTCACCAGTCTTAGGGTTGCGACCAGTGCGCGCAGCGCGGTTGTTAACTTTAAAAGTACCAAAGCCAATAAGTTGAACTTGCTCGCCATCTTTAAGAGCGCCAGTTACGCCTTCTAGAGTCGCTTCAAGAGCTGCTTTTGCTTGTGCTTTTGATAGGTCTGCTTTTTCAGCAATAGCATCAATTAACTGGGTTTTATTCATTAGGGTTTCCCTTCTATTTTTTTGAAATCCTAGTAACTCTAATGCATAAAGACCCCATCTGGCAAAGGTTTGTGCCCTTTCTTGCTGTAGAATGCGCGTTCTTTAGACATAAACTGAGTAACGTCTCACAATTTGTTACTATTTTTCATTAATGAGTCATTGTATTTTGGTTATTCCGTACCCATTTTATAGTGGCTTGCTTATTTTTTTTGAGATTAATAATGTTAATTTTATCCATCTATATAGCCATTTCTATTGGTGTTTCTTTCATTTGTTCGGTATTAGAAGCGATTCTTCTTAGTATCAGCCCAAGCTACCTTGCAAAATTACGACAAGAAAACCACCCCGCTGCACCTCGACTAACAGCATTAAAAGATAATGTTGATCGCCCTTTATCATCAATTTTAACGCTAAACACGATAGCTCACACCGCAGGTGCTGCAGCATCGGGTGCTCAAGCATCAATTGTTTTTGGTAGTGAATGGTTAGGTGTTTTTTCAGCTTTCCTAACTTTTGCCATTCTACTGTTCTCTGAAATTGTTCCAAAAACAATCGGAGCAACTTACTGGCGTCAACTTGCTCCGATGGCAGCGACAATGCTTCATTGGATGGTGCTATTGCTAAGCCCAGTAGTTTGGATGTCAGAACAAATTACAAAACGACTTTCTCGTGGTCATCAAGCACCTAAATTGCGTGATGAAATTACAGCTATGGCAACATTAGCAAAAGAAAATGGTGAGTTTGCGGAAGGTGAATCAAAAATATTAAACAACATTCTTAATATTCAAGATGTACCTGTTACCCAAGTAATGACACCAAGAACGGTATTATTTCGTGTTAACGCTGAGATGACGGTTGAACAGTTCTTAGAAAAGCACTCAGATACACCGTTTTCGCGTCCATTAGTTTACAGTGAAGATAGTGATAACATCATCGGCTTCACTCACCGCTTAGAACTTTTCTCAGCAATGCGTAAAGGGCAAGGTGAACGACCTCTTGGTGCGATGATGCGTCCAATTCAGGTTGTTATCAGTACGTCAACACTACCAAAAGCTTTTGAGCAACTAATGAAGCACAGAGCACAACTGGCATTAGTTATTGACGAATACGGTACCGTTCAAGGCTTATTAACACTAGAAGATATCTTTGAATATATGGTCGGCGAAGAAATTATCGATGAAGCAGACAAAACTACCGATATGCAACAACTTGCTCAACAACGTTGGACAAATTGGAAGAATAAACACGGTGTAATCGATAATACCGATGCTGAAGAAGAAGAAAAAGAATAATAAAAGGTGTTAGCAAGCCCCTTTTGCAAACAAAAAAAACCGATGATTACTCATCGGTTTTTTTATTAAATCAGAAAATCAGTACGTTAACTCTAAGCCAATATTACTGATATTTTCATCTCGTAATTCTTGTCGTAAATCTTTAATTAAATCGATATCACGTTCTTCAGCTTCGCGTAATGGGCGGAAAATGGCCCACTGAACATCCCACTCTTCACAGATCACATCGATCTCTTTTTGATTTTCATCTGTCACTTCTTCACCGGTTTGAGCTTCAACAAGTTGAGCTACCGTCATTACAGAAAGTTGACTGATCTTAAACATCGCCTCTTCTAACTCGTCACGATCTAAAATACCATGTAAGAAAGTAGATAGTGCAACACAAGCATCAATTGCTGGGTAAGTAAGATAAATTGAATCGTCATTAACTTCTGGGATCATCTCTTCCAGTTTTTCTAATTGACGTTCAAAGTTAATCTTGGCATTTTTAACGGTCAATAGCTCCCAAATACTATCAAGAATTACTCGATAGGTTTGTGGTTCAGCAAAACCTGTAGCCTCACAGTAATGTGCGTAGTTTGGATACATACGTTCACACAAAGAAGCCATAAAAGTAATTTGTTGCCATGGTTCAAACTTTTCTAAACGAACTTGGATCGGGTTGCGTAACATAGACGATTCTGCACTATTCAAAAAGGACGCTTTAAGTGTACTTGATAACCGCGAATGACAAAAGGAAGGTTATGAATAAATTACTTATCATTTCAAAAGAAAAAGAGAAATACCTCTCACTTTTAGAGCAAGCGGATCTCCCGGATCTTGAAATTTGTCACGATATTAGAAAAGCAGAGATCCTTCTTGCTGATCCACCACTAGTCATCGATCTCTTAGACCAATTCAAAAATCTAAAATGGTTACAGTCTACTTTTGCGGGTATTGACTCTCTAATCCAACCTAATTTAAGAACCGATTACCATTTAACCAATGTTCGTGGCATTTTCGGTCAACAAATATCAGAGTATGTTTTGGGTTACTCCATTCAATACTTTCGTCATTTCAAACAATATGCTGATCAGCAAAAAAAGAAACAATGGCAGCCCCATACATACTCTTCATTAGTCAATAAGTGCATGGTTATTTTAGGAACAGGCTCAATAGGAAGTGAGTTAGCCGCAACCGTTAAGCAACTTGGCTTTATCGTTTATGGTATTAACCGTTCAGGGATCCCTCCTAAAGATTCTCCCTTTGATTGTATATTCCATATTTCAGAAATTGAAAATGCTTTTCAATATGCAGATGTTATTGTAAGTACATTACCAAAGACGGAATTAACGATGGATTTACTAAATAGTCAAACCTTAAAAAACTGCAATGGTGCATTGCTATTTAATGTCGGACGAGGGGAAGTACTGGAAAATTACGGTTTACTAAACGCACTTGAGTCTGGATCTATTTCTCATGCATTTTTAGACGTATTTGCTCATGAACCACTATCTCAAGAATGTCCTTACTGGAATCACCCAAATATTACGATTACACCACATATTGCGGCACTCAGCTTTCCAGAGCAGGTGTTTGAACAATTCTACGACAACTACTTACGTTGGCGAGATGGGTTCTCTTTAATTAACTCCATAGACTTTACTAAGGGTTATTAAAATAGTTAGCCTGTTATTGCTCGTTTAATTAACAGGCTAAGTGTATTAATCCTTAGGTGCTGCCGCTAATTTAGCTCGAATAAACTCTAAGTGATCAAGATAAATTAACTCTGATACTTGACGAATCACAGCCTCTTCCATTGGCTCTATAACGCCATCAGCGTAGGCCACTTGCCACATTGCTTCTATTAAGTGATAACGCTCTTCGGGCATCAGCGCTCTTAACTTCGTTGTAAACTCATACAAAGATGTAGACGCTTTACTTTTTTGCATCGCTTCTAGTAACAATAATTTTGCTGACTCTTCGTTAAGGCCAAGAAGCTTCATTAGTAACTGTAATTTTGCGGTATCTTCTCTCTCATCACTCTGATGATCCGCGTTTGATACTTCACACAAAAGTGAGGCCATCGCTAAGTGCATCGATGCGGTTTCACTCGCCCCGCTTTCTGTCGCCTCATGAATCACTTTCTTCAATAATGTACGTAATTGTTTAAACATAATCGACTCTTGATTGCTCTTATCTTTAATTATGACAATAAAATTATAGCTCTGTTCCAATAAAAAAGGAGACTTCATTGAGTCTCCTTTTTATCTAGAATCTTAATTTAAGATTTTATTTATGATACGGCTTAGATAAGTCATGAACTGCATCAACAAACACACCCGCATTTTCAGGTGGGACGTCTAGGTGAATACCATGACCTAGATTGAATACATGCCCTGTACCAGTATCACCAAATCCTTCAAGGATGGTTCCTACTTCTTGGCGAATACGCTCAGGTTGTGCATACAGAATTGATGGATCCATGTTTCCTTGCAGAGCAACTTTATCACCAATACGAGCTTTTGCATCGGCAATATTAATAGTCCAATCAAGGCCTACTGCATCACAACCAGTTGCTGCAATCGACTCTAACCACATACCACCATTCTTAGTGAATAAAGTAACTGGTACACGGCGACCTTCGTTTTCACGGATCAAACCATCAACAATTTTATGCATGTAACGTAATGAGAACTCGTTATAGTCACGAGGAGTTAATACACCACCCCATGTGTCAAATACCATTACAGATTGTGCACCCGCTTTAATTTGAGCATTTAAATACTCAATAACACTGTCAGCTAACTTATCTAATAACAAATGAAGTGTTGCTGGTTCTGCATACATCATTTTTTTGATTTTAGTGAATGCTTTTGAACTGCCGCCTTCAACCATGTAAGTTGCTAATGTCCACGGACTACCAGAGAAACCAATTAGTGGAACTTCACCTTTTAGATCTTTACGGATCTGACGAACTGCATTCATCACATACTGCAGTTCACCTTCTGGATCAGGAAGACCGATCTTATCAACATCCGCTTTACAAGTAATTGGACGTTCAAACTTAGGACCTTCACCTGTTTCAAAGTACAGACCAAGACCCATAGCGTCTGGGATAGTTAAAATGTCAGAGAATAAAATAGCAGCATCTAGGGGAAAACGGCGTAAAGGTTGAAGAGTTACTTCTGATGCTAACTCTGCATTTTTACACAAAGACATAAAGTCACCGGCTTCTGCACGCGTAGCTTTGTATTCTGGAAGGTAACGACCCGCTTGGCGCATCATCCAAACTGGTGTGTAATCTACTGGTTGTTTTAATAATGCACGTAAATAACGGTCATTTTTTAGTTCTGTCATGATCTTCCCTCATATTTGATCCCGCTATTGTAGCACTCAATTCACTGAACAAAAGCCTACCTTTGCTATCGAGATCATATTTAACCAATCTTGTGATTAATGATAATTGCGCAATAGATAACCACGTGTTAAAAATTGTCTTGCTAGTGAAAATAACAACATCCAATTAACAATTGTTAAAATTGGAAATCATAACAACACCTTACTTACACCCATTCATCTGTTTGGGTGTTTTTTTCTTGCTGAATATCACTTAACGTTGCTTCAATTAATGCTCTTGCTATAGTCCCTTTTGGCGCTAATTCCGGCAGCGAATTTTTATCATACCAACCCGCCTTAATGAGCTCATTTCTATCTACTTTTATTTCACCAGACTCATAGTCCGCCATATATCCCATCATAAGGCTCGATGGAAAGGCCCAAGGTTGGCTTCCTACATAACGAATATTTTTTATTTTAATACCCGTCTCTTCAAATACTTCACGAGAAACCGCCATCTCCAGTGTTTCACCAACTTCAACAAAACCCGCTAAAACAGTAAACAAACCACCTTTATGCCTTTGGTGTTGAGCAAGTAGAATCTTATCATCACGACGAACAGCAACAATAATAGAAGGGAATATTCTAGGGTAATGGAGTTTGCGACAGTCATTACATTGCATCGCAATTTGATTATGGTTGAGTTGAGTTCGGCCACCACATTGTGGACAAAAACGAAATTCTCTTGCCATGAACCCATACTGAATGGCTTTACTAAACAACAAAAAATCAGATTGTGGGTATTCTAATAACTCTCTAAGACCAGTATAAGCTAGCTCTTGGTTAACTAATTCATCGTTCAACCACATTACTGGTTCACTATTATGATTACCGATACATATTGCTTGCTCAAAAGGTAAGTTAAACTCAATTGCACTACCATTTGGAAGCTTTCCATCCTTCAACCAAATGTTTGAATCATTTACTACGCACCAATACGCTTTTGTATGTTGGTTTAACATCTTTATCACAACCCTCTTGCAGCCATCCATATTTACTGGCAATCTTAAAGAATAGTAATGAGTATATACCCAAACAATTTACACTGAAACCACACTCAGATTTACTTGGGTATAGATATAGAACTTTGGAATATTGCTTGCAACTACAAGGATATCGTTATGCTTACTAGACTAAATCAATTCCAAGAACAATGGGGCGGCAATAGCGACGTTATTGACCATTGGCTATCAACTCGCCAAGATTTATTGGTTGAGTATTGCAAATTGGCCGGACTGCCACCTTTTGACTCATCTGCATCTTCTCTTCCTGATTTCTCTTCAATTCAATCATTTACACAGCATCTAATTGATTATATTTCAGAGGGTCATTTTAAAATTTACAACATGGTAATGGCCAAATGGGATGCGACAGGCTTTTCTCCTACTGAAGAGATGAGTCAACTTTATGCCCATATAACAAAAACAACCGATCCTATTCTTAACTTCACTGATAAATATTCTAAAGATGATGAGGAGTTATTATTGAGTGATTTCGACAATGATTTTTCAACGCTAGGTGAAATTATTGAAGCGAGGTTTGAGTTAGAGGATGGGTTAATCGAGCAAATTTCTAGCAGCTTGGCACACCCTCCAGGAGCTTAATGATTAAATAGAGTGTTTGAACCCAAACACTCTATTTAATTTTATAAAATTTGATTGGTTTCAGAGGCGTATTTTTTAAATATCGGATTATTTCTAGTATCTAAATTTGCAGGTCGCCATAGCCCTTGTTGTACACCTTTCACGATAAGGTGTATGACAGCGGAATCAATCGCTGACATCAAAGCAATATTTACAGGCTCATTATTGGTATACCCTAGTTCAACCTCTAATAACTCTTTGTAATCAACAAAACGAAATGCACCAGCAGAGACTTCATAAGATAAGATCGTTTTACTTGTAGTCACACTTGTCAGTATTTTCCCACTTCTTACATCTACCGCTCGTATGTTCACAGTAACTTGATCTGCTCTATATTGACCCGAACCACCAATTCCTAAATAACGAGCTCCTGCACCACCGGTTTTTATATTTGAATCATAAGCAACAATACCCCCTTCTATCATTACGTTAGCAGACAATAATGAAGGTAATGTTGAGCCATGATTGCTAATCGATTCCTGCTTTTTTTGAGCCGCTCTAATAATTTTTCGTTCAGTCAAAAGATTTTGTAATCCTTGTCGTTCTAAAGGATAAAACCATTCAGAATCTAATAAAGCCATCGTTAAAAGAGCCGTTCCACCTTGAGGTACAGCGGTCGAAAAGTTACTGTTAGGCTGTGGCTTATATTGTCCCGTTTGATCTCTAAAATCATAGACAGAAACAAATATTTTTCCTTGTGGTTTAGGTAGCGATATCAAATCAATATAATTTGCTCCTCGCTGCATTAACGTTGGAGACTCAGAAGTTTCAGGAATATCGATTGAATTTGAACAACCCGCTAACAGTAGTATGAATAAATAATAAATTGAATATTTCATTGCTCAGTCCTTAGCGTTAGATCAATCTGGAGTTAAGCCACTCACCTGAATCTCTGATGTTTCCCCTGTTGCTTTATCAACAATTTGAATCAATAGAGCCCCTGAATCATCAACAATATTAAGTATGAAATCGTCTGTAATTAATTGCCCAGTATTACCATTACCAACATCAGCAAGTAATTGACTGATCAAACGAGATTGCAAACTAGATGTTAAACGATCTAGTGCTGACTCTTGTTCAAATAGTGAATCTTCTTGAGGTCCTTTATAATCATTAATTGCATTTGCGCCACCAAATAGGTGCGATGTATTTAAAGGGTTTCCTCCGAAATTAGGATTCACAGGTGTATATACCAATTCACTTGCATGAACAAAAACAGGTATACAGATAGATAGCATTAGCAATACATTCCTTATTGCCATAATCAATCCTTAGATCTCAGGGTAATCGAGATCAAATGTATCTTTAAATAACTTTTCTGTTTGCCATTTAACTATGTATTTATTTACGGCTTCTAAAGCCTGCTCTGCTTTCTCTTCAGCCTGTCGTTGACCTGGAGAAAGAGCACTTCTATAAATAACCTTATCAAAATGATAAACCCCTATAATGCTTCCAGATAATGCCGTCGGTCTTTCTTTTATTGTTAGGTTTACATCTATATCTTCATATCTAGCGTTCATTTTCATAGAAAAAGAAAAATAAAAATCTCGCCCCAAACGAGTCAATGTACGATCAATAATCAACCCATCAAGTTCAATTAAATCATCCACTTCATTTACGCTGTTATTTTCCAAAGGAGCTTTAGACTCTAACGATGCTTTATTATCTGAAGCAAAAGAAATAAAAGATGTAAAAAAAACGATACTAATATATTTAATATTCATCGATTATTTCCTTCAAAGTCATATCCTTTCGCCCACATCATCGCTTGTAATCTATTTTTTACATTTAATTTTTTAAAGACATTATATAAGTGTGTCTTAACTGTATTTTCACTTACAAACAATGAATTAGCGATATCTACATTTGAAGCGCCGGATGCTAATAATCTTAATATTTCACTTTCTCTTGTCGTTAATGAAATAGATGTTGATAATATCGCACTCTGTTTCTCTCTATATGCAAATATTAATTCATTAATTATTTTACGACTAAGCCACATCTCTCCTTCTATTATTTTCTTTACTCCATAAGATATAACATCCATATTATCTTTCTCATAAAACACCCCTACAACATTCGGATATTTCATTATGTTTTTTTTTATATTCTCATCAGTTATATTAAAAAGTATTTCTCTTACCTTTAATTTATTTCGATTAATTGTATCTATGTAATTTTTATACTTTTTATCTGTTTGTTTTTTTATATCTAAGATAACTAGAATGTCATCATCTACTTTCCCTTTATTTACTAATTCATCACAATTAAGAGAAACAATCGCCTGACCTGAAGATTTCTCTAATAAATCAATAAGTAAAGATGAATACAATGTTGGATCTGACGATAAATAATAGATACTCATCTCACTCCTCCATGATGACTGTTATTTAAAACTAGCTTAAAACCTCTACATATCCACCGAATAACTAAATAATTATTAATAACCTTTAGCTTGTATCATTTGTGAGAATTAAATAAGCATTTAAAAATCAAAACGTATAGTACTTTAGTTTATTTTTTACCAATTAAAATATCATTAATAAGTTTATGGTTGTTCTCTGAGCAAATCCCATACTTTTGATGTGGCAAAAAGCTATCACGAAAGAGGGATACTGATATGAAAATATTATCAGTAAGTTATATCTATTTATTAATGGGGATAAGTGGTTACAGTTATGCGAATTTTGATCTAGGTATTAATGAATTTAATGCTCCAAATGAATTAACGGAATTATCCGAATTAAATACGAGCAATGATAATAATGCAATTATTGAATTAACTAATGCAACAAATTCGCAAGTAACTATTATTCAACATAATGTAAATAAAACAGGAAGTAATAAAGCAAAAGTAAAACAAACTGGCTATGACAATACAGCAGCCGTCATGCAACTAGGTAGCAATAATGTAGGGTTAATTGCTCAAAATGGCACAAATAATTCAGCTACATTGAAACAGCTAGGATTAAACCATGAAGGTGCCATTTTACAAGAAGGTAATGACAACATAGCTCATTTAGTACAAACAGGTAACGGTAAACAAAACGTAGTAAACCAAACAGGTGATTCAAATATTGCAGCTGCAGTGAATAAAAATAATGGTGCAGGTTTTTCCATTAATCAAACTGGCAATCAAGGAATTATCTTAGTAAACGGAATGGATAGATTCATATCCATCGTAAATTAAAAATCATTTCAAGGAAGTTTTATTATGAAAAAGCTAGCAATCGCAATCTCAACTATCTTACTTTCTGGTGCTGCATATGCTGGGAATACAGCAGATGTAGAGCTATTTAATGCAGATGATAATGACGTTAATATTTTCCAAATGTCGCCAGCAGTAGGGAATGATGCAGATGTGTTAATCCGAAACTCTGATGATAACGACGTTGATATCTATCAAATGGGGCGTCATAACGAAGCTGTAGTAAGAGTACGTAACGGAAGTGATGATAATGACCTGATGATTGATCAAGATGGTCGTCACAACCGTGCTGTTCTAAAAGCTCGTTTAGGTAGTGATGATAATGACTTCGCAATTGAACAAGATGGACGCCTTAATTTAGGTAAGGTTATTGCTGACGACAGCGATAACAACAATGGTTTAATTGACCAACGTGGACGCAAAAATGAAGCCTACATTAATTTTGATGGTGCATCAGATAACTCGAACAATAAAATTGTTCAAAGAGGTCGTCGTAATGAAGGTGAAATCAGTGTAATGGGCGGATCGAACAATGGTACATTAAAAATCCGTCAAAAAGGACATGATAATGACTCTAAAATTCATGTTTATGGTGGTTCAGGTAATGAAGCATTAACTAAAATCAACGGTGATGATAATACAACTTACACTGCATTTTATGCTGGAGCATCAGATAACGACACGACAATCTTGATGAAAAATGATTCATTAGACAATACCGTTTACGCTGTCGTTGTTGGTGGTAGCTTCAACGAAGCGGATGTAACAATTGATTCAAGTAACGATAACTTTGTTTCTGTGGCCCAATGGGGTGACTCATCAATGGCTGAGGTTACATTGGAAAATGGTTCGAATGATAACTGGATAATGGTTAACCAAACTAATAATGATATGGCTACAGTAACCGCAGATAACAGTAGTTACAATGCTGTTGTAATTACTCAACTATAAATTTATCACTTAAATAAAAAAAGCCCTGCATCTCTGCAGGGCTTTTATTTGCGTTTATTAAATCAATTACTCTTCAGAAGAGAAACCTGCATTTAATAGTGCCGCTAAGTTATCAGTCGCTTGCTCAGCTGATGGACCTTCTTGCTCCACAGCTTTTTGCTTTTGACGTTCTTGGTGGTATGCGAAACCTGTACCCGCTGGAATTAGACGACCAACGATTACGTTTTCTTTCAGACCACGTAGTTCATCACGCTTACCAGAAACAGCTGCTTCAGTAAGTACACGCGTCGTTTCTTGGAACGATGCAGCAGAGATGAACGACTCAGTAGCAAGAGACGCTTTAGTAATACCTAGTAGATCACGCTCGAAACGTGCAGGTTGCTTGCCTTCAGCTTCAAGCTGACGGTTTGCAATCGTTACGTTAGCGAATTCTAGTTGCTCACCTTCAAGGAAAGTAGAATCACCAGAATGTGTAATCGTACACTTACGTAGCATTTGACGAACGATAGTTTCAATGTGCTTATCGTTAATCTTAACGCCTTGTAAGCGGTAAACTTCTTGAACTTCGTTAGTGATGTATTCAGTCACTGCATGGATACCACGTAAACGTAGAATATCATGTGGAGTTTCTGGACCATCAGAGATAACGTCACCACGTTCAACTTTATCACCTTCAAAGATGTTAAGTTGACGGTGTTTATGAATCATTTCTTCATAAACTTCGCCGTTATCGTCACGAGTGATCAATAAGCGAACCTTACCTTTAGTCTCTTTACCAAACGCAACAATACCTGCGTGCTCAGCAAGAATTGCTGGCTCTTTAGGTTTACGAGCTTCAAATAAGTCCGCAACGCGTGGTAGACCACCGGTGATATCTTTAGTACCGCTTGAAGCTTGAGGAATACGCGCTAACGTTTCACCAATACCTACGTTACCACCATCAGCAAGGTTAACAATCGCCTTACCTGGTAGGAAGTATTGAGCTGGCATTTCAGTACCAGGGATCATGATGTCGTTACCGTTCGCATCAACAAGTTTCACTGTTGGACGCATGTCTTTACCAGCAGAAGCACGCTCAGCCGCATCAAGAACAACGATTGAAGATAGACCAGTTAACTCATCAGTTTGAGTTGTGATCGTAACACCATCAATCATGTCAACGAATTGAACTTGACCTTGTACTTCAGTGATGATTGGCATTGTATGCGGGTCCCAAGCTGCGATCTTATCGCCTTGGTTAACTGCATCACCATCTTTCTTATTCAAGATAGTACCGTAAGATAGCTTGTAACTCTCTTTAGTACGGCCATGCTCATCAATAACTGTTAATTCAGAAGCACGAGACGTAATAACTAAGTTACCTTCGCTATTTGTTACGTGCTTAGCATTATGAAGCTTGATCGAACCAGTCGTCTTAACTTGAATGTTGTTGTCTGCTGCCGCTGTAGATGCCGCACCACCGATGTGGAACGTACGCATCGTTAGCTGTGTACCAGGTTCACCGATTGATTGAGCAGCGATAACACCAACTGACTCACCTTGGTTAACCATGTGGCCACGAGCAAGGTCACGACCGTAACAGTTTGCACAACAACCAAAGTCAGCTTCACAACTTACTACTGAACGTACTTTAATTTGGTCAACTGAGTTTTCTTCAACGATTTGACACTGCTTCTCATCAAGAAGAGTGTTACGTGGAAGAAGAATTTCATCTGTACCTGGTTTCAATACATCTTCAGCAACCACACGACCTAGAACACGTTCGTGTAGAGGTTCTTTAACGTCACCACCTTCAATTAGAGGAGTCATGGTCACACCTTCGTATGTACCACAGTCATCTAAATGAACAACTACATCTTGTGCAACGTCTACTAAACGACGAGTCAGGTAACCTGAGTTCGCAGTTTTAAGTGCTGTATCGGCAAGACCTTTACGCGCACCGTGCGTTGAGATGAAGTATTGGTTTACGTTTAGACCTTCACGGAAGTTCGCCGTGATCGGTGTTTCGATGATTGAACCATCTGGTTTAGCCATCAGACCACGCATACCCGCTAGCTGACGAATCTGAGCTGCAGAACCACGAGCACCGGAGTCGGCCATCATGTAAACGCTGTTAAACGATTCTTGTTGCTCTTCTTCACCATCGCGGTTAAGCACTGTTTCTGAAGACAGGTTATCCATCATCTCTTTAGCAACTTGTTCGTTTGTTGCTGCCCAGATATCGATAACTTTGTTGTAACGTTCGCCCGCAGTTACAAGACCAGATTGGTACTGCTCTTGAATTTGCTTAACTTCTTCTTCTGCATCAGCAACTTTCGTGTACTTAGCATCAGGGATAACCATGTCATCGATACCAACAGACGCACCAGACAATGCTGCGTATGCGAAACCGGTGTACATGATTTGGTCAGCAAACACTACAGTGTCTTTAAGACCAAGAGTACGGTACGCTTCGTTTAGTAGGTTAGAGATTTGCTTCTTACCTAACTTCTGGTTAATGATGCTGTAAGGAAGACCTTCTGGCACGATTTGCCATAGCATTGCACGACCAACAGTCGTATCAACCAGTTTAGTTTCACGAGTCTCAATACCGTTCTCATCACGAATAACTTCAGTGATACGAACTTTAACGCGAGCGTGTAGCTCAGCAACACCTGTACGGTATGCTTTTTCAGCTTCAGCAAAACCTTCAAGGTACATGCCTTCGCCTTTAGCGTTAATTTTTTCACGTGTCATGTAGTACAGACCTAATACAACGTCCTGAGAAGGTACGATGATTGGGTCACCTGATGCTGGCGACAGAATGTTGTTTGTCGACATCATTAGGGTACGTGCTTCTAATTGAGCTTCCAGAGTTAGTGGTACGTGTACCGCCATCTGGTCACCATCGAAGTCGGCGTTATATGCCGCACACACTAGTGGGTGAAGCTGAATTGCTTTACCTTCGATTAGTACTGGTTCAAACGCTTGGATACCTAGACGGTGAAGTGTCGGCGCACGGTTAAGCAGTACTGGGTGTTCACGAATTACGTCATCTAGGATATCCCAAACGATCGCTTCTTCACGCTCTACCATCTTCTTAGCAGCTTTGATTGTCGTAGCAAGACCACGGCCTTCTAATTTGCTGTAGATAAATGGTTTAAATAGTTCAAGTGCCATCTTCTTAGGAAGACCACACTGGTGTAGACGAAGGTATGGACCTACTGTAATTACAGAACGACCAGAGTAGTCTACACGTTTACCAAGCAAGTTCTGACGGAAACGACCTTGTTTACCCTTGATCATATCAGCAAGAGATTTAAGAGGACGCTTGTTAGAACCTGTAATCGCACGACCACGACGACCGTTATCAAGCAGCGCATCAACAGACTCTTGAAGCATACGTTTTTCGTTACGTACGATAATATCTGGTGCAGCTAAGTCTAATAGACGCTTCAAACGGTTGTTACGGTTAATCACACGACGGTATAAGTCATTTAGATCAGACGTAGCAAAACGACCGCCATCTAGTGGTACTAGAGGACGAAGATCTGGCGGAAGAACTGGTAGAACAGTTAGAATCATCCACTCTGGGTTGTTACCAGATTGAACGAAAGCTTCTACTAGTTTCAGACGCTTAGTTACTTTTTTACGTTTTGTTTCAGAATTAGTAGTTTCTAACTCTTCACGCATGTCTTCGATTTCTGCTTGCATGTCCATAGACGCTAGCAGATCTTTGATCGCTTCCGCACCCATCTTAGCTGTGAATTCGTCACCGAACTCTTCTAGCTTATCAAGATATTCTTCTTCAGAAAGAAGTTGGCTGCGTTCTAGATCAGTCATACCTGGCTCAGTAACCACATATGATTCAAAGTAAAGTACACGCTCGATATCACGTAGTGGAATGTCCATTAACAAACCAATACGAGACGGCAGTGACTTCAGGAACCAGATGTGCGCAACTGGAGACGCTAATTCGATGTGGCCCATACGGTCACGACGAACTTTAGTTTGCGTTACTTCTACGCCACATTTTTCACAGATAACACCACGGTGCTTAAGGCGTTTGTATTTACCACATAAGCATTCGTAGTCTTTAACTGGGCCAAAGATACGTGCACAGAAAAGACCGTCACGTTCTGGCTTAAAGGTACGATAGTTGATTGTTTCTGGCTTTTTAACTTCACCAAAAGACCATGAACGAATTTGGTCAGGTGAAGCAAGACCGATTTTGATTGCATCAAATTCTTCAGTCTTGTGTTGTGCTTTCAGAAACTTTAATAAGTCTTTCACATTCGGCTCCTGTAAGGAGAAAAAAGGCGCTCGGCGAGCGCCTTATATTCTACCGGACAATCTCAATGAGATTATTCTTCGTCTTCTAACTCGATGTTGATACCAAGTGAGCGGATCTCTTTCAACAATACGTTGAATGATTCTGGCATACCTGGTTCCATACGATGATCGCCATCTACGATGTTCTTATACATCTTAGTACGACCGTTCACGTCATCCGACTTAACGGTTAGCATTTCTTGTAGGGTATATGCAGCACCATATGCTTCAAGTGCCCATACTTCCATCTCACCGAAACGCTGACCACCGAACTGAGCTTTACCACCTAGTGGTTGCTGAGTTACAAGGCTGTAAGAGCCGGTAGAACGTGCGTGCATCTTGTCATCAACTAAGTGGTTCAGTTTTAGCATGTACATGTAACCAACAGTTACAGGACGCTCAAACGCATCACCAGTACGACCATCAAACAGTTTCAACTGACCAGATTCTGGTAGATCAACAAGTTTTAATAGCTCTTTAATTGACGCTTCAGGAGCACCATCAAAGATTGGTGTAGCGATTGGTAAACCACCACGTAAGTTCTTAATTAAAGTACGAACTTCGTCATCAGACAGAGCAGCAATATCTACTTCTTGGCGAGTTTCACCAAGATCGTATACTTTTTGTAAGAAGTTACGGAACTTATGCAGTTCTTGTTGCTCTTTAAGCATTTGGTTGATCTTGTCACCAACGCCTTTCGCAGCAAGACCCATATGAACTTCAAGAATCTGACCGATGTTCATACGAGAAGGTACACCCAGTGGGTTCAATACGATATCTACTGGTTGACCTTTCTCATCATAAGGCATGTCTTCAACAGGGTTGATCTTAGAGATTACACCCTTGTTACCGTGACGACCCGCCATCTTATCACCAGGCTGAATACGACGTTTAACCGCTAGGTAAACTTTAACGATCTTCAGTACGCCCGGTGCAAGATCATCACCTTGAGTGATCTTACGACGCTTAGTTTCAAACTTCTTATCGAACTCAGCTTTAAGTTCGTCGTACTGCTCAGCAAGTTGCTCAAGTTGGTTTTGTTGCGCTTCGTCGTCAAGAGTGATTTCTAACCACTGCTTACGATCCATTGCATCAAGTTTAACTTCAGAAACACCCGCTGCTACAAGAAGTGTACGAACACGAGCTAATAGACCACCTTCAAGAATTTGGAACTCTTCAGTGATGTCTTTCTTAGCTTCTTTAAGCTGCATTTGTTCGATTTCTAGAGCACGTTTATCTTTTTCAACACCATCACGCGTAAATACTTGTACGTCAATGATAGTACCTGAAACAGAGTTTGGTACACGTAGAGATGAATCTTTAACATCAGATGCTTTTTCACCGAAGATAGCACGTAGTAGCTTCTCTTCAGGAGTCAGTTGAGTTTCACCTTTAGGTGTTACTTTACCAACTAGGATGTCACCACCCTTAACTTCAGCACCAATGTAAACAATACCTGATTCGTCTAGTTTAGACAGAGCGGCTTCACCTACGTTAGGGATGTCTGCTGTGATCTCTTCAGAACCAAGTTTAGTATCACGAGCCACACAAGATAGTTCTTGGATGTGAATCGTCGTGAAACGGTCTTCTTGAACTACACGTTCAGATACAAGGATTGAATCCTCGAAGTTGTAACCATTCCAAGGCATAAATGCGATACGCATGTTCTGACCAAGTGCTAGCTCACCAAGGTCTGTTGAAGGACCATCAGCAAGAACATCACCACGAGTTACAGGTTCACCAGGAAGCACTGTAGGACGTTGGTTGATACACGTATTTTGGTTAGAACGAGTGTATTTAGTTAAGTTGTAGATATCGATACCAGCTTCACCAGGTACCAACTCTTCTTCGTTCACTTTAATAACGATACGAGAAGCATCTACTGACTGAACCACACCACCACGTTTAGCAACAGCTGTTACACCTGAGTCAACCGCTACGTTACGTTCAATACCAGTACCAACTAAAGGCTTATCCGCTTTTAATGTAGGTACAGCTTGACGTTGCATGTTCGCACCCATTAGGGCACGGTTCGCATCATCGTGTTCTAGGAACGGGATAAGCGAAGCAGCTACAGATACAACTTGGTTTGTCGCGACATCCATATATTGGATATGTTCACGAGGGTGTAGACCAGATTCACCTTTCTGACGAGCGATGATTAGTTCATCAGCAAAAGTACCTTCTTCAGTTAACACGGCGTTAGCCTGTGCAATAACAAAAGTACCTTCTTCGATAGCAGATAGGTAATCAACTTGATCAGTTACTTGACCATCAACAACACGACGGTATGGAGTTTCTAGGAAACCGTACTCGTTACATTGTGCAAATGCTGATAGTGAGTTAATCAGACCGATGTTTGGACCTTCAGGCGTTTCGATAGGACATAGACGACCGTAGTGAGTCGCGTGTACGTCACGAACTTCGAAGCCAGCACGCTCACGAGTTAGACCACCAGGACCTAAAGCAGAAATACGACGTTTGTGCGTAACTTCTGACAATGGGTTGTTTTGGTCCATAAACTGAGACAGCTGTGAAGAGCCAAAGAATTCTTTAACTGCAGCTGAAATCGGCTTAGCGTTGATAAGGTCTTGAGGCATAATTGCATCAAGGTCACCAAGACTTAGACGCTCACGAACAGCACGTTCTACACGAACTAGACCAACACGGAATTGGTTTTCTGCCATTTCGCCAACAGAACGAATACGACGGTTACCTAGGTGGTCGATATCATCGACTTCACCAATACCGTTACGGATATCGATCAGTTTACGCATCACTTCAATGATGTCTGTCTCATCAAGAACGCCAGCACCTTCGTCATTATCACGGCCAATAGAGCTATTGAACTTCATACGACCAACAGTCGATAAGTCATAGCGTTCTTCAGAGAAGAATAGGCTTTCGAATAATGCTTCAGCAGCTTCTTTTGTTGGCGGCTCGCCAGGGCGCATCATACGGTAAATTTCAACAAGAGCCGATAAACGGTCAACAGTTGAATCTGCACGTAATGTGTCAGAGATGTATGCACCATGATCAAGATCGTTAGTAAATAGTACTTCGATCTTCTTGTAGCCAGCCTGAGATAAATTAGCCAGATCTTCTAAGCTAAACTCTTGGTTAGCTGCGATAATGATCTCGCCAGTGTCTTCATTCACGTAGTCGTGAGAAGCCACTTTACCTACGATGTAATCAACTGGAACTTCAATATGAGTGATATCGTCTTTCGTTAACTGGCGAATATGACGCGCAGTAATACGACGGCCAGCTTCTACATAAACTTTGCCGTTAGCTTCGATATCAAAAGTTGCAGTTTCACCACGTAAACGCTCAGGAAGTAATTCCATCATTAGCGTTTGATCTTTCACTTCAAAAACAACTTTATCGAAGAATAGATCTAGGATCTCTTCTGTTGTTTTATTCAGTGCACGTAGGATGATCGTTGCTGGTAATTTACGACGACGGTCGATACGTACGAATAAGTTATCCTTAGGATCAAATTCGAAATCTAACCATGAACCACGGTAAGGAATTACACGTGCGTTATAAAGAACTTTACCAGATGAATGGGTCTTACCCTTATCGCTGTCGAAGAAGACACCTGGGCTGCGGTGCAGCTGGGATACGATAACCCTTTCAGTACCATTGATTACAAAAGTACCATTGTCTGTCATAAGCGGAATTTCGCCCATGTAGACTTCTTGTTCTTTAATGTCTTTAACCGTGTTTGCTGGTGCATCTTTATCGTACACAACCAAACGCAGTTTAACACGTAGTGGTGCAGAATATGTAACACCACGGATTTGACATTCTTTAACGTCAAATTCTGGCTCACGGAGATTGTAGCTAACGTATTCTAGCTTAGAGTTGCCGTTGTAGCTCTGAATTGGAAAAACAGAACGGAAGGCAGCCTCAAGACCGTATTGCCCTTCTGGATCTTGCTCGATAAATTTTGTAAAAGAATCAAGCTGGATCGATAGCAAGTATGGTATGTCCAACACTTGTGGACGCTTACCAAAATCCTTACGGATGCGCTTTTTCTCTGTATAAGAGTAAACCATGGGGTTCCTCAGCTCGCTGATAAGTGACCCGAACCGTCCGCCTTTGTCTTTAAAGGCTGGGACAGTGACTAATAACACTGTTTTCTGTAGGACATGTTCACTGATTTGTGATCATGTTTTTTGCTCGGATGAGGGGTTCTAAACAGTGTGAAATTACCCTACACCCTACAGCGCAAAAAGGCCGGTGGTTAATAAACCACCAGCCATTAGCCGTTAGGCTATGAAACTAAGTAATAATTACTTAACTTCAACAGAAGCACCAGCTTCTTCTAACTGAGCTTTAAGAGCTTCAGCTTCAGCTTTGTCAACGCCTTCTTTTAGAGGTGCTGGAGCTGAGTCTACAAGACCTTTAGCTTCTTTAAGACCTAGGCCAGTAGCGCCACGTACTGCTTTGATAACAGCAACTTTGTTAGCGCCAGCAGAAGTTAGGATTACGTCAAATTCAGATTGCTCTTCAGCAGCGTCGCCGCCAGCTGCGCCACCTGCAACTACTGCAGCAGCAGCAGTAACACCGAATTTTTCTTCCATAGCTTCGATAAGCTCAACAACTTGCATTACAGACATTTCTGCAACTGCGTCTAGGATTTGCTCGTTAGTAATAGACATAACAATTCTCTTTTAAGTCAACAATAATTTATTTTGTAACCAGTTAAAGCAAGGCTTATGCCGCAGCTTCTTCTTTTTGGTCACGAACAGCAGCGATAGTACGAACCAGCTTGCCAGCAGAAGCTTCTTTCATGCACATCATTAGGCGTGCGATAGCTTCGTCGTAAGTTGGTAGTGTCGCTAGTACATCAGCATCAGTAACTGCGCCTTCAAATGCAGCAGCTTTGATCTCGAAATCTTTATTCTCTTTAGCGAAGTCTTTGAAAAGACGCGCTGCAGCACCTGGGTGCTCGTTAGAGAATGCAAGTAGAGACGGACCAGTGAAAGTGTCAGTTAGACACTCATACTCAGTACCTTCTACTGCACGGCGTGCTAATGTGTTACGAACAACTTTCATGTAAACGCCCGCTTCACGCGCTTGTTTACGTAGAACAGTCATCGCAGCAACAGGAACGCCACGAGAGTCAGCTACAACTGCAGAAAGTGCACCACTGGCTGCTTCGTTGACTTCAGCAACAATTGCTTTTTTGTCTTGAAGATTTAAAGCCATTTGGATTAACCTCTGGTTGTGATTACACCACTCACTACAAAATGTAGGAGAGTAAATACGATGCATTCACAGAAAACCAATTTTTATAAAATTGATTTCAAGTTCGGGCACCGTCTACGCAGGTTTTATTAAGCTCTTACGAGCGCCTACGGTCTTGGACGGAGACTTTCTAATTAAAAATCAGAAAGCCCCAACCATAAATTTGATAGGCGGAAAATTATACATGAATTTCCCACCTTTGCAAATTAGTTTGTTTGTGTATTTAGAGTCGCTTGATCTAAAGATACACCAGCACCCATTGTAGTAGAGATGCTTACCTTCTTCACGAAAGTACCTTTCGCAGAAGTTGGTTTTGCTTTCTTAAGTGCAACTAAAAGAGCTTCTAGGTTCTCTTTAAGTTGAGCAGCATCAAAGTCCACTTTACCGATAGTAGTGTGGATGATGCCGTTTTTGTCGTTACGGTAACGAACTTGACCAGCTTTAGCGTTCTTAACAGCTTCAGCTACGTTAGGCGTTACAGTACCAACTTTAGGGTTTGGCATAAGACCGCGAGGACCTAGGATTGTACCTAGTTGACCAACAACGCGCATTGCATCAGGAGAAGCAACAACAACGTCAAAGTTCATTTCGCCTTTCTTAACTAGTTCAGCAAGATCTTCCATACCAACTAGATCAGCACCAGCTTCTTTAGCAGCTTCTGCGTTTGCACCTTGAGTGAAAACAGCAACACGAATGTCACGACCAGTACCGTGTGGTAGTACAGTTGCACCACGAACGTTTTGGTCAGATTTACGTGCATCGATGCCAAGGTTAACAGCAACGTCAACGCTTTCTGTGAACTTAGCAGTAGCAAGTTCTTTTAGAAGAGCAACAGCTTCGTTGATGTCGTATTCTTTAGTAACTTCAACTTTTTCGCGGATATTGCGCATGCGCTTAGTAAGTTTTGCCATTATATTAACCCTCTACCACTAGGCCCATTGAACGAGCAGTACCAGCAATTGAACGCTTCATAGCTTCAATGTCAGCACCAGTCATGTCCGCAGCTTTAGTTTCTGCGATCTCTTGTAGTTGAGCGTCAGTAACAGTACCAACTTTCTCAGTGTTTGGACGACCAGAACCAGACTTAACGCCTGCAGCTTTCTTAAGAAGAACTGCTGCTGGTGGAGTCTTAGTAACGAACGTGAAAGAACGGTCGTTGTATACAGAGATAACTACTGGGATTGGTAGACCTTTCTCGATAGATTCTGTTTTTGCGTTAAACGCTTTACAGAATTCCATGATGTTCACACCGTGTTGACCTAGTGCAGGACCAACTGGTGGACTTGGGTTCGCCATACCTGCTGCAACTTGCAGTTTGATATAAGCTTCAACTTTCTTAGCCATGATATTTCCTAATAC
Organism: Aliivibrio fischeri ATCC 7744 = JCM 18803 = DSM 507; assembly: GCF_023983475.1. NCBI lineage: Bacteria > Pseudomonadati > Pseudomonadota > Gammaproteobacteria > Vibrionales > Vibrionaceae > Aliivibrio > Aliivibrio fischeri. Next base: position 2,765,471 of record NZ_CP092712.1, read on the forward strand.
TTGGGTTCAAACGCTATCCAACTGGATTAGCTCCCCGTTAACAAAAAGGCGCGAAATTATAGTAATAATTCGCGCCTTTGACAATACCTTTTGCTGATTTTTCGATCAGTTTTTTTCTACTTGGCTGAACTCTAGTTCTACTGGAGTTGCACGACCAAAGATAGATACAGATACTTTTAAGCGACTCTTCTCGTAATCCACTTCTTCAACAGTACCGTTAAAGTCTGCGAATGGGCCTTCAGTAACACGAACCACTTCACCAGCTTCAAACAATGTCTTAGGACGTGGAGCTTCGCTCGCTTGCTCAAGACGGTTTAAAATGGCATCCGCTTCTTTATCAGTAATTGGTGCAGGGCGATCCGAAGTACCACCAATGAACCCCATTACACGTGGAATACTACGTACTAAGTGCCATGATTCATCATTCATGATCATTTGCACTAAAACGTAACCAGGGAAAAATTTACGTTCGCTTTTACGACGTTGGCCAGCACGCATTTCTACCACTTCTTCAGTTGGTACTAGTACTTCACCAAATAACTCTTCCATGTTATGCATTTTAATATGTTCGCGTAGCGATTGAGATACACGACCTTCAAAGCCTGAAAAAGCTTGAACTACATACCAACGTTTTTTTGGAGCTTCACTCATGATCACTTATCCTCAAACACCTGTGATTAAGCCAATTAGTCTAACCATAATACCATCAATGCCCCATAAAATCAGAGCCATCACGATACATACAGCTAGAACAATGAAAGTTGTTTGTGTTGTTTCTTGGCGTGTAGGCCAAACAACCTTTCTAACTTCCATTCTTGATTCACGAGCAAATGCAATTGCAGTTTGACCTTTTGCTGTGAAAGCAGCAATACCACCAGCAGCAGCAATTAATGCAACCACACCGGCAGCTCGAATAACAACAGATAAATCAGCTAGTAAGTAATTACCAACAACAGCAGCAGATAATAGAACTAAAACAAGTAACCATTTTACTGTATCAGCTGCGCCTGAAGTTTCTGTTGTCTCAGTATTTGTTTTCATAAACCAACCTGTGACATAACCATAATTTACTTCTATCACTTGATAGAAATTGTTAACCAGACTTAATATAGCCTAGTATCTTCATTCCATAAACCAACAATTTCGTTGATTCATCTGCGCTGTGCTGTGTATTTTCTAAAAATGCAAAACAACACACAATACAACGCAGAAAAAGGGCATCAAATGATGCCCTTTTTACTAGTACTTAGTCAAATCTTAAGCAAAGATTTTAGCAACAACACCAGCACCAACTGTACGGCCACCTTCACGGATCGCGAAGCGTAGACCTTCGTCCATTGCGATTGGAGCGATTAGCTCAACCGTCATTTGAACGTTATCACCTGGCATTACCATTTCTACGCCTTCAGGTAGAGTGATGTCGCCTGTTACGTCAGTTGTACGGAAGTAGAACTGTGGACGGTAACCTTTGAAGAAAGGAGTGTGACGGCCGCCTTCATCTTTAGAAAGAACGTACACTTCTGACTCAAATTTAGTGTGTGGGTTGATTGAACCTTTAGCAGCAAGTACTTGGCCACGTTCAACGTCATCACGCTTAGTACCACGTAGTAGTGCACCAACGTTCTCACCTGCACGACCTTCGTCAAGCAGTTTACGGAACATTTCAACACCTGTACAAGTAGTCATTGTTGTTTCTTTGATACCAACGATTTCTACTTCGTCACCTACGCGTAGGATACCGCGCTCGATACGACCAGTTACAACTGTACCACGACCTTGGATTGAGAATACATCTTCAATTGGTAGTAGGAACGGTTGGTCAACAGCACGCTCTGGTTCTGGGATGTAAGAATCTAGTGCTTCTGCAAGCTCAACGATCTTGTCTTCCCACTCTTTTTCGCCGTTTAGAGCGCCAAGAGCTGAACCTTGAATTACTGGTAGATCATCACCTGGGAAGTCGTACTCAGAAAGAAGTTCACGAACTTCCATTTCAACTAGTTCTAGAAGCTCTTCATCATCAACCATGTCACATTTGTTCATGAATACGATGATGTAAGGGATACCAACTTGACGACCAAGTAGGATGTGCTCACGAGTTTGTGGCATTGGACCATCTGTTGCAGCAACAACTAGGATACCACCATCCATTTGAGCAGCACCAGTGATCATGTTTTTAACATAATCGGCGTGTCCAGGACAGTCAACGTGTGCGTAGTGACGTGCAGGAGTATCGTACTCAACGTGAGAAGTTGAGATTGTGATACCACGCTCGCGCTCTTCAGGAGCGTTATCGATTGATGCGAAATCTTTAGCTACACCGCCGTAGATTTTTGCAAGTGTAGTACAGATAGCAGCTGTTAGAGTTGTTTTACCGTGGTCAACGTGGCCGATAGTACCAACGTTTACGTGCGGTTTCGTACGTTCAAATTTTTCTTTAGACATGGATAGTCCCTCTAGGTACGGATATTAGTGGCTTTGAATGACCACGTAACCAAATATAGATTGAATATATGATTTTTTAAAAGGAGAAATAGGCAATCTGGTGCTAATACCCAGATTTGAACTGGGGACCTCACCCTTACCAAGGGTGCGCTCTACCAACTGAGCTATATCAGCGCACAAAAGATATGGAGCGGGCAGCGGGAATCGAACCCGCATCATCAGCTTGGAAGGCTGAGGTAATAGCCATTATACGATGCCCGCACACGTAACTCGATTGAGCTATTTAACCTGAAATATGGTGGAGGGGGACGGATTCGAACCATCGAAGCTTTCGCGGCAGATTTACAGTCTGCTCCCTTTGGCCACTCGGGAACCCCTCCAAATTTTACTTCTACCTTTCGAAAAAAGTAAAAGTGGTGCCGACTACCGGAGTCGAACTGGTGACCTACTGATTACAAGTCAGTTGCTCTACCTACTGAGCTAAGTCGGCACAATTGGTGCGCATTCTAGTGAATCTAGAAATATCATGCAACTGAAAATTCAAATAAAACGTTTTTTTTTGCTTTTTTACTCAAAAAGTTGTCTATCTCATCAAATCCATAACCAAAAAGTAATAAGACCGCTTTTTTCTTAAAGAGGCTTATTGTATTGTTCAACATTCATTAATCCATTAGGTAAGTCATGTGAACTCTTATTTAACATTTACTCGTGAGCATTGGGCTGAATTGCGAAAATCGACGCCTATGACACTTACAGAAAAAGAGTTAACGAGCTTACGAGGCATCAATGAAAATATAAGCATTGATGAAGTGAGTGAAATTTATTTGCCTTTAATTCGCTTATTGCAATTACATATTGATAGCCATCGCGAAAAAAACATTATTTTAGAAAAATTTCTTTCACACCAAGATATAAAATCCCCTTTTATTATTGGTATAGCGGGAAGTGTTGCAGTAGGAAAAAGTACAACAGCAAGAATCATTCAGACTCTGCTCAAACAGTTATTACCAAACTTAGATACTCAACTGGTGACAACAGATGGTTTTCTTTATCCTAATGAAGTTCTAAAAGTTAAGAACATCATGCATAAAAAAGGCTTTCCAGAGTCTTATGATACCAACTCATTGGTTTCTTTTGTTTCTGATGTAAAATCGGGAAAAAAATCGGTATCGGCACCTTTATATTCACACCTGACTTATAACGTAACCGGTGAGCGAAAAGTTATTGAATCACCAGACATCTTGATCATTGAAGGTTTAAATGTACTTCAAAATAGTAACGATTATCCTGACGAACAGCATCACCGTTTTGTGTCAGACTTTCTTAACTTCTCAATATATGTAGACGCATCGGCAGAACAACTTAAAGAATGGTATGTCGAACGTTTTTTAAAATTACGAGAAAGTGCTTTTAAAGAAAATGGATCTTATTTTTCGCACTACACAGAACTGTCTACAACTGACTCAATTAAGAAAGCTCAACATATTTGGGATACGATTAATGGCCTCAATCTTGTGGAAAACATTTTACCAACAAAGAATCGAGCTAGTCTTATTCTTTCAAAAGGTGAAAACCATTCAATTAATCAAGTAGCGATAAGAAAGTAACTATTGTTTCTTTATCGATATTTCACCGCCATTGTAAGCTGTTAGACCATCAGCATTGATAAGTAACAGCGCACCTTGGGCATCAATACCGTTGCAAACTCCTGTAACGGTACCATTTCCTAATTGAAGCGAAATTTCTTGGCCTTTAAAGTTATCGTATTTATTCCATCTTTCAACAAAACGGGATAGACCAAAACACTCAAACTCTTTCATCGTTTCTTCAAGCGAAACTAATAATGCGTTCGCTAATTTATTTCTGATGTGGTTTTGGCCAAGAATCGTTTTTAAATCAACCCAAGGTTGGTCTATTTCAGTAGTAAATCGTTCACTAAGATCAACATTTATCCCGATACCAATGACGACATGGGCGGCGCCACCTGATTGGGCTGAAAGTTCAATAAGAACACCACCTAGCTTTCTGTTATTCCAATAAATATCATTAGGCCACTTTAATTTAAGATTTCTACAACCTAATTTTTCTAAAGCCTCAACAACAGCAATACCAACAGCTAAACTTAATCCCATTGTAGCAGCAAGGCCATCATCCAATCTCCAATAGAGAGACAAATAGATATTTCCTCCAAATGGAGATACCCATGAACGCCCTCTTCGACCTCGTCCAGCAGATTGATATTCAGCTATACAAGATTGTCCGCACTCAAGAGAGGTCATATTATTTAGCAAATACTGATTTGTTGAATCAACAACGCCAAGAACTTCAGGTTTCGGTAGCTTATTATGAGAAACTAACTCTTGTTGTAATAACTCAATAGGAGTTGAGAGTGAGTAACCTTTACCTTTTACTTTGTAAATCTCAAGTCCCCAACTCTGAATCACATTAATGTGTTTGCTTATTGCGGCTCGAGAAATATTAAGTTGTTCACCCAACTCTTCACCTGAATGAAAGTGTCCATCACTAAGCAGTCTTAAGATCTCAAGTTTTTTAGTGTGTTCTTTCATCAAAGAGCTCCGATAAAAAAGATTCTTCACCATTTAGATAAAATCTAACTTCATGTTCAAGTTCAATATCATACATATCTAAGACAATGTTTTTTACATAATTTGCTAACTCTAAAATATCTTCAGATGTCGCTGTACCAGTGTTAATTAGCACCAACGCTTGTTCTTGATGTACTTGGGCTCCATTAATTTTGAAACCTTTTAAACCAGCATTATCAATAAGCCAACCAGCTGCTATTTTCTTCCCTTCAGTGACATCATAAGCAGGTAAATTAGGGTAAGTTTCACATAAGGCTAAATAGTGATCTTCTGATATAACAGGATTCTTAAAGAAACTACCTGCATTTCCAATCACATTTGGATCAGGGAGTTTTTTACTTCGAATTTCACAAATTTTATCAAATACGTTCTTAGGTGTGGTTTTACTATTTCGTAAATCACTCAATGGGCCATAAGCAAGAACAGGCTGCCATTGTTTATTTAAACGAAGTGTTATCGCTGTAATGATGCAACGATCTTTGAGCTCGTGCTTAAAAATAGATTCTCGATAACCAAATAAACATTCTGAATTCTTCAATGTTTTAATTTGAAGTGTTTCAAGATCCAAATATTCAACAGACTCACATATATCTTTTAGCTCAAGACCATAAGCACCGATATTTTGAATAGGAGCAGAGCCTGCACAACCTGGAATCATTGCTAGATTCTCAATGCCGGCGAATCCATTATCAACACACCACTCAACTAATGCAGGCCAATCTTCTCCACTAGAAATTTTCAGCAAATAATCAGTATCCGTTTCTGTTACTGATTTTCCGAAAAGTCGATTAAGAACAACGACACCATTAAAGTGATTACAAAATAAGGTATTACTCCCTCGCCCTAAAGGTAGTTTTGTCATGTCTGTGTATTTTTTATCAGACCAAATATCAATTAGATCCTCTATAGAATCAGCTTGAATGATTAAATCAGCACTCTCGTTAACTGAAAAACTATTATAAGGCTTAAGTGTTTTATTAAGTAAAATCTGCATAGTGCTGTATTTAATTGATTAGATTAAGTACATTCTAACTTAATACATAACAACTATATAGAACAGAGCTAATGAATCTTACCGTTTCTCATCTAGACAAATTACGCCTTCCTTTATTGCATAAAATCTACAAGGAAAACTACCCGTCAGGAAAGCCTAAGGGAAAAGAAGAAATAATAGTAATAGAGGGGGATAAGAAAATCTTAGGGGCTATGCGTATAAAGACCTATGAAGAGTGTCATTTTTTAACAGGAATGATGATAATCAAAGAAAGAAGAGGCGAGAGTCTTGGAAGCCAACTGTTATTTAAGCTAAATGAATTTTTATCATTAGAACACTGCTATTGCTTTTGTGAACCTCAGTTAAGTGAGTTTTATTTGAAAAACGATTTCATTCATATAGATAAAAAGAATATTCCTTATGTACTCAAATCTAAGCATGATAGATATACAAATACTGGAAAAGAATTGGATATCCTTCTCTATAAAAAAACTAACAATTAGATATTACTCTCGGCAATACCCATGAAGTTTGCTAAAATCTATCCCCTTATATTGATTATTTAATGATTGGTTATGAATTTGAAACCTCAAGAAAGTAAAGAACAGCTATCTAAGCTCCCAATGTTGTCTCAAAATCCTGAGAATATTAAGATTCTTCACACCGCTGCAGATTTTCGGTATGAACTTCTTAAACAAATAGAAAATGCACAACAACGCATTTATATAGTTGCACTTTACTTAGAAAATGATGATGCTGGTAGAGAAATCTTTACCGCTCTGTATGAAGCTAAACAGAAAAATCCGACACTAGACATTAATGTTCTTGTTGATTGGCATCGAGCTCAAAGAGGACTTATCGGTGCTGAAAAGAGTGATGGTAACGCAGCGTTATATCGAGAATTTTCTGAAAAATATGAGCATTCAATAAATGTCCTTGGTGTTCCAGTAAGAAATAAAGAAGTTTTCGGCGTTTTGCATCTAAAAGGTTTTATCTTTGACGACACCGTTGTTTATAGCGGCGCTAGCTTAAATGATGTATACCTTGCCCATAAAGATAAATACCGTTTCGACAGATACCACGTTTTAAATAATGCTCTTCTTGCTAATTCAATGGTTTCATTTATTAAGAAAACATTGATTGCTAGTCCTGCTGTAAATTGTTTATCACAACAAAATAGACCTGATACAAAATCCCTTAAGCCAGAAATTAAAGAGTTAAGAAAGCAGCTCGGTTTAGCAAACTACCAATTTACGTCTCAGACAAGAAAAGAAGGTGAAGTTGGTATAACACCTCTTGTTGGCTTAGGAAGAAAAGGGAATAAATTAAATAATTATATTCGCACTCTTTTAGCATCAGCCACATCTGAAATTACAATCTGTACTCCTTACTTCAACTTCCCTAAACCTATTGCAAAAGAACTTAAAAAAGCACTACGACGAGGAGTGAAAGTAACAATTATTGTCGGTGACAAAACTGCTAATGATTTCTACATTTCACCTGAAGAAGAATTTAAGACTATTGCAGGGTTACCATACCTATATGAGATAAATCTAAGAAACTTTGCTAAAGCTAATGAGACTTACATTGCTAGCAGACAATTATCTCTTAACTTATGGAAACATGAGAACAACAGTTTTCATCTAAAAGGTATGTGGGTAGATAAAGAATATACACTAATTACAGGTAGTAATCTAAACCCAAGAGCATGGAAACTAGATCTTGAGAATGGACTATTATTGCAGGATCCTGAACAGTTACTTGTAGATACGAAGCAGGCTGAACTAGATGTAATCTTAGAACATACACAATTAATTGGTTCATATAAACAAGTAGATAAGCTTGATAGTTATCCTGTTGAAGTAAAAAAATTAATCAAAAGAATTAAGCGAATTAAAGCAGATCATATACTGAATCAAATTCTATAATTAAGTTATGGGTGTGCATTAATACGGTGCATACCCATTTTGATATTTAAGCTGTACACCCCCCCCCGCCTCTATTCATCTAAAATTACACGTCCTAGAGTCTCCATCATTTAATTATCTCAATATAAGTAGCTATATTTATATGCTTTTTATCAAGTTTAAGAGCAACACATCCCCCAGCAGCCGTTAAGCTCTCCAATAAAAAGCCTAACCAACTGAACTACCATTTCGCTCTGCTTATCTCATTCCGTTTTCTACAGATGCAAAAAAGCCCTAATCTTTCGATTAGAGCTTCTTCAAATAAGTGACTACGTTAACGGGACTTTCTATCAACCTTGAAAGCAACACGTCCCCCGGAGTGATAGACCGCTAAGCTCTCCAATAAAAAGCCTAACCAACTGAGCTACCACTTCGCTCTGCTTATCTCATTCATTTTTTTACAGACGTAAAAAAGCCCTAATCTTTCGATTAGGGCTTTTTCAAATAAGTGGCGGAGTGGACGGGACTCGAACCCGCGACCCCCGGCGTGACAGGCCGGTATTCTAACCAACTGAACTACCACTCCGCAGTGGACTACTTGTCGTCGATGACAAGTGTTCATAACACTTTTGTCTTCACTTTTTAAAAAAGTGAAAATAAATTGGAAGCCTGGCGATGTCCTACTCTCACATGGGGAAACCCCACACTACCATCGGCGCTATTACGTTTCACTTCTGAGTTCGGCATGGGATCAGGTGGGTCCATAATGCTATGGTCGCCAAGCAAATTCTTTAATTTGGAAAGCTTATTGTGTTCTTAATCACATTCAATTTGTTTCTTGCAACTTCAAATCCGTTCAAAACCCCTTGGGTGTTGTATGGTTAAGCCTCACGGGCAATTAGTATCAGTTAGCTCAATGCCTCGCAGCACTTACACACCTGACCTATCTACGTCGTAGTCTCCAACAACCCTTTAGGATACTTAAAGTATCAGGGATGACTCATCTCAGGGCTCGCTTCACGCTTAGATGCTTTCAGCGTTTATCGATTCCGAACTTAGCTACCGGGCAATGCCACTGGCGTGACAACCCGAACACCAGAGGTTCGTCCACTCCGGTCCTCTCGTACTAGGAGCAGCCCCCTTCAATCATCCAACGCCCACGGCAGATAGGGACCGAACTGTCTCACGACGTTCTAAACCCAGCTCGCGTACCACTTTAAATGGCGAACAGCCATACCCTTGGGACCGACTTCAGCCCCAGGATGTGATGAGCCGACATCGAGGTGCCAAACACCGCCGTCGATATGAACTCTTGGGCGGTATCAGCCTGTTATCCCCGGAGTACCTTTTATCCGTTGAGCGATGGCCCTTCCATTCAGAACCACCGGATCACTATGACCTGCTTTCGCACCTGCTCGAATTGTCATTCTCGCAGTCAAGCGGGCTTATGCCATTGCACTAACCTCACGATGTCCAACCGTGATTAGCCCACCTTCGTGCTCCTCCGTTACTCTTTGGGAGGAGACCGCCCCAGTCAAACTACCCACCAGGCACTGTCCGCAACCCCGATAAGGGGCCAACGTTAGAACATCAAGCATACAAGGGTGGTATTTCAAGATTGCCTCCACAAATACTGGCGTACTTGCTTCAAAGGCTCCCACCTATCCTACACATGTAGGGTCAATGTTCAGTGCCAAGCTGTAGTAAAGGTTCACGGGGTCTTTCCGTCTAGCCGCGGGTACACTGCATCTTCACAGCGATTTCAATTTCACTGAGTCTCGGGTGGAGACAGCGTGGCCATCATTACGCCATTCGTGCAGGTCGGAACTTACCCGACAAGGAATTTCGCTACCTTAGGACCGTTATAGTTACGGCCGCCGTTTACTTGGGCTTCGATCAAGAGCTTCGACCGAAGTCTAACCCCATCAATTAACCTTCAAGCACCGGGCAGGCGTCACACCGTATACGTCATCTTACGATTTAGCACAGTGCTATGTTTTTAATAAACAGTTGCAGCCACCTGGTATCTGCGACTCCCGGCAGCTTAGAGAGCAAGTCTCATCACCGCTAGGAGCGTACCTTCTCCCGAAGTTACGGTACCATTTTGCCTAGTTCCTTCACCCGAGTTCTCTCAAGCGCCTTAGTATTCTCTACTCGACCACCTGTGTCGGTTTGGGGTACGATTCCTTACAATCTGAAGCTTAGAGGCTTTTCCTGGAAGCATGGCATCAATGGCTTCACTACCGTAGTAGCTCGACATCGTATCTCAGCCTAGTGTATTCCCGGATTTGCCTAAGAATACAGCCTACATACTTGAACTTGGACGACCGTCGCCAAGCCCACCTAGCCTTCTCCGTCCCCCCATCGCAATTGTAAGAAGTACGGGAATATTAACCCGTTTCCCATCGACTACGCCTTTCGGCCTCGCCTTAGGGGTCGACTTACCCTGCCCCGATTAACGTTGGACAGGAACCCTTGGTCTTCCGGCGAGCGGGTTTTTCACCCGCTTTATCGTTACTCATGTCAGCATTCGCACTTCTGATACGTCCAGCACGCTTTACAACGCACCTTCAACCGCTTACAGAACGCTCCCCTACCCAATACAGTAAACTGTATTGCCGCAGCTTCGGTGTATAGTTTAGCCCCGTTACATCTTCCGCGCAGGCCGACTCGACCAGTGAGCTATTACGCTTTCTTTAAATGATGGCTGCTTCTAAGCCAACATCCTGGCTGTCTGAGCCTTCCCACATCGTTTCCCACTTAACTATAACTTTGGGACCTTAGCTGGCGGTCTGGGTTGTTTCCCTCTCCACGACGGACGTTAGCACCCGCCGTGTGTCTCCCGGATAGTACTTACTGGTATTCGGAGTTTGCAAAGGGTTGGTAAGTCGGGATGACCCCCTAGCCTTAACAGTGCTCTACCCCCAGTAGTATTCGTCCGAGGCTCTACCTAAATAGATTTCGGGGAGAACCAGCTATCTCCAGGTTTGATTGGCCTTTCACCCCTAGCCACAAGTCATCCGCTAATTTTTCAACATTAGTCGGTTCGGTCCTCCAATTGATGTTACTCAATCTTCAACCTGCCCATGGCTAGATCACCTGGTTTCGGGTCTATATCCAGAGACTGAACGCCCAGTTAAGACTCGGTTTCCCTACGGCTCCCCTAAACGGTTAACCTTGCCACTGAATATAAGTCGCTGACCCATTATACAAAAGGTACGCAGTCACACCACGAGGGTGCTCCTACTGCTTGTACGTACACGGTTTCAGGTTCTATTTCACTCCCCTCACAGGGGTTCTTTTCGCCTTTCCCTCACGGTACTGGTTCACTATCGGTCAGTCAGTAGTATTTAGCCTTGGAGGATGGTCCCCCCATATTCAGACAGGATATCACGTGTCCCGCCTTACTCGTTTTCACTGATGATGAGATGTCGGTTACGGGGCTATCACCCTGTATCGCGGCACTTTCCAGAGCCTTCACCTGTCTCATTAAAAGCTTAAGGGCTAACCCAATTTCGCTCGCCGCTACTTTCGGGATCTCGGTTGATTTCTCTTCCTCGGGGTACTTAGATGTTTCAGTTCTCCCGGTTCGCCTCACTACACTATGTATTCATGTAGTGATACGTGCTTATGCACGTGGGTTTCCCCATTCAGAAATCCCAGACTCAAGTGGTTTTTACTACCTAATCTGGGCTTATCGCAAGTTAATACGTCTTTCATCGCCTCTGACTGCCAAGGCATCCACCGTGTACGCTTAGTCACTTAACCATACAACCCCAAGAGGTTTCGTATGGCATAAACAACCAAGGTTGAACTCGTCATTGCGAGTTCTGGTTTTTCGCCGGATTCAAAATACAAGAACACTTGAATGTGTTGTTCTTCGTTTTACAAAGTAAAACAAAGGATATTAAGAACTTTTAAATTTTGATTTAGATAACTCGTAAGTTATTTAAATCAGTCAGCTTTCCAAATTGTTAAAGAGCAATGTTTCTTTCGAAACCATTTTTAAAGACTCTCATCGGCTTTTTGCTTCAAAGAACGCTTAAAGATGGTGGGCGATACCGGGCTCGAACCAGTGACCCCCTCCTTGTAAGGGAGGTGCTCTCCCAACTGAGCTAATCGCCCACGAAAGTTTTAATTCTTTCGTGAGAAAGAATGGTGGAGCTATGCGGGATCGAACCGCAGACCTCCTGCGTGCAAGGCAGGCGCTCTCCCAGCTGAGCTATAGCCCCAAATTTTATTTCCTTGGGAGGAAATGGTGGGTCGTGCAGGATTCGAACCTGCGACCAATTGATTAAAAGTCAACTGCTCTACCAACTGAGCTAACGACCCAATGGTATCCCGTAGGGGAGTCGAACCCCTGTTACCGCCGTGAAAGGGCGGTGTCCTAGGCCTCTAGACGAACGGGACACTGGATATTTGAAGATGTTGGGCATCTTCATTGCTTCTTTACGTTTTTAACCTAATCAATCTGTGTGAACACTCATAAACCGTAATCTATCGTTTAAGGAGGTGATCCAGCCCCAGGTTCCCCTAGGGCTACCTTGTTACGACTTCACCCCAGTCATGAACCACAAAGTGGTGAGCGTCCTCCCGAAGGTTAAACTACCCACTTCTTTTGCAGCCCACTCCCATGGTGTGACGGGCGGTGTGTACAAGGCCCGGGAACGTATTCACCGTAGCATTCTGATCTACGATTACTAGCGATTCCGACTTCATGGAGTCGAGTTGCAGACTCCAATCCGGACTACGACGCACTTTTTGGGATTCGCTCACTATCGCTAGCTTGCAGCCCTCTGTATGCGCCATTGTAGCACGTGTGTAGCCCTACTCGTAAGGGCCATGATGACTTGACGTCGTCCCCACCTTCCTCCGGTTTATCACCGGCAGTCTCCCTGGAGTTCCCACCATTACGTGCTGGCAAACAAGGATAAGGGTTGCGCTCGTTGCGGGACTTAACCCAACATTTCACAACACGAGCTGACGACAGCCATGCAGCACCTGTCTCAGAGTTCCCGAAGGCACTAAGCTATCTCTAGCGAATTCTCTGGATGTCAAGAGTAGGTAAGGTTCTTCGCGTTGCATCGAATTAAACCACATGCTCCACCGCTTGTGCGGGCCCCCGTCAATTCATTTGAGTTTTAATCTTGCGACCGTACTCCCCAGGCGGTCTACTTAACGCGTTAGCTCCGAAAGCCACTCCTCAAGGGAACAACCTCCAAGTAGACATCGTTTACGGCGTGGACTACCAGGGTATCTAATCCTGTTTGCTCCCCACGCTTTCGCATCTGAGTGTCAGTGTCTGTCCAGGGGGCCGCCTTCGCCACTGGTATTCCTTCAGATCTCTACGCATTTCACCGCTACACCTGAAATTCTACCCCCCTCTACAGCACTCTAGTTCACCAGTTTCAAATGCGGTTCCGAGGTTGAGCCCCGGGCTTTCACATCTGACTTAATGAACCACCTGCATGCGCTTTACGCCCAGTAATTCCGATTAACGCTCGCACCCTCCGTATTACCGCGGCTGCTGGCACGGAGTTAGCCGGTGCTTCTTCTGTAGGTAACGTCAAATGCTGCAGCTATTAACTACAACACCTTCCTCCCTACTGAAAGTACTTTACAACCCGAAGGCCTTCTTCATACACGCGGCATGGCTGCATCAGGCTTTCGCCCATTGTGCAATATTCCCCACTGCTGCCTCCCGTAGGAGTCTGGACCGTGTCTCAGTTCCAGTGTGGCTGATCATCCTCTCAGACCAGCTAGAGATCGTCGCCTTGGTGAGCTCTTACCTCACCAACTAGCTAATCTCACCTGGGCTAATCTTAGCGCGAGAGGCCCGAAGGTCCCCCTCTTTGGTCCGAAGACATTATGCGGTATTAGCTATCGTTTCCAATAGTTATCCCCCACACTAAGGCATATTCCCAGGCATTACTCACCCGTCCGCCGCTCGACGCCCTTAACGTTCCCCGAAGGTTCAGTTAAGTCGTTTCCGCTCGACTTGCATGTGTTAGGCCTGCCGCCAGCGTTCAATCTGAGCCATGATCAAACTCTTCAATTAAAGTTTTTTGGTTTGTTTCAGCAGAAACAAAACCGACTCAATGATTAATACTGATTGTTACATAAAAGTAATTTTGTGTAGTCACTCAGTTCATTGATAATTTGTTGATTATCAATTCACAAGTGCCCACACAGATTGATTTGGTTAAATTGTTAAAGAGCTTGTCTTTCAACCACTTAGCGTTTCCGCTTCGTCGTTTCAGGCTGCGTATAATACGCTGTCTGATTTGAAAGTCAAGATAATATTTTCAACTTTTTCAATTATTTTTGAATCGTTAAAAACGTTATGTTGACTTGGCTCACAGTGACAGTCTGGGAGCGAAATAAAAGCCCGTTCAACTGAACGGGCTCTCATTCAAATTCAAGCCTGGCGATGTCCTACTCTCACATGGGGAAACCCCACACTACCATCGGCGCTATTACGTTTCACTTCTGAGTTCGGCATGGGATCAGGTGGGTCCATAATGCTATGGTCGCCAAGCAAATTCTTTAATTTGGAAAGCTTATTGTGTTCTTAATCACATTCAATTTGTTTCTTGCAACTTCAAATCCGTTCAAAACCCCTTGGGTGTTGTATGGTTAAGCCTCACGGGCAATTAGTATCAGTTAGCTCAATGCCTCGCAGCACTTACACACCTGACCTATCTACGTCGTAGTCTCCAACAACCCTTTAGGATACTTAAAGTATCAGGGATGACTCATCTCAGGGCTCGCTTCACGCTTAGATGCTTTCAGCGTTTATCGATTCCGAACTTAGCTACCGGGCAATGCCACTGGCGTGACAACCCGAACACCAGAGGTTCGTCCACTCCGGTCCTCTCGTACTAGGAGCAGCCCCCTTCAATCATCCAACGCCCACGGCAGATAGGGACCGAACTGTCTCACGACGTTCTAAACCCAGCTCGCGTACCACTTTAAATGGCGAACAGCCATACCCTTGGGACCGACTTCAGCCCCAGGATGTGATGAGCCGACATCGAGGTGCCAAACACCGCCGTCGATATGAACTCTTGGGCGGTATCAGCCTGTTATCCCCGGAGTACCTTTTATCCGTTGAGCGATGGCCCTTCCATTCAGAACCACCGGATCACTATGACCTGCTTTCGCACCTGCTCGAATTGTCATTCTCGCAGTCAAGCGGGCTTATGCCATTGCACTAACCTCACGATGTCCAACCGTGATTAGCCCACCTTCGTGCTCCTCCGTTACTCTTTGGGAGGAGACCGCCCCAGTCAAACTACCCACCAGGCACTGTCCGCAACCCCGATAAGGGGCCAACGTTAGAACATCAAGCATACAAGGGTGGTATTTCAAGATTGCCTCCACAAATACTGGCGTACTTGCTTCAAAGGCTCCCACCTATCCTACACATGTAGGGTCAATGTTCAGTGCCAAGCTGTAGTAAAGGTTCACGGGGTCTTTCCGTCTAGCCGCGGGTACACTGCATCTTCACAGCGATTTCAATTTCACTGAGTCTCGGGTGGAGACAGCGTGGCCATCATTACGCCATTCGTGCAGGTCGGAACTTACCCGACAAGGAATTTCGCTACCTTAGGACCGTTATAGTTACGGCCGCCGTTTACTTGGGCTTCGATCAAGAGCTTCGACCGAAGTCTAACCCCATCAATTAACCTTCAAGCACCGGGCAGGCGTCACACCGTATACGTCATCTTACGATTTAGCACAGTGCTATGTTTTTAATAAACAGTTGCAGCCACCTGGTATCTGCGACTCCCGGCAGCTTAGAGAGCAAGTCTCATCACCGCTAGGAGCGTACCTTCTCCCGAAGTTACGGTACCATTTTGCCTAGTTCCTTCACCCGAGTTCTCTCAAGCGCCTTAGTATTCTCTACTCGACCACCTGTGTCGGTTTGGGGTACGATTCCTTACAATCTGAAGCTTAGAGGCTTTTCCTGGAAGCATGGCATCAATGGCTTCACTACCGTAGTAGCTCGACATCGTATCTCAGCCTAGTGTATTCCCGGATTTGCCTAAGAATACAGCCTACATACTTGAACTTGGACGACCGTCGCCAAGCCCACCTAGCCTTCTCCGTCCCCCCATCGCAATTGTAAGAAGTACGGGAATATTAACCCGTTTCCCATCGACTACGCCTTTCGGCCTCGCCTTAGGGGTCGACTTACCCTGCCCCGATTAACGTTGGACAGGAACCCTTGGTCTTCCGGCGAGCGGGTTTTTCACCCGCTTTATCGTTACTCATGTCAGCATTCGCACTTCTGATACGTCCAGCACGCTTTACAACGCACCTTCAACCGCTTACAGAACGCTCCCCTACCCAATACAGTAAACTGTATTGCCGCAGCTTCGGTGTATAGTTTAGCCCCGTTACATCTTCCGCGCAGGCCGACTCGACCAGTGAGCTATTACGCTTTCTTTAAATGATGGCTGCTTCTAAGCCAACATCCTGGCTGTCTGAGCCTTCCCACATCGTTTCCCACTTAACTATAACTTTGGGACCTTAGCTGGCGGTCTGGGTTGTTTCCCTCTCCACGACGGACGTTAGCACCCGCCGTGTGTCTCCCGGATAGTACTTACTGGTATTCGGAGTTTGCAAAGGGTTGGTAAGTCGGGATGACCCCCTAGCCTTAACAGTGCTCTACCCCCAGTAGTATTCGTCCGAGGCTCTACCTAAATAGATTTCGGGGAGAACCAGCTATCTCCAGGTTTGATTGGCCTTTCACCCCTAGCCACAAGTCATCCGCTAATTTTTCAACATTAGTCGGTTCGGTCCTCCAATTGATGTTACTCAATCTTCAACCTGCCCATGGCTAGATCACCTGGTTTCGGGTCTATATCCAGAGACTGAACGCCCAGTTAAGACTCGGTTTCCCTACGGCTCCCCTAAACGGTTAACCTTGCCACTGAATATAAGTCGCTGACCCATTATACAAAAGGTACGCAGTCACACCACGAGGGTGCTCCTACTGCTTGTACGTACACGGTTTCAGGTTCTATTTCACTCCCCTCACAGGGGTTCTTTTCGCCTTTCCCTCACGGTACTGGTTCACTATCGGTCAGTCAGTAGTATTTAGCCTTGGAGGATGGTCCCCCCATATTCAGACAGGATATCACGTGTCCCGCCTTACTCGTTTTCACTGATGATGAGATGTCGGTTACGGGGCTATCACCCTGTATCGCGGCACTTTCCAGAGCCTTCACCTGTCTCATTAAAAGCTTAAGGGCTAACCCAATTTCGCTCGCCGCTACTTTCGGGATCTCGGTTGATTTCTCTTCCTCGGGGTACTTAGATGTTTCAGTTCTCCCGGTTCGCCTCACTACACTATGTATTCATGTAGTGATACGTGCTTATGCACGTGGGTTTCCCCATTCAGAAATCCCAGACTCAAATGGTTTTTACTACCTAATCTGGGCTTATCGCAAGTTAATACGTCTTTCATCGCCTCTGACTGCCAAGGCATCCACCGTGTACGCTTAGTCACTTAACCATACAACCCCAAGAGGTTTCGTATGGCATAAACAACCAAGGTTGAACTCGTCATTGCGAGTTCTGGTTTTTCGCCGGATTCAAAATACAAGAACACTTGAATGTGTTGTTCTTCGTTTTACAAAGTAAAACAAAGGATATTAAGAACTTTTAAATTTTGATTTGAATAACTCGTAAGTTATTTAAATCAGTCAGCTTTCCAAATTGTTAAAGAGCAATGTTTCTTTCGAAACCATTTTTAAAGACTCTCAAATGAGAATACTTAAAGATGGTGGAGCTATGCGGGATCGAACCGCAGACCTCCTGCGTGCAAGGCAGGCGCTCTCCCAGCTGAGCTATAACCCCAAATATAATGTTATCCAATACTTTCTGGAGAAGTATTGGTGGGTCTGAGTGGATTTGAACCACCGACCTCACCCTTATCAGGGGTGCGCTCTAACCAACTGAGCTACAGACCCAACATTAAGTCTCTTAATTTTTTAACCTAATCAATCTGTGTGAACACTCATAAATCGTAATCTATCGTTTAAGGAGGTGATCCAGCCCCAGGTTCCCCTAGGGCTACCTTGTTACGACTTCACCCCAGTCATGAACCACAAAGTGGTGAGCGTCCTCCCGAAGGTTAAACTACCCACTTCTTTTGCAGCCCACTCCCATGGTGTGACGGGCGGTGTGTACAAGGCCCGGGAACGTATTCACCGTAGCATTCTGATCTACGATTACTAGCGATTCCGACTTCATGGAGTCGAGTTGCAGACTCCAATCCGGACTACGACGCACTTTTTGGGATTCGCTCACTATCGCTAGCTTGCAGCCCTCTGTATGCGCCATTGTAGCACGTGTGTAGCCCTACTCGTAAGGGCCATGATGACTTGACGTCGTCCCCACCTTCCTCCGGTTTATCACCGGCAGTCTCCCTGGAGTTCCCACCATTACGTGCTGGCAAACAAGGATAAGGGTTGCGCTCGTTGCGGGACTTAACCCAACATTTCACAACACGAGCTGACGACAGCCATGCAGCACCTGTCTCAGAGTTCCCGAAGGCACTAAGCTATCTCTAGCGAATTCTCTGGATGTCAAGAGTAGGTAAGGTTCTTCGCGTTGCATCGAATTAAACCACATGCTCCACCGCTTGTGCGGGCCCCCGTCAATTCATTTGAGTTTTAATCTTGCGACCGTACTCCCCAGGCGGTCTACTTAACGCGTTAGCTCCGAAAGCCACTCCTCAAGGGAACAACCTCCAAGTAGACATCGTTTACGGCGTGGACTACCAGGGTATCTAATCCTGTTTGCTCCCCACGCTTTCGCATCTGAGTGTCAGTGTCTGTCCAGGGGGCCGCCTTCGCCACTGGTATTCCTTCAGATCTCTACGCATTTCACCGCTACACCTGAAATTCTACCCCCCTCTACAGCACTCTAGTTCACCAGTTTCAAATGCGGTTCCGAGGTTGAGCCCCGGGCTTTCACATCTGACTTAATGAACCACCTGCATGCGCTTTACGCCCAGTAATTCCGATTAACGCTCGCACCCTCCGTATTACCGCGGCTGCTGGCACGGAGTTAGCCGGTGCTTCTTCTGTAGGTAACGTCAAATGCTGCAGCTATTAACTACAACACCTTCCTCCCTACTGAAAGTACTTTACAACCCGAAGGCCTTCTTCATACACGCGGCATGGCTGCATCAGGCTTTCGCCCATTGTGCAATATTCCCCACTGCTGCCTCCCGTAGGAGTCTGGACCGTGTCTCAGTTCCAGTGTGGCTGATCATCCTCTCAGACCAGCTAGAGATCGTCGCCTTGGTGAGCTCTTACCTCACCAACTAGCTAATCTCACCTGGGCTAATCTTAGCGCGAGAGGCCCGAAGGTCCCCCTCTTTGGTCCGAAGACATTATGCGGTATTAGCTATCGTTTCCAATAGTTATCCCCCACACTAAGGCATATTCCCAGGCATTACTCACCCGTCCGCCGCTCGACGCCCTTAACGTTCCCCGAAGGTTCAGTTAAGTCGTTTCCGCTCGACTTGCATGTGTTAGGCCTGCCGCCAGCGTTCAATCTGAGCCATGATCAAACTCTTCAATTAAAGTTTTTTGGTTTGTTTCAGCAGAAACAAAACCGACTCAATGATTAATACTGATTGTTACATAAAAGTAATTTTGTGTAGTCACTCAGTTCATTGATAATTTGTTGATTATCAATTCACAAGTGCCCACACAGATTGATTTGGTTAAATTGTTAAAGAGCTTGTCTTTCAACCACTTAGCGTTTCCGCTTCGTCGTTTCAGGCTGCGTATAATACGCTGTCTGATTTGAAAGTCAAGATAATATTTTCAACTTTTTCAATTATTTTTGAATCGTTAAAAACGTTATGTTGACTTGGCTCACAGTGACAGTCTGGGAGCGAAATAAAAGCCCGTTCAACTGAACGGGCTCTCATTCAAATTCAAGCCTGGCGATGTCCTACTCTCACATGGGGAAACCCCACACTACCATCGGCGCTATTACGTTTCACTTCTGAGTTCGGCATGGGATCAGGTGGGTCCATAATGCTATGGTCGCCAAGCAAATTCTTTAATTTGGAAAGCTTATTGTGTTCTTAATCACATTCAATTTGTTTCTTGCAACTTCAAATCCGTTCAAAACCCCTTGGGTGTTGTATGGTTAAGCCTCACGGGCAATTAGTATCAGTTAGCTCAATGCCTCGCAGCACTTACACACCTGACCTATCTACGTCGTAGTCTCCAACAACCCTTTAGGATACTTAAAGTATCAGGGATGACTCATCTCAGGGCTCGCTTCACGCTTAGATGCTTTCAGCGTTTATCGATTCCGAACTTAGCTACCGGGCAATGCCACTGGCGTGACAACCCGAACACCAGAGGTTCGTCCACTCCGGTCCTCTCGTACTAGGAGCAGCCCCCTTCAATCATCCAACGCCCACGGCAGATAGGGACCGAACTGTCTCACGACGTTCTAAACCCAGCTCGCGTACCACTTTAAATGGCGAACAGCCATACCCTTGGGACCGACTTCAGCCCCAGGATGTGATGAGCCGACATCGAGGTGCCAAACACCGCCGTCGATATGAACTCTTGGGCGGTATCAGCCTGTTATCCCCGGAGTACCTTTTATCCGTTGAGCGATGGCCCTTCCATTCAGAACCACCGGATCACTATGACCTGCTTTCGCACCTGCTCGAATTGTCATTCTCGCAGTCAAGCGGGCTTATGCCATTGCACTAACCTCACGATGTCCAACCGTGATTAGCCCACCTTCGTGCTCCTCCGTTACTCTTTGGGAGGAGACCGCCCCAGTCAAACTACCCACCAGGCACTGTCCGCAACCCCGATAAGGGGCCAACGTTAGAACATCAAGCATACAAGGGTGGTATTTCAAGATTGCCTCCACAAATACTGGCGTACTTGCTTCAAAGGCTCCCACCTATCCTACACATGTAGGGTCAATGTTCAGTGCCAAGCTGTAGTAAAGGTTCACGGGGTCTTTCCGTCTAGCCGCGGGTACACTGCATCTTCACAGCGATTTCAATTTCACTGAGTCTCGGGTGGAGACAGCGTGGCCATCATTACGCCATTCGTGCAGGTCGGAACTTACCCGACAAGGAATTTCGCTACCTTAGGACCGTTATAGTTACGGCCGCCGTTTACTTGGGCTTCGATCAAGAGCTTCGACCGAAGTCTAACCCCATCAATTAACCTTCAAGCACCGGGCAGGCGTCACACCGTATACGTCATCTTACGATTTAGCACAGTGCTATGTTTTTAATAAACAGTTGCAGCCACCTGGTATCTGCGACTCCCGGCAGCTTAGAGAGCAAGTCTCATCACCGCTAGGAGCGTACCTTCTCCCGAAGTTACGGTACCATTTTGCCTAGTTCCTTCACCCGAGTTCTCTCAAGCGCCTTAGTATTCTCTACTCGACCACCTGTGTCGGTTTGGGGTACGATTCCTTACAATCTGAAGCTTAGAGGCTTTTCCTGGAAGCATGGCATCAATGGCTTCACTACCGTAGTAGCTCGACATCGTATCTCAGCCTAGTGTATTCCCGGATTTGCCTAAGAATACAGCCTACATACTTGAACTTGGACGACCGTCGCCAAGCCCACCTAGCCTTCTCCGTCCCCCCATCGCAATTGTAAGAAGTACGGGAATATTAACCCGTTTCCCATCGACTACGCCTTTCGGCCTCGCCTTAGGGGTCGACTTACCCTGCCCCGATTAACGTTGGACAGGAACCCTTGGTCTTCCGGCGAGCGGGTTTTTCACCCGCTTTATCGTTACTCATGTCAGCATTCGCACTTCTGATACGTCCAGCACGCTTTACAACGCACCTTCAACCGCTTACAGAACGCTCCCCTACCCAATACAGTAAACTGTATTGCCGCAGCTTCGGTGTATAGTTTAGCCCCGTTACATCTTCCGCGCAGGCCGACTCGACCAGTGAGCTATTACGCTTTCTTTAAATGATGGCTGCTTCTAAGCCAACATCCTGGCTGTCTGAGCCTTCCCACATCGTTTCCCACTTAACTATAACTTTGGGACCTTAGCTGGCGGTCTGGGTTGTTTCCCTCTCCACGACGGACGTTAGCACCCGCCGTGTGTCTCCCGGATAGTACTTACTGGTATTCGGAGTTTGCAAAGGGTTGGTAAGTCGGGATGACCCCCTAGCCTTAACAGTGCTCTACCCCCAGTAGTATTCGTCCGAGGCTCTACCTAAATAGATTTCGGGGAGAACCAGCTATCTCCAGGTTTGATTGGCCTTTCACCCCTAGCCACAAGTCATCCGCTAATTTTTCAACATTAGTCGGTTCGGTCCTCCAATTGATGTTACTCAATCTTCAACCTGCCCATGGCTAGATCACCTGGTTTCGGGTCTATATCCAGAGACTGAACGCCCAGTTAAGACTCGGTTTCCCTACGGCTCCCCTAAACGGTTAACCTTGCCACTGAATATAAGTCGCTGACCCATTATACAAAAGGTACGCAGTCACACCACGAGGGTGCTCCTACTGCTTGTACGTACACGGTTTCAGGTTCTATTTCACTCCCCTCACAGGGGTTCTTTTCGCCTTTCCCTCACGGTACTGGTTCACTATCGGTCAGTCAGTAGTATTTAGCCTTGGAGGATGGTCCCCCCATATTCAGACAGGATATCACGTGTCCCGCCTTACTCGTTTTCACTGATGATGAGATGTCGGTTACGGGGCTATCACCCTGTATCGCGGCACTTTCCAGAGCCTTCACCTGTCTCATTAAAAGCTTAAGGGCTAACCCAATTTCGCTCGCCGCTACTTTCGGGATCTCGGTTGATTTCTCTTCCTCGGGGTACTTAGATGTTTCAGTTCTCCCGGTTCGCCTCACTACACTATGTATTCATGTAGTGATACGTGCTTATGCACGTGGGTTTCCCCATTCAGAAATCCCAGACTCAAATGGTTTTTACTACCTAATCTGGGCTTATCGCAAGTTAATACGTCTTTCATCGCCTCTGACTGCCAAGGCATCCACCGTGTACGCTTAGTCACTTAACCATACAACCCCAAGAGGTTTCGTATGGCATAAACAACCAAGGTTGAACTCGTCATTGCGAGTTCTGGTTTTTCGCCGGATTCAAAATACAAGAACACTTGAATGTGTTGTTCTTCGTTTTACAAAGTAAAACAAAGGATATTAAGAACTTTTAAATTTTGATTTGAATAACTCGTAAGTTATTTAAATCAGTCAGCTTTCCAAATTGTTAAAGAGCGATTTCACGCTTATGCGTGTAACCATTTTTAAAGACTCTCAAGTGAGAATACTTAAAGATGGTGGAGCTATGCGGGATCGAACCGCAGACCTCTTCGCTGCCAGCGAAGCGCTCTCCCAGCTGAGCTATAGCCCCACATAGTCTCTTTAATTTTTTAACCTAATCAATCTGTGTGAACACTCATAAATCGTAATCTATCGTTTAAGGAGGTGATCCAGCCCCAGGTTCCCCTAGGGCTACCTTGTTACGACTTCACCCCAGTCATGAACCACAAAGTGGTGAGCGTCCTCCCGAAGGTTAAACTACCCACTTCTTTTGCAGCCCACTCCCATGGTGTGACGGGCGGTGTGTACAAGGCCCGGGAACGTATTCACCGTAGCATTCTGATCTACGATTACTAGCGATTCCGACTTCATGGAGTCGAGTTGCAGACTCCAATCCGGACTACGACGCACTTTTTGGGATTCGCTCACTATCGCTAGCTTGCAGCCCTCTGTATGCGCCATTGTAGCACGTGTGTAGCCCTACTCGTAAGGGCCATGATGACTTGACGTCGTCCCCACCTTCCTCCGGTTTATCACCGGCAGTCTCCCTGGAGTTCCCACCATTACGTGCTGGCAAACAAGGATAAGGGTTGCGCTCGTTGCGGGACTTAACCCAACATTTCACAACACGAGCTGACGACAGCCATGCAGCACCTGTCTCAGAGTTCCCGAAGGCACTAAGCTATCTCTAGCGAATTCTCTGGATGTCAAGAGTAGGTAAGGTTCTTCGCGTTGCATCGAATTAAACCACATGCTCCACCGCTTGTGCGGGCCCCCGTCAATTCATTTGAGTTTTAATCTTGCGACCGTACTCCCCAGGCGGTCTACTTAACGCGTTAGCTCCGAAAGCCACTCCTCAAGGGAACAACCTCCAAGTAGACATCGTTTACGGCGTGGACTACCAGGGTATCTAATCCTGTTTGCTCCCCACGCTTTCGCATCTGAGTGTCAGTGTCTGTCCAGGGGGCCGCCTTCGCCACTGGTATTCCTTCAGATCTCTACGCATTTCACCGCTACACCTGAAATTCTACCCCCCTCTACAGCACTCTAGTTCACCAGTTTCAAATGCGGTTCCGAGGTTGAGCCCCGGGCTTTCACATCTGACTTAATGAACCACCTGCATGCGCTTTACGCCCAGTAATTCCGATTAACGCTCGCACCCTCCGTATTACCGCGGCTGCTGGCACGGAGTTAGCCGGTGCTTCTTCTGTAGGTAACGTCAAATGCTGCAGCTATTAACTACAACACCTTCCTCCCTACTGAAAGTACTTTACAACCCGAAGGCCTTCTTCATACACGCGGCATGGCTGCATCAGGCTTTCGCCCATTGTGCAATATTCCCCACTGCTGCCTCCCGTAGGAGTCTGGACCGTGTCTCAGTTCCAGTGTGGCTGATCATCCTCTCAGACCAGCTAGAGATCGTCGCCTTGGTGAGCTCTTACCTCACCAACTAGCTAATCTCACCTGGGCTAATCTTAGCGCGAGAGGCCCGAAGGTCCCCCTCTTTGGTCCGAAGACATTATGCGGTATTAGCTATCGTTTCCAATAGTTATCCCCCACACTAAGGCATATTCCCAGGCATTACTCACCCGTCCGCCGCTCGACGCCCTTAACGTTCCCCGAAGGTTCAGTTAAGTCGTTTCCGCTCGACTTGCATGTGTTAGGCCTGCCGCCAGCGTTCAATCTGAGCCATGATCAAACTCTTCAATTAAAGTTTTTTTGGTTTGTTTCAGCAGAAACAAAGCCGACTCAATGATTAATACTGATTGTTACATAAAAGTAATTTTGTGTAGTCACTCAGTTCATTGATTATTTGCTTGCTTTCGCAAACAGTGATTATCAACTCACAAGTGCCCACACAGATTGATTTGGTTAAATTGTTAAAGAGCTTTTCTTTCAACGACTTGCGTTTCCGTTTCGTCGTTTGAGGCTGCGTATAATACAGAGCCAAATTATTAAGTCAAGGATTATTTTCAAATTATTTTGAAGTCCTAAAACTCATTGTTCTCATGGCTAAAGTTATTTATCTTTTCCTTGGGAACGGAGGCGCATTATAGAGAGCTAATTAGGATTGGCAAGCGATATTTAAAAATAATCATCTAAGTGATTATTTTCTACACAGATCACTTTTTTTCAAACAAACCCCCTACAAGAAATGAACAATGGCTTAATTAGTTGGCAATTGATACACAATATAAGTAGTATCAATGTGATTTTATTGTTAATTCATCACTTTCCATTTATTTACTAGACCTTACTTATCATGAAATCTACTAATTCAAACATTGCTATTATTGCTATCGCTGCACTAGGTGCAGGAGCAATCTCTTTATTTCCAACAGTATCTCCGGCTTTTGCTTTCGCTTTTGGCGCAGTGATTACAGGTTTTACGGTTTTAACTATTAACAAAGCTCCAGCACAATCAAACTCAAATGATTCTGCTGATACTGCTCCAAACTCAGATCAAGCTAGTACTACATTATATGTGGGTAATTTACCTTATCGTGCAAATGAGTCAGATGTAAAAGAACTCTTTGCTGAATTTGGTGATGTATTTGCAGTACGTTTAATGAAAGACAAGCGTACAGGTAAAAGAAGAGGCTTTGGTTTCGTAGTAGTTGCAACAAAAGACGCTGACAACGTTATTGAAAACTTAAACAATAACGAATTTGATCAGCGAACTCTAAAAGTGCGTATTGCTAATGATCCTAAAACTTCGGGTAACCCAAACACTGAAGAGAACTAAAATTTAGTTCTTTGAATGTATGATTTAGTGCCTCTTCTTTTATAGAGGGGGCACTACAAAATACCTCACCTTCAAAAAGAACTGCACTTTCCACCCCATCCCCATTCAATAATTGTTTTACCCTTCTAGCTATTGCCTCTCCAGAATCAATAAGCAATATTTTATTTCCCAGTGCTTTTTTTATTTCATTCTTTAGAAAAGGAAAATGAGTACAACCTAGAACGATCGTATCTACTTTATTTTGCCAAGGAGATAAAATCTCTTTTAGCTCCGCAATATCTACATCAATTCCGATCATCTTTTCTTCCGCCATTTCAACCAGTCGCGTTGAGCCTAATAGCTGGACATCAGATATAGGAGCAAAAGATTTGATCAAATCATACGTGTAGCTTCTCTTTACTGTCGCAGGCGTTGCAAGTAAACCAATCTTATTTGATACCAGAGCTGCGGGTTTGATGGCAGGAACAACACCTACTACAGGTATATCTAATTTATCCCTAAGAGAAGGAAGTACAACAGTGCTTGCTGTATTACAAGCAATCACAACGATATCGATAGGGAATTTAGAACATAACTTAGAGATAATGTGTGTCGTTCTTTCTATAAGTACAGATTCAGTTAGTTCACCATAAGGAAATGCCGCATTATCAAACGCATAAATATACTTAGCTAAAGGTAACTGATATTTAATTTCTTTATATACCGATAATCCACCGATACCTGAATCAAAAATCAAAATGTGTTTTGGCATAACTGAAACCACAGACTCTATTGTAAGCCGATATAAAAAGATGAGCTCTAATCATACCTCTTGCACTAGTTTTGTAAAACAGAAGCGTTATAACGAAGATGAGTAAAGCGCTCCTGTTTTTCAATTTGCATCTCAGATAATTGGATTGAACCTTTAAAACATGGTGCGCTAACCACTAAAGAATGAAACTCACCGTTTTCTCCGCAAGGATCTACTTCTATTGGTAACTGTGCAATCAATTCTCTTGTGTATACTTTTCCACAAAACTGATTATCAAGTTGAGTCCCATCAGTTGTAACAAGAATAGTTTTAATACCTAATGAAATAATCTCCTCAGCCAAGTCTCTGCTTGATTGCCCTATTAAAGGAAAAACACAGTCCCAACCTGCTTTTTCGATATAGCTTTTACGATAATCAACAATGCCATTGCAAAACATGTCACCGAAAGCAACAGAATCAAACTCAATACCACATTCTTTTAAACCAGTTATGACTAAACTTTGATATTCATTATTAGCAGGGAACACGGTTGGTAATTCGATTGTGATTAATGGCAGATCGACTAAATCAGCTTGCATTTGAACAACTGATAATGGAGTTACTTGAAATGGGACTTCATTTGCTACATGTGTCGTATATAAAGCAACAACTTCATAGTCAGGATTCTCAAACAACCGAATAAGAGTGAGGGTTGAATCCTTTCCTGATGACCAACTAATAATAACTTTCTTTTTCATTCATACCTCTAAATGAAAAACCGCCAATGAAGGCGGTTTTGCTAACTCTGCTATTTAGAATCTATATGTTACAGTCCCGTAGTAACTACGCTCTTGCGTGTTATAACCACCCGCTGTTTCATATTCTTCATTAAATATATTTGCAATTCGAGCACTCACCGAAAAAGAATCTGTTATAAAATAAGTCCCTGCGAGGTCAAAAAGAGAATATGAATCAAGCATATCACCGCCAGAATAATCTAGACGTTCACCTTGATATAAATAGCTTAAATCAAATAAGAAATCATTAACTGCATATGAGCTATTCCATTTACCACTTTTCTTTGCTCTTCGAGCTAAAACCTCACCAGTATCATCATTTTTAGGATCCATCCAATCAAAACTTAATTGATGGTAAATTGCTCCTGTATTAAAGCTACTGGATATTTCTATTCCTTCAATTGTTGCTTTATCTACATTCTCACTAGGTGTCCCATAAACAATTAAGTCTGTAATTTTATTTTTATATGCCGCTAAACGAATAGTCGCTAAAAAATAATCAACAATAAGTGCAACTTCCATATTTTCCGATTGTTCTGGTTTTAAATTTGGGTTGCCACTATCGCCATAAATAGGATTAGTTGAATAAAGATCATTAAATGTAGGAGCTCTAAATGCAGTTCCAGAATTAAATGTAAGTTTATAATGTTCTATAACTTGGTAACCAACACCAAATTGCCACGTTGTATTATTACCATAACGCTGATTATCATCATTTCGTAAACTAGCTTCTAGCTGGAGGTCATCTTTTTGATAAACTCCCGTTACAAACCCTGCTAAGTTTGTTCTTGAAGTTTCATCAAACTTTGCAGCGTCTGTTGAATTAGATACATCATCTTTATACCAATCAATGCCACCACCAACATTTAACTCATTAGTTAATTGATAAAAACTATTCAAATAAACCGAGTTACGCTGAGTTTCAAAAGTAGCATCAGTATAAACACCAGTCCAAGAACTATAAGAATGTTCATTATTATGATCCTGATTAGTGGCTACAACTAATGACGTTACCCACTTATCAGTTTTGTATTCATTACTTAAAGCTACGTTATAATTCTTACTATCTTTAGAAGATGCAGCTGGATCATAATCAACCGAACCTTCGCTATAATCAATATTTACTCTGCTATTAAATGATTCTGAAAATTTATATGCTAATTCTAAAGATAAGTTATTACTTTCAAACCCATCATTATCACTATCTTTACTAGGGTCATAATTACTATTCGATTCACTATATGCGGAAAAACCATCTTCTTTTTCTTGGCTTACAGCTACTTTCACATATAAACTATCGTTTACTTTTGTACTTGTTACTGCACTAAGTTGTTGATATTTATTAGAACCAAGACCACCACTAATTTCAGTATATTCATTAGTTGTCGATGTAATGATATTAATAACACCGCCGATAGCATCTGCACCATAAATAGCAGTACGAGGACCTCTAATATACTCAACTCTTTCTACACCATTAAGTGAAATAGCATTAATGGCTGCCACTCCCGAAGTTGCACTTCCTAATCTAACACCATTCATTAGAATTAATACATGATCTGATTCCGTACCACGAATAAATAAACTCGTTTTCTGGCCATAGCCACCATTTTTTCCAATTTGAACACCAGGTAATCGGCGAAGAACCTCATCAAGAGATTTAGCTTGCATTGCTTCAATATCTTCTTTTGTAACTACTTCTACAGGCGCAATCACATCTTTGGCTGACTGCTCAAATCTGTTCGCAGTAACAACCATGGTTTCATCGGTTTCTGTTGTGGTATTTTTAGCAAATACAGGGGGTGTATAGGCGTGTGAAAGCAGCGACACTACAGCTGTCGCTAAGGCAGTTTTTTTCATTTCCGTTGTTTCCTAAAATCGCGTTAAGTCCATATAGCAATACGTAATGTATTACTTATTGCTGGCAGGTCTTCGGACTTGAGAGCAGTTAACCTAGAGTACTCACTTCCCATTATTTTTCGATATCCTTAAAATATCTAAACTTAACAGTGTGAAAAATTGTACCTTCGTTCTCTCTTACCGCTGCGCGTCAGTTCTGGATTTTCACCAGATTCCCTATTCAGGCTATAATTAATATTAAAAATAGCGCACCAACATGGGCGAAATAGTAGTGACCTACACTATCTTTGTCTAGGTTTATGCGCTCAATATCACGTATTAGTATTAATTAGTTTCGATCAATAACACACAAATACTGGACAACAGATCTCTATCGCATAAAATCGGCGCTCTTATTTTGAGCAGCGTGAGGCAAGACGATGACACAATCAGTCATGAACCCAGAAAATTATCAAGTACAATTAGATGAAAAAGCAGAAGCACTCTCTGCTATGTTTTCTGAATTTAATGTTCCAGAACTGGAAGTCTTTTCCTCTCCTGCTGAAAACTACCGCATGCGTGCTGAATTTCGTGTGTGGCATGAAGGTGACGAAATGTATTACGTCATGTTCAACCAAGAGACCAAAGAAAAATACCGTGTTGATTACTTCTTACCTGCAAGCCGTTTAATTAACGATTTAATGCCATTACTAACAGAAGCAGTAAAAGAAAGTAAAACACTTCGCTATAAAATGTTCCAAGTGGATTTCTTATCGACGCTTAGTGGCGAAATTTTGGTGTCGATGCTTTATCACCGTCAACTAGATGATGCTTGGAAAGAAGAAGCGAAAGCATTAAAACAACGTCTGAATGATGAAGGTTTTAACCTAAATATCATTGGTCGTGCACGTAAAATGAAAATCGTTTTAGACCAAGAGTTTGTTATTGAAAAACTTAAAGTTAATGACGACATCTTAACGTATAAGCAAGTTGAGAATAGCTTTACACAACCAAACGGCATTGTTGCTCAAAAAATGCTGGAATGGGCAGTGGATTGTACACAAAACAGTCAAGGCGACCTACTTGAATTATATTGTGGTAACGGTAACTTCTCATTGGCATTAGCGAAAAACTTTGATCGCGTTCTGGCTACCGAATTAGCAAAACCATCTGTTGATTCTGCTCAATACAACATTGCTGCAAATAACATTGATAATGTACAAATCATTCGAATGTCTGCTGAAGATTTTACTGATGCTATGGAAGGTAAACGTGAATTTAGACGCTTAAAAGATCAAAATATCGATCTAAAAAGCTATAACTGCAACACTATCTTTGTTGATCCACCTCGTTCTGGAATGGATGAAGGGACTTGTAAGATGGTTCAAGGTTACGAGCGTATTATGTACATCTCTTGTAATCCTGAAACGCTAAAAGAAAACTTAGAAATTTTAAGCCAAACGCACAACATTACGCGTTTTGCTTTATTTGACCAGTTCCCATATACACACCATATGGAAGCAGGCGTTTTCTTAGAAAGAAAATAAACTTAAAAAAAAGGCTCAGAGCGTAATGTTCTGAGCCTTTTTTTATGAACTGTCTCGTCCTGAAATGTGTTTACACATTTAGGACTTTTATATGACAAATCAAGAAAAAACAAAGAATAAGCGAACTCAACGCGATTATTCATTAGGCTTTAAATTGCAGCTTGTTGCCGCTATAGAAAAAGGCGATATGACCTATAAGCAAGCTCAAAACATTTATGGCATTCAAGGTCGATCTACCGTACTTACTTGGTTAAGAAAACACGGTAAGATGGACTGGTCTCAATCACCTAAGATTATTATGCCTAAATCCCCGAAAGCGAAAGAATCGCCTGCACAAAAAATTAAACGTTTAGAGCGAGAGCTTGATGATGAAAGAATGCGTAATTTATTACTTAATGAAGTAGTGAATATCATGGACGCAGAACATGGTGCAGGCCTTAGAAAAAAGTATATTGCCAAGGAGCAAGAAGTCTTCAAAAGCAGAAAATGATCAGCTTAGAGCGAGCTAGTCAGCTACTTGGCATTACAAGACAATGTATATACCAACAAGAACGTAGAGCTCTGAAACGTGCCGTTGAACTTTCACCGGTTAAAAATATGGTGCAAGAAATTCGTCGATATATGCCTCGTATTGGAGGTAAAAAATTATATTTTTTACTTAAGCCCAAATTCATCACTCATGGCATAAAGTTAGGCAGAGATAACTTTTTTTCCTATTTAAGAAATGAGTGCTTATTAGTAAAACCTAAACGAAGTTATACAAAAACTACCTATAGTAAGCATTGGATGAAAAAACATCCTAATTTACTTAAAGAAGTAACACCTCAAGCATCTGAAGAGGTTTTTGTTAGTGATATCACTTACGTTCAATCACAAAAAGGTATTCATTATTTATCTTTAGTAACAGATGCTTATAGTCGAAAGATAATGGGATATGAATTAAGTGATGAAATGAAAGCTACTGATGTAGTCAAAGCTCTTGATATGGCGATAGATAGCCGTCAATATCAAAGGAGTACGATTCATCATTCAGACCGAGGATTACAGTATTGTTCAAAGGTTTATCAGGAAAAATTGAATAAAAATGATATTAAGCCATCAATGACGGATGGTTATGATTGCTATCAAAATGCATTAGCAGAGCGAATAAATGGGATACTTAAACAAGAGTTTCTTTTGTATGACTGTAAAGATTTAGAGGAGTTAAGGCATTTAGTTGAAGAATCTATTTTTATTTATAATGAAATGCGGCCACATTTAAGCTTGGGAATGAGTACACCAAATCAAGTACACAAAAAAGCCAAGTGCGTACGCACTTAGCTTTCAATTAAAAATCGTCAACGTATTTTAGGACGAGACAAACGGTTATTTATATTTCTGTGTGAGTATCTTTCTTTTTCAAAATACCCATTTTCACACCAATCCAAAGTAACAAAGCCAGAGCGACTAAAATCGAAAAGAAATTAGAACCCGCTTCTGGGTATTGTGCTTTTACTAATGCTGAATGACCAAACAATCCTACAAAAAAACAAGCCACTGCAATAAGCGGAGTATCTTCGCTCACTGGCGGTCGTAAGTATTCTTGATATAAACCTTGAGCCGCTAGAACCAATGCAATAATCGGAAAAATTGAGAAAGCAACTTCAGTTACTGTTAATCCAACCCAAACGGCATTTAAACAAAGACCTGCCACCACTGATAGCGCTAATGTCTTTCGTTCATTTCTACTATTTTCATGTGTCATGTTTTTACCTCATACAGACATTGATTCACTGCGATCAATGCATCTACATTCTATTTTTCATTTTCTTTACGATACCAATACGCTCCTTTAGAGAGCATTCGTAATTGAAAAATGAGTCGCTCAGATAATTCAGTTCGTGATGCCGAGTCTAAATCTAACGCCTCTGCTCCTGAACTAAATACAAGTGTTACCGATGCCTCAGCCTGAACCAATGCTTCTTCACGAGCTACTCCTGTTGTGGCAACTAAATATTCGGTAAGTTCCGCAACAAAGTGTTGGATTTCTCTTGCTACCGCAGCACGAAAAGCGGGTGATGTTCCTGAACGTTCACGTAGTAATAAGCGAAAAACGTTAGGACTTCCCTCAATAAACTCCATGAAAGTTTCAACAGAAGTTCTAATGACACTCCCTTCTACGACTATACGTTGGCGAGCCTGTCTCATTAATTGACGTAATATCAAACCACCTTCATCTACCAGAGTTAGGCCTAACTCATCCATATCTTTAAAGTGTCGATAAAAAGACGTTGGAGCAATTCCAGCTTCTCGAGTAACCTCTCGTAAGCTTAAACTCGTAAAACCTCGCTCGGCACATAATAGGCAAAAAGCAGCATCAATGATGGTTCTTCGAGTTCTTTCTTTTTGTTGAGCACGAACGCCTTTTGCACTCACTGGGCGCTTTACTTCTGAGACTGCATTGAGATCATCAGCTTCAAATTCAGGATACATATACTTTACCGTTTATTGCGTGATTTAATTTAATGGGTATCACAAACTTCCGCCAACCCACATTATCGATTTCTACTTACCTATGTAAATAATGAAATCACTAATACGACAGATTTCCATAAACAACGTGATCCTCTCCACTCTATCTTAATCACTTGATTTACCAAACGAATGAAAAGGTTAAAATACTTTTTTAGCAATGTTGCGATATTGATAATAATTAAGGCGCTAATAATGACTAATTCAACCCCTATACGTTCAACCCATTTTGATGCCATTGTAATTGGTAGTGGCCCAGGTGGAGAAGGGGCTGCAATGGGTCTAACTAAAGCCAACTTAAATGTCGCAATTATTGAAAGAGAACCAAGTGTTGGTGGCGGGTGTACACACTGGGGAACCATTCCATCGAAAGCACTGCGTCATGCGGTTAGTCGTATTATCGAGTTTAACTCAAACCCTCTTTACTGTAAGAATAATACCAGTCTTCATTCTACTTTTTCGGATATTTTAGGTCATGCGAAAAGTGTAATAGATAAGCAGACTCGTATGAGACAGGGGTTCTACGATCGCAACCAATGTTCTCTCATCTTTGGAGAAGCGAGTTTCGTAGAAAAAAATACTGTTGCGGTTACAGCAAAAGATGGCTCCATTGAAACCTACACAGCAGATAAATTTATTATTGCTACAGGCTCTCGTCCATATCGTCCTGAAGGTATTAATTTTAACCATAGTCGTGTTTATGACAGCGATTCTATCTTATCTCTTAAACACGATCCTCGTCATATCATTATTTACGGTGCCGGTGTCATTGGAAGTGAATACGCTTCTATTTTTAGAGGACTAGGTGTAAAGGTTGATTTAGTTAATACTCGTGATCGCCTACTTTCCTTTTTAGATAATGAAATGTCAGATGCGCTTTCCTATCACTTTTGGAACAGCGGTATCGTCACTCGCAATGATGAAAATTTTGAGCACATCGAAGCAAATGATGATGGTGTAATCATGCATTTAGAATCAGGCAAAAAAATGAAAGCCGATTGCATACTTTTTGCAAATGGACGAACAGGTAATACGGACAAGCTAAACCTTTCAGCTGTTGGTCTTGAAGCTGATTCCCGTGGTCAATTAAAAGTAAATGATAATTACCAAACAGACGTCGAGCACATTTATGCGGTTGGTGATGTGATTGGATACCCAAGCTTAGCCAGTGCAGCTTATGACCAAGGGCGATTTACCGCTCAAGCCATTACTAAAGGAAAAGCAGAAGCTAGGCTCATCGATCATATTCCTACTGGAATTTACACCATCCCAGAAATTAGCTCTGTAGGAAAAACGGAACAAGAACTTACCGCAGCAAAAGTACCTTACGAGGTTGGCCGCTCATCATTTAAACATTTAGCACGAGCACAAATTGCAGGTAAAGATATCGGTAGCCTAAAAATATTATTCCACCGTGAAACCAAGGAGATATTGGGCATTCATTGCTTTGGCGAACGTGCGGCTGAAATCATTCATATCGGTCAAGCCATTATGGAGCAAAAAGGCGAAGCCAACACTATTGAGTATTTTGTTAATACCACATTTAACTACCCTACAATGGCAGAAGCTTATCGAGTAGCCGCTCTCAATGGCCTAAATAGATTATTCTAATTACAAAAAAGGGCTGCATACTGCAGCCCTTTTTTTGTATAGCGATCAATTAGGTAATGCATTTGGCCTATGATAGGAAAATTGCTTTTTTCCATTGATAATAGAATGTCACAGCCAAACTCAAACCACGCATTGCCATAAATGAAATCATAGCAGCCCAAAGCGCATGATTTCCGTTATCTTGCATTAACCACCAAACAGAGAAAAAGGTTATCATTGCGATAAACATGGAGTTTCTCATCTCAGAGCCTTTGGTTGCTCCAACAAAAATACCATCCAACAAGAAACACCACATTGATACCAATGGCATAGCAATTAACCAAGGTAAATAAATCAACGCCGTTTTTTGCACATCTTCAATTGAAGATATCACTGCGATTAACTGATAACCAAATACACCAAATACCAAACTGAGTAAGCTACTTATCACTAAACTCCAAAAAGTCGTACCAATAAGAGAATCCGCTAGCTGAGTTCTACTTTTTGCTCCAATTGCCTTTCCTACCATTGCCTCCATTGCATAAGCAAACCCATCCATACCATAAGAAATCATCATTAAGAAGCTCATTAATACTGCATTTGCAGCAACAATATCTACACCTAATGATGCTCCTTGAAACGTCATAAAAGTAAAGCAAGCTTGTAAACACAGAGAACGTAAGAATATATCTCGATTTAAATTCAAGAGACGCTTAAAACCCGATAATAAATCAGATAGAGACATAATAAAGCTAGGTAATACGAGCTTATTACTCTGTTTTAAGACAAACCACAAACCGATTACTAATGAGGAATAATCGGCAATGACGGAAGCAAGTGCCGCACCTTCAACTTTCCAATGAAAACCAACCACAAATAAAAGATCGAGAATAATATTAATGCTATTGGTTATGATAACCAGCCACATAGGATAACGAGCATTTTGCGTACCCAGTAACCAGCCCATAATAACTAAATTACTTAATGCTGCTGGCGCACTCCATATACGAATAGAAAAATATTGCTCGGCATAGTGCTTCACTTCAACAGAAGCGTCACTGAATGAAAAAATGATCTGAGAAAGTGGCTGATGAAAAAGCAGTAAAATAAAAGAGAAGCACAGAGCAAGAAAAATACCTTGAGAAAACGTCTGGCTCAGCGCATTTTTATTTTCTGCACCGTAAGCTTGAGCGGTTAATCCTGTTGTTGCCATGCGAAGAAAACCCAATAACCAAAACGTCACACTGATCATTGTGCCGCCCACCGCTACACCACCTAAATACCAAGCATGCTCTAAATGCCCAATAACAGCAGCATCAATCAACCCCAATAGAGGAATGGTAATATTTGATAGCACCATCGGAATGGCTAATGCTAGCACTTGCCGATGTAATGAAAGGTTTTTTAATGAATTCCACATAGGGAGTACCAATAGAAAAAAGTAGTCACATTATTGCCTACTTTCTTATGATCCTAAACCCTGTACCCTTCAATTCATACTCTTGTCATTAAATAGAAACACCCATTCAAATAAGACAAGTATCATTACCAATTCATATGGATCAGCAAAGGAGTAACCCGGTGCTTAAATAATGGGAACTTAACCAACCAACGCTGCCATGACTTCCAACGAGTACAGTTATGCTCTATCGGTGAAGTAACGGATAGATTTTCAATCCATGGTAACCATCCAGTAAAATCATGTTTAGGTTGATGTAAACCATGTTGGTATTCAGCACTACCAAGCTTTTTTCCTATCATGGTATTGCAGCGATCCCCTGCAACAACGAATAACGCTTCTGCATGATTAAAACGACGGCCAAGCAGTTGGATAAATTTAGATAGTTGAGTTTTAGTGCAATCTAACAAAGCTTGCTCACACACAATCATGACAGGCACATTACTAGGGACAGGAAGCTCATCAATCCAATGCTCGTCACCAACAGAGCCACAACGTAAATAATATCGTTCATTGGTATGGAAGAGTTTTTGGCGCCAAAGCAAATTTTCATTAATATCAAGTTCAAGCCAATGACAACGTCCATTATCTAAACGATAAAAACGCGTATCTAAGCCTGCGCCAACATTGACAACCCAGCCAGATGGATTTGATTTTAGAAATTTAGAAACTTGCTGATCACACTGAACCGTCAGTGTCGCATGAAGAAGCTGTTTTTGATCTATATTTCCAGAGAGACATTCAGCAGAAAGGTGACAGCGCTGACAAGCCGCTGCAGCAATAGGGTCATAAATGAGCCCATTGTCGATCATACTTTCACGGCTTCTTAACCAAAGAGGTTGTAATAAACGTGAAGGAATTTTATGGCCGAGGTTCGTCATTATCATCATCCTTAGTGAATAGGCCTAAATGATAATAACTATCATTACCACTTGTAAAGGTTTATTTCAGCTAAACAAGCGATAATGATGATTATATAATGTCAATCTAGATGATTAGATTGTAATTACATCCAAGTTGTACTTCTGATCACGCCAACAGCAAGACCTTCAATACTTAAACTTTGAGAGGTTAAATCCACTTCAATTGGTGAAAACTCTTCATTTTCGGCATGAAGAAATACCATAGAGCCTTTACGCTCTAAGCGTTTTACCGTTACATCATCATCAACACGCGCAACAACGACTTGGCCATCGCGAACGTCTTGAGTTTTATGAACCGCAAGTAAATCACCATCCATAATTCCAATGTCTTTCATGCTTTCGCCGTTCACGCGTAATAAGAAATCAGCTTGTGGCTTAAACATTCCAGGATCAACTTTATAGTGGCTCTCAACATGCTCTTGAGCAAGAATAGGCTCTCCTGCTGCAACTTGACCAATGAGTGGAACACCCAGTTCTTCATCATGATGATCTGCATCTTGCAGTAAAATACGTATTCCACGAGATGCACCAGGAATAATTTCTATCACCTGCTTACGAGCTAATGCCTTTAAGTGCTCTTCCGCCGCATTCGCTGAACGAAATCCCAACTCACGAGCAATTTCTGCACGTGTTGGTGGCATGCCAGTATCATCAATTTTTGCTTTGATAAGATCAAAGACTTCTTGCTGTCTTGCCGTTAGCGGCTTCATAAATCACCTGTCTGTTTATACAGTTCACTGTGAGTATATACAGCTGTGCTATGCTTTGAAAGACCTATTGATTAAAAATAAGACAAAATCGCTTACTTTTCTGTCATATGACTCATACAATTGCGGATATTCTGTTCATCCCTATTAAAAGGTTTGACCAGTTCTGCTATTCTTGCCTGAAATTGTAAGCATCTATTATACGGCCGACTGCTCGGTACATAACTAAGGCGTTATTGTCATTATGTCTACAGGACACACTATTTATCATTCTTTACTAAAGTTACCACTATCGGTAATGGTGAAGAGTAGCTCGATTCCATCGAATCCTATTGAAGATTTAAACATTGATCTTGAGCGCCCAATTATTTACGCACTACCATTTCGTTCACATGTGGATTTACTTACACTACAAAAAAGTGCCCTAGAACTTGGTTTGCCTGACCCTCTATCTCCTATCGAGATTGAAGGCGTAAAATATCCACGCTATGTATTTACTTCTATCGGACCAAAAATGTTCGATACTGATGACGATCTTCCACAAGAGTCGTTAGACCTATTTAAGATTGTATTAAAGCACCATGCTGATAATCCAGACGCTGATTTCCAACTGATCCCTACCTCTATTTTGTGGGGAAGAAAGCCAGGTAAAGAAGGTACAAGTAAACCTCACTTAATGCCACTTAACGGACCTCAAAAATTTGTCACGTTAATAAAAGCAGGACGAGACTCAACCGTTCGTATTAGCCCAGTGGTATCTTTACGTTACATGGCTGATAACCACGGCTCTGATGAAGCCATTGCACATAAATTAGCGCGTGTTGCAAAAATACACTTTTCTCGCCAAAAATTAGCGGCATCAGGTCCTAACCTACCTAATCGCCAAGCGTTATTTAATCGCTTATTAAAATCACAAGCGATTGAGAAAGTCATTTTAGAAGAAGCAAAAAGTCGAAATGTCGATGTAGAGAAAGTGCGTAAAGAAGCCATGGGTATCATGGAAGAAATCGCTACCAACTTCTCTTATTCTCTAATTAAAAATGGCAACCGTATTTTAAAATGGTTATGGAACCGTTTATATCAGGGATTAAACATCAATAACGCTTCTACTGTGCGTAAATTAGCACAAGAAGGCCATGAGATTGTTTATGTTCCTTGTCATCGTAGTCACATGGATTACCTACTCCTTTCTTATGTTTTATACCATGAAGGTTTAGTTCCACCACATATTGCTGCAGGCATTAACTTAAACTTCTTCCCTGCGGGTCCTATTTTCCGTCGCGGTGGTGCTTTCTTTATTCGTCGTAGCTTTAAAGGTAATCGCCTGTACTCAACCATCTTCCGTGAATATTTAGCTGAGCTTTTTGCAAAAGGATACTCAGTTGAATACTTCAGTGAAGGTGGACGTTCACGTACCGGTCGTTTATTACAAGCGAAAACAGGTATGTTAGCAATGACGGTACAAGCAATGCTACGTGGCTTAAACCGCCCAGTTACCTTAGTACCTGTTTATATTGGTTATGAACACGTAATGGAAGTAACCACTTACGCAAAAGAGCTGCGTGGTAAACGTAAAGAAAAAGAAAATGCAGGTCAGGTATTACGTACACTACGCAAACTACGTAATTTCGGACAAGGTTACGTTAACTTTGGTGAGCCTATCTCATTAAACCATTACTTAAATGAGCATGCTCCAAATTGGTCTGAATCGATCAACCCGATTGAACCACAGAAACCAGAATGGATGACACCAGTCGTAAACGGCATCGCTAATAAGATGATGACACATATTAATGATGCAGCGGCAGCTAACGCATTAACATTATGTGCAACCGCTTTACTTGCTGCAAACCAACGAGCACTAAGTAAGGAAGACTTAACTGAACAATTAGATTGTTACCTGCAAATTCTACGTAATGTTCCATACTCAGCAACGGCAACTGTTCCAAGTGAAGATGCTGACGCTTTACTAGAACATGCCATTAAGCTGGATAAGTTTGTTATTGAGAAAGATACGCTAGGTGAGATTGTTTCATTAGATCGTAACCAGTCTCTACTGATGACTTACTATCGAAATAACATTATCCATCTATTTGCACTACCATCATTGATTGCAAAACTCGTCGTTCACCATGACACGATTACCGTAGAACAAATTCAGGACCAGATAAAATTAATTTATCCTTTCCTAAAAGCGGAATTGTTCTTACATTACAAAGAGGAAGAATTGACCTCTATAGTAAATAATCATATTGATGAATTAGTTCAACAAAATCTGATTTTACGTGATGGTGATACACTGCAACTGTGTAATGCAAATATTCGCAAATTGCATTTACTTGCTCATACCATTTCAGAAACTCTACAGCGCTATGCTATCGCACTAACGCATCTTCAAGCATCACCAGATTTGGGCAAAGATGAATTAGAAGAGCAAAGCCAAATCATGGCTCAACGTTTAAGTCGTCTACATGGTATCAACGCACCTGAGTTCTTTGATAAAGGTGTATTCTGCATTCTGTTTAATACTCTAAAAACAGAAGGATACCTTGATGAAGATGGCGCAGCAGTGTTAAGTAAAGTTGAACCGTTATCGCAAGATATCGCACACCTTCTTACTCCTGAAATTAAGCTAACGATTCATGCAGTAATGACAAAAGAAGACTAATTTAACGTCCCTTTCTTTAAATACAAAAAAGCCAGTATGATATTAGTCATACTGGCTTTTCTTTTAAAACAACACTTTAAATTAATATCAATCACAGTAAGTAAGTGAGCAGAAATAGCGAAGAAAAAATGCTTGAGAACAAGGCAGAATTTTTCGATAAGTAGTTATTCTACAATCAAAAGTTCTAACGTAATTATCGAACATTTTAACAAGCTAGAGCGATCAGTTATTGACTACGATTGGTATAACACACTTGCACTGATAGCAATAAAAATCAGTCCACCGACATAGTTATTATTTAAAAACGCTTTAAAGCAAGCTTCCCTTTCACGTCCTTTTATTAACCATTGCTGATACACAAAAAATCCAGCAGCCGCTAATATTCCCCAATAATAAATACCAGAAAGCGCTAATTGAGAGCCTAATACGATCAATAATGCCAATACCGATAACTGCAATAAACCGATAATCGTTTTATCATAGCGTCCAAACAAAATGGCTGTTGATTTAATACCAATCTTTACATCATCATCTCTGTCCACCATTGCATACTGTGTATCGTAGGCGATCGTCCACAATGCATTAATCACAAACAGTAACCACGCTTCAGGTGGTACCTGATTTGATTCTGCTGCGTATGCCATTGGAATTGCCCAGCTAAATGCTAGTCCAAGTACAAACTGAGGGAGATACGTCACTCGTTTCATAAAAGGGTAAGCAATGGCAAGAACAATACCGATACCAGATAGCATAATCGTTAAGGTGTTCATGGTTAAAACAAGAAGAAAAGAACACACAACCAAAACAGCAAAAAGAGACAACGCTTCTTTTGAAGAGATAACTCCAGAAGGCAATGGACGATTAGCCGTTCGTTTTACATGACCATCCACTTTACGGTCCGCAAAATCATTAATCACGCACCCCGCAGAACGCATAAAAATTACACCTAATACAAATACAATAAGTACATGCCAATCAGGTAATCCATCGGCTGCTAAAAATAAAGCCCATAATGTTGGCCATAAAAGTAATAGAGAACCAATTGGACGATTCATTCGGGTCAATTGCCAAAACGCCTCTGCTTTTGACATATTCATGATTCCACTTCCTTTGAATAAATGGGTGCTTCTGGTAAAAATAACTCTGCAACTAGCATGGGTTTATTATTCATCCATAATCGAGAACGACGAGCAAACAACTCTCCTCTTTCTGTCATTATTTTTCCTACTTGTAATTTATCTCTATGTGCACTTTGAGCACTAAATACAGTAATACCTAGAGGTGTATGACCTTGACGAGTTAAATCATGCGGTTGATCTTGCAATGATGATAACGGAATTAATGTTCTACCATAAACCCATGACTGCTGATCGCCTTTTAAGATAACTTTTCGACGCAAACACACTTCTCCGCTAAGAAGATCTTTCTCTTCTACGGTTAATTTATTTGGGTTCACATGGGTATTATCCAATACCGATACCGATAACACATGGCAATGTTGCTCTAAACGACGTGATAGTGAATCTAATCCTAGCAACCAATAACGCTGCAGATCGTTACAACACTCAAATGTATCGGCCTCTTGCCACTGCACTCTTTTTAGTACAGAAGCACACCAAGAATTGATATCTGACATATTCTCTATAACATCTTTCACATATATTGCTTATATTGAAAGATTGTAGTTAATTTTTTCTCACAACTGCCGACTATTGTATCAAGTAATAAAATAAATTGACTGATGAATGGATTAGAAAATGACAAAGAAATCATTATTTGCA
Organism: Aliivibrio fischeri ATCC 7744 = JCM 18803 = DSM 507; assembly: GCF_023983475.1. Classification (NCBI taxonomy): domain Bacteria; kingdom Pseudomonadati; phylum Pseudomonadota; class Gammaproteobacteria; order Vibrionales; family Vibrionaceae; genus Aliivibrio; species Aliivibrio fischeri. The sequence goes on from NZ_CP092712.1 coordinate 2,808,044, forward strand.
GGGTTACTGCTGATTATTAGCCAAATATTCTCCCCTGCGATCCACGCAGAAGAAGAAGTCGCTCCTCAAATGGGCTACTTTACACTGGCACCAGATTTAACAACGAATTTTGTAACAACAGGAAAAAAGCTAGGTTACATCCAAATTCGAGTAGATATTCTTGTTGCAGATAACCGAGATTTACCGCAATTAGAGCGTCACAACCCACAGATCCGAAACGCATTAGTTGAAGTATTAGGACAACAACCAGAACAAAGAATTAAATCCCTTGCGGGTCGTGAAGAAATTAGAAAAGAGTGTTTAACTGCAATTAATGAACTGTTGCTTGCAGAGACAGGAAAAACGTTAGCCGTTGATTTACTGTTTACCAAATACATCTACCAATAACCATTTTGGTACCAGATATTTTCATTTATCTGTGTCGATATAAAATGAGCGAGGTAATCATTACCTCGCTCATTTTTTTTAACTCAATGAAGATCTTTTAAAGCGACTATCAATACCTGCAATCACACATCCCGTAATTAAACCGGCTAAATGTGCAGTATTTGCAATAGCCATAAAAGGTTGGACATAACCAAGAACTAGCCAAACAAGCATAAAACCAACTATCGGTTTAGAAACTGAAACGCCTCTCTCTGGCGCTAGCCAGCCAATAAACCAAGAATAACCAAGTAGCGCATACACCACACCAGATAGCCCACCAAAATTAGCACCTTCTACCCAGAACTGACCTAAACCAGAAAACAGTGCAGAAAATAAAAACAGTTGTACTAACTTAGTGCGACCTAATCGTAATTCAATATCCCCACCTAACTGCCACCACCACAACAAGTTAAAAATTATGTGTGTCGCAGAAAAGTGCAGCAATGCATGTGAGAACCAGCGCCATACTTCAACACTTTGTCCTTGATAGGCAGGAAAGTGTAATGCTTGGAAAATAGAGTTATTCCAACCTAATTGCTGCAAAGCAAAAATCACAATACACACAAGCATAATCGACAACGTAAAGATCCCGGCTTTCGCTTTGATCATTTTGATGAGATTAGGCGAACCATATGCAAATTTTGCCGTTCGTGTATCCGCCATATCCCATGATGCTGATTGGTATTTAACATCATTAGGATTACGTAAAAATGCCTGTAATTCTGATTCAACTTCCAGTAAATAAGCATCATCAGAAACAACCCACAAAGCAAACTGCCCATCTCCTTCAGGCATCATTCTGATATCGATATGTCTTGATGCCATATAATCAATAAATGCCTGTCCTGCTCTGGGGTTTGATAATGCGATTAATCTTTGCATATGCTTTTATTTCTCCACAGGTAACCCTGCTTTATGCCAACCTTCAAATCCACCATCAACACTATAAACTTCTTCATAACCTTGATTCACTAAATACTGAGCTGCACCTTGGCTACTATGTCCGTGATAGCACATAACCAACACCGGCTGTTCAAAATCAACCTCATTCATTAATTCAACGATCGTGTCGTTCGTTAAATGAAATGCATTTTCTACATGCCCTCTAATGAAGGATTGTGGATCCCTAATATCTACCAATACAGCATTAAGATCTTGCTGCTTTAACTTTTCCTGAGCGTCTACTACTGATATATGTTGAAACTGATCCATTATGAGCCTTTCTCTCTATTTTTTATTTATTGTACTCTCGATTAACCACAAGAAAAACACAGAGTACGTAAGGGTTAAACAAAGTTATCCACATAGTTATTATCCACACATTTTTTTAGGCTATTTTTAGTTGTTTAATTTTTACTCACCTGTGGAGAAAGCTGTGAATTACGTTGATAAAGTAGTTTATGAAAAAGTGATCCACTACATGTAGTGAAGATCCTTTTTAAAGTGTGGATATAAATTCTGTTGCTAAGCTATCGTGTTATCTAGGTTTTACTAAATTCAATCAAGATCTAAACAGATAACTCCCTACTTATACACAAGATATTTTTATTATAATCCATCGAATTAATCAAACTCTTGATCATACCAATACGGTTAGATTAGATATTCCACTCAATTACTGACGTTTCTATAGGTATAAAAAAAGGCTGAACTCTTTCAAGTTCAGCCTTCTTTAAAATTCTTATTGTAATTAAAGAACGTCGCCAACGGCATCCTTCAATTTTTTCATCGCATTCTTCTCAAGTTGACGAATACGCTCCGCCGATACTTGATAAGTATCCGCTAACTCTTGCAGTGTCGCTTTCTCATCAGCTAACCAACGAGATTGAACAATATGCTGACTACGCTCATCTAACGTCGCAATCGCATTTGCTAAACGATTATTTGTATAATCTTCCCAGTTATCTTCTTCTAAAGAGTAAGCAACATCTGATTGCTTATCTTCTAGATAGTAAACTGGTGCAGTAAACGCCATATCACGGTCGTCATCTTCTGCAGGAGCTTCAAACGTTGAGTCTTGAGCAGCAAGTCGTGCTTCCATCTCTCTAACTTCAGACGGTGCAACACCAAGATCTTTTGCAACCGCTTCAACTTCACCGTTGTTAAACCAACCTAAACGTTTTTTATTCTTTCTTAAATTAAAAAACAATTTACGTTGTGCTTTGGTCGTTGCTACCTTCACAATACGCCAGTTTCTTAATACGTATTCATGAATTTCAGCTTTAATCCAGTGCACAGCAAAAGACACCAAACGCACACCCACTTCAGGGTTAAAACGTTTTACTGCTTTCATTAAGCCTACGTTACCTTCTTGAATAAGATCCGCCAAAGGTAGACCGTAACCTGAATAACCACGGGCAACATGTACGACGAAACGAAGATGAGATAAGATCAGCTCTTTCGCTGCCTCTATTTCTTCTTTGTAGTGTAAACGCTCCGCTAGCTCACGTTCCTCTGCCACAGTTAACATTGGGTAACTATTAACAGATCGTAGATAGCTATCGATACTATCTTGTGAAACGACAGCCATTGAATACATTTCTTTCGACATTCAAATCCCCATTTATATCTTGGTATTACTTAACTTAACCTTGCAATAATGTACTTAAAGTAAACAGACTGCAAGTGAAAGGCGGAAAATTATCCACACTTTATTGACTAATTTCTGTTAAGTAAGTTCAGTTTTTAACAAAACAAAAACAAAAAAGCCGCTAATTCAATCAATTAGCGGCTTAAGATCTTATTTAAAACAAAGATCGTTTTCTTTTATACCGGTTCAATTTCTTTTAAATGACGCAACACTGAAATTCGAGCCGCTAGTAGACCTAAAAATGACGATAACATAAGCAATAGCAAACTCTCATCCCACGTTAAACCAACTAAACGAAAGATACTATCGTAAAGTACAGCCACATTATCTACCGCTCCATTTAGAGTAACCGTAATAATTGCAGTTAATAGCCAAGCAACAAAACCACCTAATAGACCAAACCACATACCCGTGTATAAATAAGGGCGTAAGATAAAAGTATTGGTTGCACCAACTAATTTCATTACTTGGATTTCATCTTTTTGCTCTAATACATTAAAACGTAATGTATTACCTACAATCAAAAAGACAGCAACAAACATTAGAATAGCCAATGTCGTTGCGACTACGACAGCTACGTGTTTAATGGCATCCAATCGAGCTAACCAATCATCATCCAAACGAACTTCGTTTACATAAGATTGCTGCTTCAAACGATTAACGAGCTGGTTTACTTGTTCTGTACCTTGCCACTCTGTTTTTGGTGAAACAATTAACACGGCAGGTAGCGGATTGCTATCTAATAGTGTTAGTGCTTGCTCAAAACCTGAATGCTCACTCAGCTCTTTTAACCCCTCTTGTGGAGAGATGTATTGAACAGCTTCAATCTCTTTCCAGCGTTCTAGCTCGCTCTTTAAGGTTTGAACTTTCGTTTCTGCAACATCTTGTTGTAAGTACAAACTGACTTGCGAAGGCGCTTGCCATTTTGAAGCGACAATCGTTAAGTTTTTACCAATTAAGTACATACTTGAAGGTAAGGTTAATGACATAGCAATCACCGCTAATGTCAGCATATTACCTAAAGGACGACGTAATAGTTCTTGAAAAGAAAGCTTGGCTTGTTTTTTATGAGTAGCCCAGAAACCGTCATTTGATGCACCTTGAGTATTTTTAGGTTTACGCTTAGCCATGATCAGCAACCTCGCGTAAACACCCTTGGTGTAAATCAAAACGACGGTACTTATTACCACCAATTAATGATAAATCATGAGAAGCCATTAATACGCTTACTCCCACACGATTAAATTCAGCAAAAAGATTAAACACCTGACGAGATAACTGTGGATCTAAGTTACCTGTCGGTTCATCAGCCAATAACAACATAGGTTTATTTACAACCGCACGAGCAATACCCACACGTTGTTGTTCACCACCAGACAATTGCATAGGGTAACTTTTTGCTTTATCTAATAACCCAGTTTTATCTAATGCTGCCGAGACTCGGCGCTTAATATCATTTTCTCGTACTGATTCAACACGCATTGGTAATGCAACATTATCGAAAACAGTACGATTCATCAGTAATTTATGATCTTGAAAAACGATACCGATATTACGACGTAAAAATGGAATATCTTGATTCGAAATTTTTGTAATATCATGACCATTAAATAAGATCTTGCCATCACTTGGACGTTCAATTGCACAGATCAGTTTCAACAACGTACTTTTACCAGCCCCTGAATGACCACTCAAAAAAGCCATTTCACCTCTATTTAAATGAAAATTTACTTTTTGTAATGCTGGACGACCACCTCGATAGGCTTTCGACACTTGCTGAAATCGAATCACGCGCTATTCCTCACGACTAAATAATGCTTCAATAAAATCTTGCGCCACAAATGGACGTAAATCATCAATGCCTTCACCAACACCGATAAAACGGATTGGAATTTGGAATTGATCCGCAATAGAGAAAATAACACCACCTTTTGCTGTACCGTCCAATTTCGTTAATGTAATTCCAGTTACTGGAGCAACATCACTGAACAATTTAGCTTGGCTAATGGCATTTTGGCCCGTACCCGCATCTAAAGTTAACATGATCTCATGCGGTGCTGATGGGTCAATTTTCTTCATTACACGAACAATTTTACGCAATTCCTCCATTAAGTTACTCTTATTTTGGAGACGACCTGCAGTATCAGCAATAACAACATCAACTTTACGTGCTCGTGCAGCTTCAATCGCATCATAAATAACAGACGCACTATCAGCTCCAGTATGTTGAGCAATAACAGGAACATCATTACGCTGACCCCAAACCTGAAGTTGCTCAACAGCCGCTGCACGGAACGTATCGCCCGCCGCCAACATGACCGACTTACCTTCATTTTGGAATTGTTTTGCTAACTTACCGATCGTTGTTGTTTTACCAACACCATTTACGCCAACCATTAAAATCACGTGTGGCATATTTTTTTCATCAATTTCCAGAGGTTGTTCAACTTTAGCTAAGATTTCAGCCATTTCTTCTTTTAGTAAACCATATAATGCTTCACCATCTTTAAGATCTTGCTTACTCGCTTTTTCAGTTAGACTATCAATAATTCTAACTGTCGTGTCCATTCCCACATCGGCAATTAATAACTGCTCTTCAAGCTCTTCAAACAGTTCATCATCAATTTTTTTACCGCTAAATAAACCAAAGAATCCTGCACCAATATTCTCTTTTGTGCGTTGCAAACTACGCTTTAAGCGAGCAAAGAAGCTTTCGGTTGGTTTTTCTTGAACTTCTTCGACTTTAATTACAGGCTCAGCCTCTAATTCCGCTTCAGGTTCTTTCTCAGTAACAACTTCTTCCGCTTCTGTCGTTTCTTCAGCTTGTACCGTTACTTTCTCACTTTCTTTAGGCTGTTCAAGCTCTGCATCTTCCACTACACTCTCTACGGCACTATCATCTTTAGATGGAGCCTGAGAAAGCGTTTCTGCATTTTCTTCTACTGATTGTTGTTCTACTGCTGGTTGTTCGGCTTTTTCTTCATCACCAAAACCTAACCAAGACAATAATCCGCGTTTCTTTTTGCCTGTCATTGGGAAATCCTAGAATTAAATTGGTACAATTTTCTCGTATACTATCACTTTCTGAGCGGTCAAAAAATCTATGGTTAAACGTAAACAACACTCACCTCGCACTTCTGGCACAAATGGTCGCTCAGGAAGCATTCGTATTATCAGTGGACGCTGGCGCGGACGCAAACTTCCAGTACATGATGCAGAAGGGTTACGACCAACCACGGACCGTGTAAAAGAGACTGTTTTTAACTGGTTAGCACCTGATATTCCTCGAGCTCGTTGTTTGGATCTTTTTTCTGGTAGCGGCGGTTTAGGTTTTGAAGCCGCTTCTCGTGGTGCTGAACACGTCGTAATGCTTGAGTTAAATAAACAAGCTCATGCACAACTTAAACAAAATGCAGAGAGTTTAAAAGCAGATAATATCGAAATTCATCATACCGATGCATTGACGTTTTTAAATCAAGCTGCAACTCCATTTGATGTTGTCTTTATTGATCCTCCATTTAGAAAAGATTTATTAGAAGAAACCTTAACAAAATTAGAAAATAATGGATGGTTAGCGGCAAACGCTATGATATACATTGAAGCAGAAAAAGAGTTAAGCTCATTGCCTGTTCCTGCCCATTGGCATCTAAGCAAAGACAAAACCGCAGGACAAGTTACCTTCAAATTATATGAAAGAGAGGAATAGATGAAAGGATTGATCATTCTTGCTAAAGCGGCCATTGCCTTTGTGTGGTTTATTTTAATTTTAAATTTCTTTATGCCATTTCCAGGTAAAGCAGCCATTGCTCTTTACATCATGACTGCATTTTTATTTATGATGCATGGTTTGCAGATGCTTATCTTTATTGGCGCTTTTGGCGATAAAATATCAATGAGCCGTTGGGAAAAGTGGTCAATACTCATCTTTGGTGTATTTGCTTTATTAGACATCAGAAAAAAACACATGATGTAAAACACCCACTATAAATAGATTATTTTAAAAGGAGCGCTCAGCTCCTTTTTTTATACTACGACTCCACCTCTTCAACTCATTTTTAATGGGTATCTATGCTACCATTGCCGATATTCTTCTGAACTTTAATCTTGGTACACATTTATGGATACGCTTTCTGCCGCTGTCATGCTTTTTCTAATAATGGACCCTATGGGTAACTTACCTGTATTTACAGCCATTCTTAAACACGTAGAAAAAAAGCGTAGACGTATAATTTTAATCAGAGAGCTACTTATTGCCTTGGCAATTATGATGGCATTTCTGTTTATGGGGGAGCAAATCCTGAATTTCTTAAGCCTTAAAAAAGAAGCGGTATCTATTTCTGGTGCCATTATCTTATTCTTAATTGGCTTAAAAATGATTTTCCCACCAGAGGGAGGATTAGGAGCAAGTTTAGGTGCTGGCGATGAACCTTTAATTGTACCACTTGCAATCCCTATGATTGCTGGTCCTTCAATTCTTGCTACATTATTACTTTTAGCTCACCAAGAGCCAGATCGTATGCTTGATTGGAGCCTTGCTTTATTAGGTGCATGGTCAGCAACAACTGTTATTTTAATGTTTTCTGAAATATTCCAACGCGTGGTTGGTGAGAAAGGGTTAGCAGCAATAGAACGCTTAATGGGTATGCTATTACTTATGATATCGGTACAAATGTTCTTAGACGGCATCATGAGCTACTTCAGCCATATTTAATCTAAACCATCACTTTCAAATAAAAAGGTCGCTATATGCGACCTTTTTATTTACACCAATATAATTAATGGTGACACATGCGCTCAGGGTTTGCTGTAAGCCCTTCTTCCGTTGCGACAATCTTCTTTTTAGATAGTAAAAAATCAAGCAACTCAGCCAACGTTAAATCTTGTTGGCTACAAGTATGAAAACAAACCTCAGAACCAAATTCACTCTCTATTTTCTCTTCCAATTGAGCGCGTGGTAACGGCTCTTTAGAATCAATAAGAATATTTAAAACAACATGACCATGGATATCTTGTTTCATTTCACTTTCTCATCATTTATTAAAGACCGTCTTAGCATACCAGATAACAACGGTTAGCTTTATGCTTTCTATTTTTATCGATAAATAGCTCATAGAAAGCAATAGTAAGCCAAAACAACTAAAAGAATAGCCCATATTAAAAAAGACTATTTTATCGACAAGATAAAAAACATAAAAACAAAAGATAAAACACAATAAATACAACAAGTTAAACGATGTATATATTAATTTTTCATATATATAAAAGTAACTTATAACCAGTGTAATATGATTTTTTATTAGAAAAATATGCTCTTTAGAATCTAATGATATAAAAGTCACTTAAAAGCCGATCATATTGAAGCAATAAAAAAGGCAAAATTGAAAGTAGAGCAAGATATCGCACCTAAACTCTAAAATCACAACTAAAATAGGTGATTAATAAACAAACCATAAAAAACCCAATTAAAACAAACAAAATCAACAACTTAAATCAAGTTAACATGAATTAAACACAAAAAACCACAATAACAACAGACAAAAACACACCTTAACCAAGGAGGTAATGGGCACTATTGTCATAGAAAAGTTATTTTTTTAAGCTTTAGAGCAATCAGTGCTTGATCAATAACCAAAAACGGTGTTATTCTATTTGTCAAGCAATGATAGATGACATTAGAGGAGCATAGTAATGATTACTTCATCGCAAAAACAAGGACTTATGATGATCGCAGTAGTTGTTGGACTAATGACTCTGCCAATGATGTACTAATCTACATTCAAATAAGTTCATATAAAAAAACGGACGCAAATGCGTCCGTTTTTTTATATCTAAAATATAGCGCTTAAAATAAATGCTTAATATTTTCCCAATGAATCATATAGATAGCTAAAGATATCAAGGTAGCAATCAATACGATCCCCCCCACCAATTTCCATAAAAAACGACTGGCTCTTGGGGTCAAAATATCATTCATTTCTTTACACGTAGCTTTGAAAGCGGATTTATCTTCTAACTTATACCCTTCTTCGTGCACAACTTTGTTTCGCATAGTTGCAATAAAGCGTAATTTCTTAATCACTTCATGAGGAAGACGCTCCTCACAACTACTAATAAGCTGATGAAGTCCTTTTCCTTCTGCGTGATAATGTGTCTTTAATAAAGATTCAATTTTACGACTTTGCTTCACAACAAGATCAATATCAGACATATCACTCTCCTAATCTTTGACTCTGAAATCTCTTTCTACTTTATACCATGCAAATGCGAGTTTCTCTTTCTGATCCTTCAGATTATTATCTTTAGTACACAGTAAAATAATAGGGGATAATTTTAAGATAATGTTCGAGCTAGATCTCAGTTCGTCTCTTGATTTCTACTTCTAAAGAAAAGATACATAAAATAACTAGAAAACCCGCACAAACTCGATAAATACTCCTTATCTATCTTTCTATAAAGAGTAGAATAATGATGAACTTATGTATTTACTTGCACGTTTAAGGAAAATCATGCCTGTTACTTATATTATTTTGTTACTTATTTTTATTTTTGCTGCGGCATTTTTATTTAAACGCTTCCAAAGCAAATATATCTTAGGAGAAAATGCCCCTGAGATGACGGCCGAAGTAACTATTTTAGATAAGCAAATAGTTGAAATCCCAGACACTCAACCCGGAGAAGAAGATCAGGAATTTTGGATTTATGTACAAAAAGGACGATTTGGACCAAAACGAGAATTTGAAGTCGGCGTCCATTATTTTCATGCTCTAAATCCAGGAGATAAAGGTATAATGACTTATCAAGGGCGTAAATTTCATCACTTTGCCTTAAAGCGAGATTAAAGAAATACTAGGGAACCACTTATGACCAATACCATGCTTTCTGCCATTCCATTAACCTCTCTTGCTGGTGTGGGAGCAAAAGTCGCAGAAAAGCTCGAAAAAATAGGATTGGTCTCCATTCAAGATTTACTTTTCCACCTCCCATTACGCTATGAAGATCGAACACGTGTATATCCAATGGCACGTGTTCACTCTGGTTTGTTTGCCGCAGTGCAAGGCAAAGTCATGTCTTGCGATATGCAATTTGGCAAAAGAAAAATGTTACTGGTAAAAATCAGTGATGGAAACGGCACTATTACCCTACGCTTTTTTAATTTTAATGCGGGCATGAAAAACAGCTTTAGCGAAGGCAAACTCGTTCATGCTTATGGCGAAATTAAACGTGGAGGCAGTGGTTTAGAAATTGTTCATCCTGAATATCAATTTCATGTGCCATCCCAGCCACTTGAAATTGAAGCAAGCTTAACGCCTGTCTACCCAACAACGGACGGATTACGTCAAAATACATTACGTAGCCTAACTGACCAAGCCTTAGAGTTATTAGATAAAGCTGCGGTTACTGAGCTTTTACCACAAGGTTTATACAATAACCAAATTACCCTTAATCAAGCGCTTCATATTATTCATCGTCCAGATCCATCGATAAATCTTGATGCATTTGATGAAGGCAAACACCCTGCTCAACAACGCCTCATTATGGAAGAGTTGTTGGCTCAAAATTTATCTATGTTGTCTGTTCGCAGTAAAGGACAACAAGAAGATGCATTACCCTTAGCAACACTGACTAATTTAAAGCAACAGCTCTTAGCGCAACTTCCTTTTACACCCACGAACGCACAACAACGTGTGGTTACCGAAATCGAGCAAGATTTAGCAAAACCTCACCCAATGATGCGCTTAGTACAAGGTGATGTAGGTTCAGGTAAAACCTTAGTTGCAGCATTAGCAGCGGTACAGGCTATTGAACATGGCTATCAAGTCGCTTTAATGGCTCCGACGGAATTACTCGCAGAACAACACGCCGCTAACTTTGCACATTGGTTTGAATCGATGGGAATTACTGTTGGTTGGCTTGCAGGTAAACTAACAGGTAAAGCGAAAGAAAAAGAATTAGAACGCATAGCCAGTGGCGAGGCGAAAATGATAGTGGGTACTCACGCACTGTTTCAACAAAATGTAGAGTTCCATCATCTTGCTCTGGTTATTATTGATGAACAACATCGTTTTGGTGTTGATCAACGCTTAGAACTGCGTGAAAAAGGCCAAAAAAATGGAGCCTATCCACATCAATTAATCATGACAGCGACACCGATACCTAGAACGCTAGCCATGACGGCTTATGCTGACTTAGAAACCTCTGTTATTGATGAGCTTCCTCCGGGTAGAACACCGATTCAAACGATAGCGGTTCCTGATACACGTCGTGATGAGATAGTAAACAAAGTTCGTAGTGCGTGTATGAACGATGGTAGACAAGCCTACTGGGTTTGTACTCTTATTGATGATTCCGAAGTATTAGAAGCCCAAGCCGCTTCAGACACCGCAGAAGCGTTACGCCTACAACTACCCGAACTAAACATTGGTTTAGTGCACGGCAGAATGAAACCAAAAGAAAAACAGCAAATAATGCAGGAATTTAAAGAAGGGAACCTGCATTTGTTAGTGGCTACTACGGTTATCGAAGTGGGGGTAGATGTGCCTAACTCAAGTTTAATGATCATTGAGAACCCTGAGCGCTTAGGGTTAGCACAACTGCACCAATTACGTGGGCGTGTGGGTCGAGGTTCTGTTGCAAGTCACTGTGTACTCTTATATCACTCGCCATTATCAAAGACCGCACAAAAACGCTTAAGTGTTTTACGAGAGAGTAATGATGGCTTTGTGATTGCCCAACGTGATTTAGAAATTCGAGGGCCAGGTGAATTGCTTGGAACCAAGCAAACGGGGTTGGCTGACTTTAAAATTGCTGATTTAGTTCGAGACCAACACTTAATACCAGAAGTACAGCGCATTGCTCGTCACCTACATGATAACTACCCACAAAATGCGAAAGCCATTATTTTACGTTGGTTAGGGGAACGAGACATTTACTCGAATGCGTAAATAATTCCCTTCTCATAAATAGCAGATACAAAAAAGGTGAGTAACTACTCACCTTTTCTTTATTGCGATTAAACTTACAATTAGTAGTAAGAGTGCTCACCACGATCATGCTCAGTTAAATCTTTAACTGCTGTTAATTCGCCTTCGAATTGAACCAATAGTTCTTTTTCGATGCCTTCTTTTAGTGTCACATCAACCATTGAACAACCATTACAACCACCACCGAACTGAACGATAGCAACACCTTCATCGTTAATTTCCATCAGGCTAACATGGCCACCGTGACCAGCTAATTGTGGGTTAACTTGAGTTTGAATTGCGTATTCAACACGTTCAAATAATGGTGCATCATCGGCTACTTTACGCATTTTCGCATTAGGTGCTTTAAGAGTAAGCTGAGAACCCATCTTGTCAGTAACATAATCAATGTCAGCATCTTCAAGGAATGGTAGGCTTAACTCATCAACGTATGCTGATAATTTTTCAAACTTCAGCTCAGTATCATTCGCTTCTACTGCTTCTGGTGGACAGTAAGATACGCCACACTCTGCGTTTTGAGTACCCGGATTAACCACGAATACACGGATGTTTGTCCCTTCTGGCTGCTGTGCTAGAAGTTTTGCAAAATGCTCTTGGGCACTTTCAGTAATATTGATTGAAGACACAAGTAATACCTGACTAATTTAGTATGATTAAGGATTGTACTCTGAAAAGAAATAATTTTCGAGTATCGTAGTCAAATTATAGCAATCTTAATAATCAATTTATCAAGATTTGGTCTAATTATTTACATGTAAGAATTTTATTCCACGGTAAATTTTCGTCACCGAGAACAATAAAATTCGGATTTTCTAATGACTCTCGTTCATTATAAGACAGTGGTTCAAGCTCTGTAGATAAGATGCGACCTCCCGCCTCTTGAACAATACACTGCGTTGCTGCGGTATCCCATTCACCAGTTGGACCTAATCGTAAATAACAATCCACTGCACCTTCTGCGACCAAACAGGCTTTAAGCGCAGCTGACCCCAATGGAACCAAATTGTAATTCCAATCAGAGCTCATACAACGTGTTATGTTATTGATATCTTGACGTCGACTGATCGCTATCGCAATTGGCTGTTTTTCATCTTCATGCTTTAACGTGCTAATACGAACACTTTCATCCATATCAGGAATTTTCCACGCCCCTTTCCCTTCATAAGCGTAGTATGTAACACCTGAAACAGGACCATACACAACCCCCATTACCGGACGATTATTTTCAACTAAAGCAATAATCGTAGCAAAATCACCACTGCGCGCGATGAACTCTTGCGTACCATCAAGAGGGTCAACGAGCCAATAACGTTCCCATTGAGCTCGTTGCTCTAAAGATATCCCTGCATCTTCTTCAGAAAGGATAGGAATATCTGGTGTTAATTGAGAAAGTTTTTCGATAATTAATTTATGAGCGGCAAGATCGGCACTGGTCACTGGAGTTTCATCTGATTTAATGAACTCTTCGAAATCTCCTTTCTCGTATATATCGAGAATAAGTTGACCCGATGCACGTGCAATATTGATCACCTCAGGGATAAGGTGAGAAAGTGTAGAATCCATCAATATTACTCCTTAGCTAAAAATTGTTGAGCAAGTAATAGTGCGGTAATGCATCTTGCCTCTGAAAAATCAAGATGATGTAATAACTCAGATGCTTGAGCTAAAGGCCAGCGAACCACATCTAAAGGTTCAGGCTCATCACCTTCTAATCGCTCTGGATATAAATCTTGAGCCAGAATTAATGTCATTTTGCTTGAGAAATAAGAAGGGGCTAATACAATTTCTTTCAATGGTGTGAGTACTTTTGCACCAAAACCAATCTCTTCTTTTAGTTCTCGATTTGCCGCTTCTAACGGGGTCTCTCCTGGATCAATCAATCCTTTTGGAAAACCAAGCTCGTAACTTTCGGTTCCAACAGCATATTCACGAACCAAAAGTAAATCACCTTGCTCTGTTACAGGCACCATCATGACAGCATGACGACCGCTTGGTTTCATTCGTTCATAGGTACGTTCTACACCATTAGAAAAGCGCAAATCAACCGATTCAATACAGAATAGGTTGGATTTGGCTTCAACGCGTGTATCCAAAATCGTTGGCAACTGTTTTTTAGCCATCGTTTTTCCTTTATAGACGTCCTGAGTATGTCACTCTATATTGCCCTTTTGCATCCGGCTTGCCTACCCATTTTAACTGACTTCTTAAACTTGAAGGAAAATTCGCTTCAGGTTTAAACCAACCACTTACTTGATAAGAACGATTTGGATTAAGGGTAACATCAAATTGACTCGCGACATCTTTTGATGATTGTTTACTCACGACACTAATTTTGCTGTCATTACAAGTGACATCAGCAATCACTGTTTCAGGGTCAATATTACCTAATGGTGAAACTACCTTGCCACTAGACCACACCACTTCACCGATTGCTTGTTTACACCAAGGCTGACCTTGTTGATAAGATTTCACACTGATCTCTGCTTGGCCTTGTAATGAGATAGGAACCGCCATCGGCAAATGTTTCATTGCATTTGCTATCGGGAAAGAAAGTACTAAATTCTCAGCATAAGCCCCCATAGATACGCTATAACCAACCGTGCCTTTTCCACGTAAATCTAATTCACTACCACGACCAAAACGCACATCAAATACAGCATGACCTTTAAGAATGGCAAGTGGATCAATTACCCATTGAACTTGGCCATAGTTCATTCGTTGAAAGGATAATGAATCAACTTGTCCTTTCCATGGTGTTCCTGAAAGTCCGGTTAACTCTAATCCTCTTACTTTAGGGGCTTGCTCTACAACCCACTGAATTGGGATATGTAATAACGCACTAAAAGTAAAAAAAGTAGAAAATACGGTCGCGATTAATAACTTAAACTTCATGATGCCTCTCGAGTTAATTGAAGACGGTTCACTTCAACCACGCCTTCCACATCAGTTTTATTTAAATCTAAAAATTGTACATTTATTCCTTGAGAATCGCGTAAAAATGCCAACCAATTAACCAAAGAATTAAAAGGTAAAGGTTTTACCCACACTTGCATTTGTTCGCCACGAGGTTGCATACGAATCAACTCAATTTTAAATTGACGAGTACTGCTTGGTATCACCTGATTCATTGGACGAATTGCAGATTGTGAGCTAGAAGATGCCCCGCCTCTTAATGTAATGATCGTATCAGCTTTTTTCTGCACCCACGCTAATAAGTTACGTTCATTATTAATTCGATTTTGAGCAAGTTCTGCACGGTCATTTAATGGTTTTATTCCCCCCCAGTAAATAACCGCGATCAACAGTGCCACACCACCGCCAGCAACCAATATACGTTCACGTGGAGAGATACTTTGCCACCATGCCATAAATGCTTTCATTATTGTCTCCTAATGATAATGGCACCAAAGACTTGGCCGTCATTCTTATTCAATTGACCTTGCTCTACTTCAAATTTAGTTCCTAGTTCTGAAGTCAACTTCTCAAAATATGGGAAATCAGAAGCACTGGCTTGAAGTCGAATTTCATTACGCTTGCCATCAAATTTTAGGCTTTGTAATTTAACTTGAGGAACCTTTGATAAATAAGGTGATATCTCTGCCATCCAAGCTAACAAATCATGTCCGCCAGCACCACCTTGTAAACGAGCTTCTTCATTTTTCATTTGAGATTTTAAATAGCTCGCCGTTGGTATTTTTCGCTTATTAGGGAAAATATCTCGAAAAATACGCTCGCTTTCTGCATGCAAAGCCAAACTGTGTTGTTCTAATTTTTGTACTTCAGAAACGTGTTGAGCAACAAAAGCAACCATCACAAGACCAAGAGACAGAATCACTTTTTGCCATACTCGCCAATGCTTTCTCCATGAAGATTGCGGACGATATGGACCATTTAGCACGTTTACTTTTGAAGACAACAATCCTTCAGCTAATAATTGCATCACAAGTTCAGGGGATTCAAGGCTGACCTTAGTCCCTGCGACTTCCATCTCACATTCAGAATAGCTATGAAGAATAAAAGGCATTGGTGATGATTCAGCATCTTCATCGCTTTCTGAATCTTCATATTTGGTTTCAGCACGCTCAACGATACCCGTCAATAACATGGATACCCACTCAGATTCAGCTACTGCACCTTGGTATTCATGATGACGAATAAGCCATTGTTGACCCAATTGAACCATACTCGCACCATCATCATGAAATGGTAAAGCCAATACGTCAGGCATGAATCGTTTGGTTTGGATCCCTGCATCGCTCAGTTGCTCTAACCACATGGCCATTTTGTTATGTTCAACAATAGCTACTTGAGCGGACTTGCTGTCTTTTTTCAAAATAACCATATGAAGATCATCAACATCTTGTGCTAAATCATCTTCAATAATAAACGGTAGCATCGATGAAAACTGACGAGTTGCCCCTTCAGGTATTGCAACCTCACGCAATAACACATCACTGCTTGGTAAAAGCACAGACACCATGCGTTGTTCACTGTATGACGACAACGAAGGTAATTCTTCAGACGAACTTAACTCACCTGAAGCAATCACTTCTTTATTTTCTGGAGACCAGACTATCCATTGAATGGGATCTGATGGTTGACTATTCAACCGTATTATCAGATGTTCGCTCACTCATTCCTCCATATTGGCGACGGATAACGTTCACCACTTTCTTATCACTGCTATGCAATAAAGAACGCACACGTACGCGCGAATCTTCTACTAATACTTGAGCATCTAACTCAAAAAACTGACTATCTACGGATAAATAATCTTTTGCTTGTTTACGAACTTTTTCTTCAACTCGGCTAATTGGTCCTTCAGCAAGAAAATCATCAACCGAATCCCACCCATCAAATGGACGATCTTCTAATACACTTCTTGCGTCACTTTCACTTAAATTTGGAGAAAATAGCGCAACCAATATCTTGGCATTTTCTGGTGCTAAGGTATTTACATTTAAGTACCAATTACCACTTGGTATCGCACAAACTAGTGGAGATATTTTTTCAACGACTTCAGCCGTAACGCCATTAACGGCACGTAACTCACTGGCATCGCCCATCCAACCATTTGGCGCTAAATACGCTGGTTTAAACGATTGATAAGTACTGTCTTCAACGCCTACCATTGAGCGTACAACATCATCAGGATCTAGATATTCCCATGTGGAGTCAGCAATCACTTCAGCAAGATAATTATCCACCTCAACTGATTCTAATAAGTTCATCCATACACTCACCAAAAAAGGACGTTTGGATGAATCATTACTGGCTTCAATACTGCTTAGTGCATTTAAGTTAAAGCAAGCTTGTTTGTCTTTTACACCACCATAAGCTTCACCATAATCAAGTGGATAAGTGGTTTCCTCGGTTGCCCACGCTTGGCTTAAATTAATTTTATTTCCATCTTTGTAGGCTTCTTCTATTCCGGTTTTTGCTAAGGCTTCAACACCAATAGAGTACCAATACGCTTGCTGATGATTTAACTGATTCTGAGCTCGATGAAATTGAAGAAATAATCGTTCTGACATTTGGGCTGCAATGGTGGTCATAATGGCTAAAAGCAGCAGTACCACGATCAATGCAACGCCTTTATTATTTTTAAAATGGGAAATCACGCCTACCTTTCTCATTAGCCACGATCCTCTTTTGAATCATCACTATTTTGATTCACGTTATTATCCAGCTTAAATCCCGGAGTAAGGTAAACACGCTCAACGTCACCATAATCTTTAAACGTGAGTATCATTTTAATGGCATTGGGTAATTGATTTTTCATTTCCCATTTTTTTAGCCACTTTTTACCGTCATAAAATTCAAATTTTAGCTCTTCGATACCGTCAATAAGCGGAGTAATTACCGCTTCCTGACCAACAGGCGTATCTGGGTATCGCCACCATAATCGCTCTAATTTATTCTCAATAACTCGATAGCCAACTTTAGTAATTTCACCACGAGGAAAAGCTTGCTGTGGATTTTTCCAACCAAGGCGTACAAACAAAATGGCTTGGAATTCAGAATCAAGGAAATACTCTCCCGATTTCAATAAAGCTTCCGACGCTTTTTCACCGCCAGTTCGAAATGGGCGAGCGACAATTTGTCGAAAATCGTTATCAAGAAAAACCAAACTGCGTTGCAGTTGTTTAATGCGCTCACTTTTTTCTAATGATTGTTCATTACTGCGTTGCACTTGATTCACCACTTGATACGCGGCAAAACTCAAGGTCGCAAATACAGCAATAGCCACCATCACTTCAATCAGTGTGAATCCTTTTGAAAAAGGATGAGAAGAATTACGGCGCAACATAGGTTCGTACCGTTATTAAAGGGGATTCTTGATCTTTTGTGGTCGACACAGAGACATCCACAGACTTTAAAATATCAGACGTTGTTTTTACTGGAGCAATTGTCCAATACCATGTTTGTCCTGCCAGCTCTGTCTCTCCCTTCTTCTTCGTTGTCGGTGGTTTATCTAACATCATTAATGCCATTTGGTTATCCACCACAATGCTTGCAAAGGTTTTTTCTTCTAAATAACTTAATGTATTTATATGCTGAGTCACCGAGCGCAGCACACTTAGGGCTGCGGTAGCAAAAATAGCAAGCGCAACTAATACTTCAAGTAATGTCATGCCTTTATAAGAGGTTCGCTGATATTTCTTATTCCTCATCACGTTCCTCTCCCGGAGCAAATAACTTAATCACCCCTGACTCTTCAACGCGAATAAGCCATGACTTATCATCAAGGTTTCCACGAGCACCTTGCGGAGATAAGCGAAACGAAAAAGGAGTCACTTCACCACTTGAAAGCACCATGACTTGAGGAGGTGTTGGCTTTTTATCTTTTTCGACATCCGCAAACATCTCTTCATCAAATAAAGAGCCCGGCTCAAATAGTCGCTCATCATCTGCCCAAGCTGAACCACCAAGCGTCATATCAAACTCTAGCGACTCTTCCATTTTCACTTCTGTAAAAAAGCGGCTTTTCTCAATTGGCTGCCAGCCATCTACCATTAATTGCATAAAGCGATATTCTTGTCGCTCTTGATTAAAGTAAATGCCGTAATCCATCCCATTGAGCAAAGCATCCTCATTAAGGAGTTGAACAAGTTGATAAAAACGTGAGGCTTCTTCTTCCAGCTGGTCATCCTGATTATCAGGAAGGCTCATGATAACGGCCATCGCACTGAGCGATAGCAGCACCAATACCAACATTATTTCGATCAGGGTAAACCCAACCTCACGTTTTATTTTCATCATTGTTCTTATTTATGAAGACTTATTGAAAGTCTTGCATGTTCCAGTTACCAATATCCGCATTCGCACCTTCACCACCTTCTTGGCCATCAGCACCTAATGTGAAGATATCGATAGTACCGTTATCACCAGGGCTTAGGTATTGGTACTCATTACCCCATGGGTCATTTGGTAAACGACGAATGTAACCGTCTGCACGGTAATTACGAGGCTCTGGAGTTGCTGTTGGTTTTGAAACTAGAGCTTCTAAACCTTGGTCTGTCGTTGGATATACGCTGTTATCTAGCTTGTACATATCCAATGAGTTTTCTAGTGCAACAATATCTGTGATCGCTTTTTGCTGATCGGCTTTCTCTTTGTTACCAAGTAGATTTGGAACCACTAAGCTCGCTAACACACCAAGAATTACAATCACGACCATTACTTCTAACAGTGTAAAGCCGCCTTGTTTACGTTGAGCTGAATTGACTTGCATGGAATAACTCCTAACGTTAAAAATTCATATAAGATAAAAGAAAAGGTAGATAGCAGTGAATGCTACCCAACCAAATTGTTTAATTCGATTATTGGCATCAATGTCGCAACAACAATGAAGAGAACAATACCAGCCATAAAGACAATCAATAACGGTTCAAAAATCCCTAGAGCCATATTAACTAAGGATTCAAAATCTCGGTCTTGATTATCCGCAGAACGCGTTAGCATTTGCTCTAACTCGCCACTTTGTTCACCACTGGCAATCATGTGTAACATCATTGGGGGAAACAGTTTTGTTTTTTCAAGAGAGACTCGTAAACTTGCACCCTCTCGAACATTATCTGCCGCTTCTAATACTTGTTGCTTAAAGTAGGTATTACTCATTACATCAGCAGCGACTTTCATACCATCAAGCAAAGGAATTGCACTTGATGTACAAATAGATAATGTGCGAGCAAAACGAGAGGTATTTAACCCTCGAACTACCTTACCAATAACAGGGAGCTGTAAGATTTTTTTATCCCATGCTAAGCGTAAATGCGGTTTTGTAAGTAACCACTTCACACCAGCAATAAAAACAATTACAACCACAACAACCAACAATCCCCAATGAACAACAAAGTTACTGGCTGCCAATAAGACTTCAGTAACCGTTGGAAGTCCTTGTCCCATTTGCACAAATTGATCAACAATTTTGGGAACTACCGTTGCTAACAAGAATGAAATTACAGCAATAGCAATCAGAGTGAGCATGATAGGATAAATCATCGCTTGCTGTAATTTACTGCGCATCTTCTGGCGGTTTTCAGCGTAATCCGCTAAGCGATTTAATACCGTATCTAAATGACCAGATTTTTCACCCGCAGCTACCATTGAACAAAACAGATCATCAAATACATGAGGATAATCCGCAAAACTCTCAGCAAGAGGATAACCTTCAATAACCCGCGAACGCACCCCCATCATCATGCTACGGATATGCGCTTTTTCACCCTGCTCTGCTACCGCTTTTAAACTCTCTTCAAGTGGCATCCCGGCTTGAACTAAGGTGGCCAATTGACGAGTGATCAATGATAAATCGTTAACACTGATCCCACGTTTAAAACTCAATCCTTGCGATGCACTTTTTTGCTGCTTAGATTTAGTTTCAATGACTTCTACAGGGATCAGACCTTGCTCTTTTAATCGCTGGCGAACTTGGCGGGCGTTATCTCCCTCCATGACGCCTTTTTTCTGTTTCCCTTTTTCTAACGCTTTATATTCAAACGCCGCCATCTATCCTTCCCGAGTGACTCGCATCACCTCTTCTAATGTGGTTATTCCTTTTTGTACTTTTAATAAGCCGTCTTGTTGAATACTGCGAGTCGACTTTCTTACTTCTTTTTCTATCGCTTGTTCACCCACTTCTTTGTGGATCAACTCTTGTACTTTTTCATTCACAACTAAAAGTTCATGAATACCCGTACGACCACGATAGCCTTTACCATTACAGTGCTCACAACCAATTGGTTTATATAGCGTTAACTCGTCACTTGCTGAAAGAGAGAACAATTTCTTCTGCTCCTCATCAGCTTGATACGCTTCTTTACATTCACCACACAGAGTTCTAACCAGACGTTGTGCAAGCACCCCAAGTAGTGAAGATGAAATTAGGAAAGGTTCAATGCCCATATCTCGAAGACGAGTAATCGCACCTACCGCAGTATTGGTGTGCAGTGTAGACATTACCAAGTGACCGGTTAATGAAGCTTGAACGGCAATTTCTGCGGTTTCTAAATCACGGATCTCACCGATCATCACCACATCAGGATCTTGACGAAGAATGGCACGTAAACCACGGGCAAACGTCATGTCTACTTTTGGATTTACTTGTGTTTGGCCAATGCCATCAATATCAAATTCGATAGGGTCTTCAACGGTTAAAATATTGGATTGAGAGCTGTCTAGTTCACCTAACCCTGCATACAAGGTCGTTGATTTACCAGAACCGGTTGGGCCAGTAACCAAAATAATGCCATGTGGACGCTTGATAATATGCTGAAAGTTTTTATGGTTTTCAGCCGACATGCCTAAACTGTTTAAATCCAGTCGAGTTGCGTTCTTATCCAACAAACGCATTACCACGCGCTCACCATGTGATGACGGCATGGTTGATACACGCACATCAACAGCGCGACCACCAATGCGCAATGAAATACGACCATCTTGTGGGACTCGTTTTTCAGCGATGTCCAATTTCGACATCACTTTTACACGAGACACCAATAATGGCGCTAACTTACGGCTTGGGCTTAATACATCACGCAACACGCCATCGACACGGAAACGAATCGACAATACTTTCTCAAACGTTTCAATATGAATATCCGATGCCCCCTCTTTAATCGCTTCACCTAGCATGGCATTGATTAATTTAATGATCGGCGCATCATCTTCTGATTCTAATAAATCATCATTATTTGGTAACTCTTCAGCTAATGAAAAGAAATCGTCACTGTCTGCACCGATATCTTCCATTAACTGTTGAGCTTCTGATGAGTTACGTTGATATACCTGAGTTAACTTAGTATCGAACTCATCTTTGGTTAACTGAATTAATGAAAAACTAGATTGGCAAACACGGCGGATCTCACACAGCACCATAGATGAAGGGGGCGATACATAGTACAGCACCCATCCATGAACACTTGATTCAATGACTACCGAATGCCTTTTTGCAAATGAAAAAAGCAAACGAAGTACAGCGTTAGATTCAGGAAATAATGTATCCGCCATTATTTTTCCTTTTTCTCGTTATCATCAAATTGCTCAGAAAATGCTTGGATCTCTGCTGGATGATTTAATTCTTTACCAAATTTAGGTAATACTGGAATATTCGCATCATCCATCAGTTTTAGGCCTTTTTCTGCGTTATATAACTGCTCTGCTCGAATGTAGTTATATTTACGCTGAGTGATACCATCCGCTGTCATTCCATTACGAATAATGGTTGGCTTAATGAATACCATTAGGTTTTTCTTCTCAACCTGAGTACTGGTTGATTTGAATAGATACCCCAACACAGGGATGTCACCTAGGAACGGAACTTTTGATTCGCTTTCCATTGCTCGCTCATCGATCAAACCACCTAATACCAGCATTTGACCATCTTGTACCATTACCGAAGTATTAAGTTGACGTTTTGCAAAACGCACATCCACAGCACCGTTGGCACCTAACACGTTAGATACTTCTTGTTCGATATCTAAACGAACAGAATCACCTTCGTTAATTTGTGGTACCACTTTTAGTTTTATACCCACTTCTTTACGATCAACGGTTTGGAATGGGTTTTCATTGTTTGAACCCGATGTTGAACCTGTTAATACCGGTACTTCTTCACCCACAATGAATGACGCTTCGCCATTATCCATCACAGTGATGCTTGGAGATGAAAGAATGTTTGAATTAGAGTCGGTAGATACTGCTGTAACTAACGCCGCCCAGTCGCCCATCATAATGCTTACTGCTGCACCTTGAACACCACCAAGAGCACCAGCTAGTGCATCATAGCTACCTTCTTCTGTAATATCTTTATAACCAGTTTGATTACCTGCTGAGTCATAAATTTTTTCAGTCGTTGTAGAACCTTTCGCTTCTTCCAAACCAACCATGGTGGCGCCAATTGACGCCCCTGTATTGCTGTATTGGATCATCGCACCAGTTTCTAGATTGCCCCACTGAACGCCTAAATTAACGCCATCACCTTCTGCTAATTCAACGATTAAAGCCTCAATCAATACTTGAGCACGACGGATATCCAACTGAGCAATCACATCTTTCATTGCTCGCATTACATCAGGCGGTGCAGTGATTACTAGTGAGTTCGTATCAACGTGTGCAGAAATCATCACATCATTGCGATTTTGTGAACTGCTTTTTTGCTTAGAGCCCCCACTTGCCGATAAGTTATCTGACACACCTTTTAATACATCAACCAAATCTTCGGCTTTAGCGTAACGTAAATAGATGACCTGATTATTACCTTTGGTCGCCATCTCAACATCAAGCTGCTTGATTAGTTTCTTCAGACGATTACGCACTTTTGGATCACCCGAAATTAAAATCGAGTTAGTACGCTCATCCGCAACCAATTTAGGTTGTAAGAATGCAGGGGTATTTTTGGCATCTGTGGTTTTATTTAGAGCATCAACAATGCGCACCATTTCTGCTGCTGATGCATTATCTAACTCCACCACTTCGACTTCTTTATCACCAGCACGGTCAACACGTTCGATAATCTCAGCTAAACGGTTAACTACCGCCGCACGACCTGTGATCATAATAATATTGGCAGGGTCGTAGTGAACCACGTTACCTGCACCCGCATTATCATTAAGTTGACGAAGCAAAGGAGAAAGCTCACGAACAGACACATTACGTACAGCGATAACTCTCGTAATCACCGCATCGCCTTTCACTTGATCTTTTGCACCAAGAACAGGAACCGCCGATGTTTTCGCGTCTTTGTCTTTAATGACTTTTAAAATACCAGAGTCCATCTCAACCACAGCGTATCCATATACTTCAAGTACGCTAAGGAAGAATTGGTAATATTGCTCTTCATTTAATAAATCATAACTACGAACGTCGACTTTCCCACGCACAGATGGATCAACAATGATGGTCTTTTCTAAGTTACGACCAACAATATTGATAAACTCTTGAATGTCTGTCCCTTTAAAACTGGCACTAAAGTCATTTGCAATTGCTGATGTCCACATCATGCTGCTTGCAAGTAATAAGGCTCCCTTGCCCATCCACTTTTTCACAATACACCCTTATTCATTCTCATCTTCTCAAGCTACAAGCCAACAAAGATGTCATATAATTGTCCATTACGCAGGACAGTTAAGTTTAATTCCGTCATTTCTGACATATTTTTCCACAATGAGCTCATTGCAGCAGGATCGGTTAAATCAACCCCATTTAAACTGGTTGCGATATCACCCGGTTTTAAACCAACCGAATCAAATAGCTTACGGTCTTTACCTGGATTAACTCGATATCCTTTAATTTTTCCATTTTCGTTCACCTGAGAAAGGCGAATGTATTTCAAAACAGATTGTGGATTTTGCGCCATTTCTTTACGGATTTTATCCAACTCATCTTGATTCGAATTTTGACGATTATTTCCTAATACGGTTCCAGAACTGCCCGTTATATTTCTTTCAGTAGAAATTTTGGTGTATTCAACACCTTCAAGCATCAGCGTTTCATCTCGACCATTGTTAGAGATAATGATGCGATCTGCACTTATCGCTTTAACACTTGCACGAGTACCATCAATGGTTTCATTGATCCCATACGTATTTTGCTTACCACGATTAGCTATCACAGCAAGACTTAGTGATGGTTCAGAACTAGCAACCACACCTGATAACGTTAAATTTAAACGCGTTTTAGGTGCATCTTTCACTTCAACCGCTTTTGGTTGATCAACTTTGTTCTCTGCATTAAAACGACCAAACACTTGGCTATTAAGCAGTTCAGAAAGCGAATCTTTACCTTGTTTTCCTTGAGATACAGCAACCGCCACTGTTTTAGGCGTCCACTTAGATACAGACGTTTGTGGGGCTAGCATAGACCAAAAAAGAGAGCCACAAATCCACGCAAACCAAGCAACGAGAATTACCGTCAAACTCTTTGCTATTGTTGATTGATATATCGACCAATATTGAGAAATCTTCTCTATTTTCATATTAGTTATCATTTGGATCCTACGTTTCCTTTCCCATCGTCATAAAATGATTAAATGTCTGATTTTATATTTATTATAAGAGAACAGCACAGCTTTGCCGTTATTGACGGTATTTTCTTAAATTACTCGCAGACATATCACGAAATTACATAAATAAAGCACCGTATTAGAGCATTATTTCTCATTAATGACTCTAATTAGATACGATTTTTGATTAATTCCCCTCAAAAGATTGAAAAAAAGATTCCAGCCACCATTTAAGAAGCAGAGATATGACATTAGGTAGACATCATGAGTTCAAAATCAAACACTGCAGAGGGTGTAAGACTCGATAAATGGCTCTGGGCAGCTCGTTTTTATAAAACACGCTCAATTGCTCGCAACATGGTTGATGGCGGTAAAGTTCAATATAATGGACAGCGCTCAAAACCAAGTAAGATTGTGGAAGTAGGCGCTGAAATAAAGCTGCGCCAAGGAAACAATGAAGAGATCACGGTGATCATCGAGATCGTTTCCGATCAACGCCGCGGAGCACCTATTGCACAAACTCTTTACAAAGAAACACAAAACAGTATTAAGCACCGTGAAGAAAATGCGCAATTACGCAAACTCAATTCACTTGGTAGCCCACGACCAGATAAACGTCCGGATAAAAAACAACGACGCGATATCATGAAGTTTAAGCACCAATAAATACGCTTTTCTGTCTCATACCTTATTTATACTGGTTGTCTCCGCTATACTATGAGTAACGACAACCCTTAATACAATTGCTGGAGTATTTCATGGCAAATAACACATTGCATCGTTACCTATTTGAAGATTTATCTGTTCGTGGTGAATTAGTTCAACTAGATGATGCTTACCAACAAATCATTTCTAGCAAGGAATACCCAAAACCAGTTCAAAATCTATTGGGTGAGCTATTAGTTGCAACCACACTATTAACTGCAACATTGAAATTTGAAGGTTCTATTACCCTTCAACTTCAAGGTGACGGTCCAGTTTCTCTTGCAGTAATTAACGGCGATAACAACCAAAAAGTACGCGGTGTTGCTCGTTTTGAAGGTGATATTGCTGAAGA
This sequence comes from Aliivibrio fischeri ATCC 7744 = JCM 18803 = DSM 507, assembly GCF_023983475.1. NCBI lineage: Bacteria > Pseudomonadati > Pseudomonadota > Gammaproteobacteria > Vibrionales > Vibrionaceae > Aliivibrio > Aliivibrio fischeri. Next base: position 2,834,602 of record NZ_CP092712.1, read on the forward strand.
TGCAACGTTGCACCAACTAATGGGTCGCGGCTACCTAGTTATCACTATCACACCAAAAGATGGTGAGCGTTACCAAGGTGTTGTTGCTCTTGAAGGTGAAAATCTAGCACAATGTTTTGAAGGTTACTTCGAGCGTTCTGAGCAACTAAAAACTCGTCTATGGTTACGTCTAGGTGAATATGAAGGCAAACCTCACGCAGCTGGTATGTTACTGCAAGTAATGCCTGATGGTACTGGTTCTGAAAATGACTTCGAACATTTAGAACAACTAACAGACACCATTAAAAATGAAGAGCTGTTTGGTTTACCTGCTGAAGACGTACTTTACCGTCTATATAACCAAGATAAAGTTCAACTGTTTGAACCTCAAGACGTTGAGTTCTTCTGTGGTTGTTCACGTGAACGTAGCGGCGGTGCAATCGTAACGATTGATCGCGCTGAAGTTGATGACATCATTAAAACAGAAGGGAAAATTTCTCTTCACTGTGACTATTGTGGCACAAGCTACGATTTCGACAGTATTGATGTTGCAAACCTATTTGAACAAGCAACAAGCGGCAACGATACAGTACATTAATTTACTGCATAGAATAAGTTGCAAAACTGTTACAAAAGCCAGCCGTTAGGTTGGCTTTTTTTATAACTAAATTTGATATAAACCACACTTTTAATTCCACTTATCCACACTTAATTTTGATTAAATAATAATCAATTACATCTAGCGCAATCGATTTTATTAAGAGTAGAATAGAGCTATTGCTATTTTGTGATGGCGATAAAATAACCACTACCACTTTATGGTTATTTTGTGATTCATCTCCCTGTTTTCAATTTGCCGCGTTGTTAGCATGATTAGCAGAATACAAATAATTAGAAATATTAAAATCCCTACAAAATCCTCTAAGGAGCACCTATGACTGTTATGGAACACAAGAAGGCTGCACTACTCGATCTAACTCAATATGGTCTTACTGGGGTTACAGACGTACTACGTAATCCAAGCTATGAGCAACTATTTGAAGAAGAGACACGTCCAGATTTAGAAGGTTATGAGCGTGGTGTAATGACAGAGCTTGGCTCAGTTGCGGTAGATACTGGTATATTTACTGGTCGTTCACCAAAAGATAAATACATCGTAAAAGATGACACTACCAAAGATACGCTATGGTGGTCAGATCAAGGAAAGAACGACAACAAAGCTATCACGCCAGCAGTTTGGGATGATCTAAAGTCGCTAGTTACAACACAACTATCGGGTAAACGCTTATTTGTTATTGATGGTTTCTGTGGTGCCAACCCAGATACTCGTTTAAACGTTCGCATCATTACAGAAGTAGCATGGCAAGCACACTTTGTGAAAAACATGTTCATTCGTCCAACAGAAGCAGAACTTGAAAACTTCGAGCCTGATTTCGTGGTAATGAATGGAGCAAAAGCAACTAACCCTAATTACGAAAAGCACGGATTAAATTCTGAAAACTTCGTTGCTTTCAATTTAACAGAACGCGTTCAAATCATCGGTGGTACTTGGTACGGCGGTGAAATGAAAAAAGGTATGTTCGCAATGATGAACTACCTACTTCCACTTAAAGGCATTGCTTCAATGCACTGTTCAGCTAACGTCGGTGAAAAAGGCGATGTTGCGGTATTCTTTGGTTTATCAGGAACAGGTAAAACTACGCTTTCAACCGATCCTAAACGTCAACTTATTGGTGATGATGAGCACGGTTGGGACGACGATGGTATCTTCAACTTTGAAGGTGGCTGTTACGCTAAAACCATTCGTCTTTCAAAAGAAGCTGAGCCAGATATTTATAACGCAATCCGCCGTGATGCGTTGTTAGAAAACGTTACTGTACGTAGCGACAGCTCTATTGATTTTAATGATGGTTCTAAAACAGAAAACACTCGTGTTTCTTACCCTATCTATCATATCGATAACATCGTTAAACCAGTTTCAAAAGCTGGCCACGCTAAAAAAGTCATCTTCTTAACAGCGGATGCATTTGGTGTCCTACCACCAGTAGCGAAACTCACACCAGAACAAACTAAGTATCACTTCCTATCAGGTTTTACCGCAAAACTTGCAGGTACTGAACGTGGTATTACAGAACCAACACCAACTTTCTCTGCTGCATTTGGTGCTGCGTTCTTAACGCTTCACCCAACACAATATGCAGAAGTACTGGTTAAACGTATGGAAGCTGCAGGCGCTGAAGCTTACATCGTAAACACAGGTTGGAATGGCACAGGAAAACGTATTTCAATTCAAGATACACGTGGCATTATTGATGCGATTTTAGATGGTTCAATTGACCAAGCTAAAACCAAAAATATCCCTGTATTTAACTTAGAAGTACCGACATCTCTACCTGGTGTTGATGCCTCTATTCTTGACCCTCGTGACACCTATACTGACCCACTACAGTGGGATAGCAAAGCGGAAGATTTAGCGCAACGCTTTATCAAAAACTTCGCTCAATACACAGATAACGAAGAAGGAAAAGCGTTAGTTAAAGCGGGTCCTCAGCTATAACCTACGCCTGATTACTAATAAAAACCAAGCCCTTCTCTCCTTATGAGAAGGGCTTTTTTATACCCTTAGCTCAAGAACGCAATAAAGACTGGAGATCATAAGGATTATTGAACACGATCACTTGATTGAAAGGCGTTTTTACTCCACTCTTTCTATTCATCTTTCTTTTATTGGAGTTAACAATGTACACCACACTGAAAAGCCTAGGCTGGCTTATCACTTTCTGTTTGCTGCTTGTGGTCGCATTCTTAGCCTTATTACATACTCCTTATGCACAACCCGTGCTTAATCCTTTGGTTCAAAAACTCTCTCATCAGAAGATTTCTTTTGGAGAACTTAATTATTCAATTCAATCACCGCTGCATTTAACTCTGTCAGATGTGAGTATTGAATCAGAAAAAAATATTAATATTCAGCAAGTTGATTTTTGGTTATCTCAACACCCTATTCAAAATAATAAATTGGCATTTGATAGTGTAAAAATCGACGGAATTAGCTTACAAACAGGATTACCTAACACTCAACAATTGGATTGGCTTTCTATTGCACAACTGAGTATTTCCAATTTAGATTTTGCTGACGATGGATTGGTTATCCGTGAAGCACAAGTTCAACTCAGTAACTGGTCAATTAATAAAACCAAAACGCTACCTTTTGAAGGTGAATTCCAGTTTTCAACACAACAACTATATTGGCAATCAGAAGCTCTAGATGATGTGCTCATTGATGGCTACTACTCACAAGATTACACCGCACTAGATGGCATATCACTCACTTGGCGTGGGAGTACCATTACTGCGCAAGCTGAGTTAAAAGAAAACAAATTATGGGTTATCCCACAATTTACGCTACGTCGATTTAATTTAGAGTCAGATAATGCTGACATCATTGGGAAGCCGTTGCAGTGGCTATCAGAGCAACACTTTACGTATCAATTCAAGCGTATCGATTTATTAAATATCAATTTAGAATTACCTCAGATAGTAACAAACGATCTCAGTCTATCGGCTGAAAATATTTTACTTCCTTACGATCTCTGGGAGCAGACTAACGCCAATATTTCCCTTAATGCTGACAGCATAGTGTGGAATGAAACCATGATTGAAAAACCGATCATGGATGTCACTTTAAATAAAAAAGAAGCCAATATTGAAAACCTGTCTTTTGATATTTTTAATGGCAACATTCAGCTTTCAGGTGACTTATCACCTCATAAAATCAATCTAAAATCGTTAACGGTTAGTCAGATAAGATGGTTAATTGACAACAAAGATACAGACTCAATCGTTGAATATATCAAGCAACTTGAGCAAGTTAAGATCGATAACGTCGACATCAACAATGTGCAAGTAATACAGCCTGAGGGGAAATACCCATATCAAGTTTCAGGGTTGAATGCTGAAGGTCATGATCTTGATTTATTAAAATATTACCAATGGGGATTATGGGATGGAAAACTCTCTTTAAGCGCTTCAAATGCCAGTTTTAATTATTTATTAACGCAACAAATGTTGATTGAGATGAATACTGAAAATGGACTTTGGACTGTTGAACGAGCGCTTTTCCCACTAGCTGAAGGGCTATTTGGCTTTAGCGGCAGCTTAAATTTAACTCAAGATAGTCAGCCTTGGCAGGTAGAAGCGTACGGTGACGGTTTGCCAATTAGTTATCTAACCAGTTTATTCCCTCATGCTGTTCCACTGGATGGTATGGCTGAATTTACTTTTAATGGCAGTGGCCTTGCAGCTAATCGTGACAGCTTTAATTACAGTTTTAATGGTGATTTAAATATCATTCCAAGAGAGATGGTGACCACTCAAACAGCGAAAGAATTATGGCAATATAAATTAGGTTTGGTTCCTGATACAGAGCAACCCGATAATGCAGTCAAAGAACCTAAAACAAAGCAAGCATCTTATCCAATTCATGTTGAGCCAATTCATATTTCAGCCAACCGTGGACGTATTACAATCAAACCGATCACGATTACCGGTGATGGCTTTAGTTATAACATTGAAGGGGATTACGACTTGGTTAATCCAGAGAAAGCAGAAACGATTACATCAATAACACAAGAGTGTCACCAACTGGTTCAGAAGCTCTTTTCAGATACTGTGCAAATGATTAATTACTGTCAGTAAATCAAAAAAACGCCCCATAAATCACTTATGGGACGTTTTTATTTAAACATAATGAAATTGAAAAACTATTTAGACAAAATACTCTGATACCACTTAACGGCTTCTTGATAGGTAGATTCAACAGTTTTTGCAGAGAACCCAAGTTGTCGACTCAACTTATCAATATTTTCCCAATTACCAGTATCGATGTTTTCATACAACTCCAGCATTGACCCTAATAATCCCTCACGGATCAAAATGGCTTTCTCAATGTCTTGGCTCAAAGATAGCTGTACTAATACATCATCTAATTTCTTATCCAATAACGCATCAAGTAAAGAGAACAATCCAACAATAAACGCTTGTTGGCCTGGCGTTCCATTTTGACAACGATAAATCATCAACTCACAGAACCGGCCTTTCACCAATGATTGCTTATACAGCTCTTTGGGTTTATTTATCGCCGCATGCGCTGTAGCAATTAAGGTCACGAACATTTTTATCTGCTCTTCTCCTAAATACACTAACGCTTGCTTAAACGATGAAATTGGATTTTCTAATCGAACTGCTGCCGTATTTACAAACTTCAACAACTGGTACGACAGAGACACATCTTGAGAAATCAATTGCTCAATTCGAGTGAAGTCGACCTCTTCACGACACACCTCTTGAAAAAGTTGTACCGTTAACAACTCTTCAGGTTTTACGACTCGATTTTTAATGATTTCAGGCTTACTAAAGAAATACCCTTGGAAGAAATGAAAACCGACATCTAAAGCTTGCTGAAACTCTTCATTCGTTTCTACTCGTTCAGCTAAATAATGACGCTTACAACCTTGGCGTTTACGCTGCTTAACATAAGCACACGCTCTCTCAAGACCCAGCTGCATAATATCTAACTTAACGATATGAGAATAAGGAAGGAATCGATCCCACTCAGGGTCTAAACTAAAATCATCAAGCGCAATCACATACCCCATTCTGTGCAAATGTTTAATCGCACTAAATAGCTCATCGTTTGGGGTACAGGTTTCAAGAACCTCAATGACAATCTTCTTTTTAGGAAATGCCGTTGGAACGAGTGAAATTAATGACTCTTGTGGGAAATTAATGAAACTACGAGGAGACTCTAAAGCAGGGTTATTTCCCGTTGCCATAAAGTTTTCAACCAACAATCGACACGTTGCTTGATTGGCTTCCATATCAGGAAACGCATTGCTTGCACCGTCGCGAAAAAGCAGTTCATATCCTATAGTCTGTTTTTTTCGATTAAGTATCGGTTGTCTGGCAACGTATGCATACATAACTTTAAAGCGGTATCCTGTAAAAATATATCGGGATGATAAATGATTATATCGGCAATTTCTTTATGAACTTGAGATGTATCAACACATTCCTTAATGATTTGAAGGACATCTTAGTCGAAACACACAATAAAAAAAATGCTCTTGCTTAAGAAGTATGCAAGAACTTACCAAAATATGATACGAAGTTAACTTATGTCATTATAATAACAGCATCGATTTCACTTATTCGTTATTCAGAGAGTCCAATGAAAGCAGCGACCTTTACTCAAGAAACGCATTACCTTGAAACCATGAAAAACCAAGTAGCCCCTTTTTGGGAGAAACGCCAACACGGTTTTTATCAAGGAGAAAAGGAAACACAACTTCATTGGGTTAGCTTTACCAGCCCTGCTCACACCAAAGCGATCATGGTTGTTAACGGACGAATTGAAAGCGTCTATAAATATCAAGAGCTGTTTTATGATTTATTCTGCCAAGGCTATGATATTTATTCTTTCGATCACCGTGGCCAAGGTCTGTCCGATCGCCTAACGGATAATAATGATATTGGTCATATTGAAGACTTTAATGATTACGTTCTGGATTTAAATAGCCTAACTCAATCATTAATCACACCAGAGCATTACCAAGACTGCTATCTACTCGGCCATTCAATGGGAGGGGCAATTGCAACTCAATACGTTGAAACTCACTCTCACCCCTACACCGCTTTAGCATTAAGTGCTCCAATGCATGGTATTCATATGCAACCTTGGCTAAAGCCCATTGCAAACCCAATTAGTCGCTACTTAAGTTTATGGTCAAAACAGCCTTCTTACGCCTTAGGTCAAGCGCCATATCATGCAAAACCATTTTTAGATAATGCGCTCACTACTTGTGAAATTCGCTATCAGTGGTTTAGAGAGCTCTATGACACCAAACCAGAATTGCAGATCGGTGGTCCAAGCAATCATTGGGTTAATCAGGGATTAAAAGGGGCAAAGCTGTGTGTTGACCAAGCAGCACAATGCACGCTTCCAACCTTATTACTTCAAGGTGAAAAAGACCAAATCGTTGATAATAACGCGCATGTGAAGTTTCAGAAAAAAGCACCAGATTGCCAATTAATAACCATTTCTGATGCTAAACATGAATTGCTGTTTGAGACGGATGAATGCCGCAACCAAGCATTAGTTGCTATCATTGATTTTTTCCAACAACACTCTCACGTGTGATGCTCTGCTAAAAAGTAAAAAGAGGAAAGATAAGAAGTGTAATCTTTACCCTCTTTTTTACTTATAAAGTGACGTAAACTTAGCCTCATTAAACTGAATTCTAATTTTATACTGATGCCGTTAATTGAATGTTCTATTTACTGGCATTGGTATTCTCATGAGGCTTTATGATTACCATTGTTGCATCGGATCTTGACGGTACCCTTCTTACTCCAGAGCACAAAGTTGCTGACTTCACGAAAAAAACACTGAACAAATTACACCAGCAAAATTTAACCTTTATTTTTGCAACGGGTCGCCATCATATTGATGTTGGTAATATTCGCAGTGATGTGGGTATTCCGGCTTATATGATCACATCTAATGGTGCTCGAGTTCATGATGCTGATGATAATTTAATTTACAGCAAAAATGTTCCAGAAACGTTAGTGCCTCAGGTTATCGACCTACTAAAAAATGATGACCAACTGACAATTCATATGTACTCAGATACGCAATGGTTCATTAATGCTGAAGATGAGAGCTTAAAAGAATTTCATGACAACGGCTTCACCTACACGGTATTCGATGTAAATAACCCACCAGTAGACGATATTGCTAAAGTCTTTGTGACCATGCCTGAACACGAGTATTTAGTGCAATATGAAGAGCAATTAAAAGCACAGTTTGGCGATCAACTGATGGTGGCTTTCTCTACGCCTTGGTGTTTAGAAATCATGGCAGCTGAAGTATCAAAAGGGGCAGCACTAGAGGCGGTGGCTAAATTACTTGGTAAGACATTAGAAAACTGCATCGCATTTGGTGACGGCATGAATGACTACGAAATGTTGAGCATGGCTGGCAAAGGGATTGTGATGGGTACATCGCATGAGAAAGTAAAAAAAGCACTACCAAATAATGAAGTAATTGGTTCTTCAGCTGACGAAGCCGTTGCTCATTACCTAGAGAATTTATTGCTTAAATAAGCTTTTTCACTATTTGGCCTATCATAGGCCAAATAGTGAATATCATTGTAATGGCTTTTAAAATCAATGAATTAAAAAAAACAGAGAGTTCTCTGGCTTTTTTGTATCATACGATTCTATTTTTTCTTCGCTCTAGGATGCGCTTGGTCATACGCTTGAGCAAGGTGTTGAAAATCTAAATGGGTATAGATTTGAGTAGTAGAAATATTTTCGTGCCCAAGCAGTTCTTGTACCGCACGTAAATTACCACTGGATTCCAACATATGTGTCGCAAAGGAGTGACGCAATTTATGTGGGCTAATGTGGCTATTTACCCCTTGTTTTAATCCCCATTCAGCCATGCGTTTTTGTACATTTCGATGAGAAATACGCACACCTAACTTAGAAACAAACAATCCTTTTTCTTCGGGTTTTGCTAATTGATTTCGCACTCGTAACCAATGCCCTAACCACTCTTTCGCTTGGCCTGAAAAGGGTACTTTACGCTCTTTATCACCTTTACCAATGACACGTAATTCACCTTGACGTAATTGAATATCACGAACATCAATGCTGACCAATTCCGCCAAACGTAAACCGGCACCATACATTAATTCCATGATAGCGCGATCACGAATAGACAATGGGTCATCTTCGTTTACTTCAAGTAATTGCCCCATCTCATCTACATCAATATTTTTAGGCAAAGGACGAGATTTACGAGGTGCAGACACCCCTTTAGCAGGGTTAGCCGTCAACACATTACGTAAGACTAAAAAATCAAAGAAACTACGCAGAGAAGATAAACGCGTAGATAAACTGCTCGCTTTTAATCCTTCACGCATTCCTTTACTGGTCACTTGTCTCACCCATCCAGCATCAACGTCTTGCCAAGATTCAACGCCTAGCTCAACAAGTTGTTCCGCTATGGTCGTCAATTGACGTTTATAATTACGTTGGGTATAGATACTGAGTCCTTTCTCATTGCGCAAGAACTCATAAAAGGCATCAAGATGCTTTGAAAATTGAACCGGTAAAACATCACTCATTATCTAACTTCGACCATTGAGTTAATAAATAATGAAACACACTCACTAATTGCTCTAAAAACAGTGTGCCCATATTCGGTTGGAAATGTCCGCCATCACGACTAGCAAATGCAATGATACCCATAGGCTTTGATGATGCACCTAAAGGTAAAATAGCAAAAGAGCCTAAATCAGAACTTGATAAATCCAACCCTCCATACGCAAAAAGACTATCGCGGTCTGTTTTACGTAATCGCCCTAAATAAGCGGAATGCCCATTCAAGAATTTCTTCACAAAATTATCTAGTGCACTTTGCTCGACATGATATTTAGGGTGAGAATGTTCAACAATTTTAATGTGTGCGGTTAAGTTAAGTTCAATGGCTTTTTTTTCAATAATAGCCACAGCTTGAGAGAAGTTTTCGCTCAATAACAATTGTTTTTGAATACTTGAAAACTCATGAAACAAACGATCATTTTGTGCCGCTAACGACATCAATTGCGTAATTTCTTCTTCTAACTCACCAATACGACCACGCAATTTATTAACCTGAACCTCAACTAACGAAACCACCCCACGCTCAGGTGTATCCACCTTAATTCGATTCAATAACTCAGGATGTTTTTGAAAGAAATCAGGGTGATCCGTTAAAAACTGAGCCACAATATCTTCTGTTAGCTCAGTTGGCTCTATGTATTCTTGTTGCTTCTCAATCATATTGATAGTTGACCATCGTATACGTGTGTTGCTGGGCCTGTCATAAATAATGGTTTTCCTGGTCCTTGCCATACGATGTGCAAATCACCACCAGGTAAAGACACTTTCACTTCTTCACCCAATAATTCTTGCATAATACCGACAGCAACCGCACCACAAGCACCGCTACCACAAGCTTGAGTTTCACCAGCACCACGTTCATAAACGCGTAATTTCACTTCATTTGGTGAGATGATTTGCATAAATCCAGCATTTACACGTTCAGGAAAGCGTTCATGGCTTTCCACTAACGGTCCATACTTATCAACATCATAAGCATCAACATCATCTACGACAGTCACACAGTGAGGATTTCCCATGCTGACTGCGCCACTGAATAAGGTTTTATCATCAACACGCAATAAATAGGTTTTTTCAGCTTGCGTTGCTTTAAATGGAATCTTATTTGGCTCAAATACAGGCTCACCCATGTTCACCGTAATTTGATCATCATCTTCCACTTTTAAAATCATTTTGCCTTTCTTAGTACTGACCGAAATGCTGGTTTTATTGGTTAACCCTTTCATTCGTACAAATCGAGCGAAACAACGTGCACCATTACCACACTGCTCTACTTCCGATCCGTCAGCATTAAAAATTCGGTAATGAAAATCCGTTTCAGGATCATAAGGGGCTTCAACCACCAATAACTGATCAAATCCAATACCACGATGGCGATCAGCCAAACGACGGATCAGGTCTGGAGAAAAGAAAATATTCTGTGTCAGACAGTCAACAACCATAAAGTCGTTGCCTAGCCCGTGCATTTTAGAAAAATGAAAGTGCATAGTTGTTCTTCTTATGTATGTTTTCTTTCTTGGCTGAAAAAAGAGCAAGCATGCTTAGCACCTTGCTCTTAAATAATATTTTTAGTTGGGTAAAATCGCTTCCAGTTCCCACAATGAGCTTAGCTCTTCACGCTTACGAACAAGGTGAACGTCCCCGCCATCCACCATAATCTCTGCCGCTCGGCAACGTGTATTATAGTTGGATGACATTACAAACCCATAAGCACCTGATGAGCGAACGGCCAGTAAATCATTCGCTTCTAATACCAATGCTCGATCTTTCCCAAGGAAATCACCGGTTTCGCAAATAGGACCAACAAGATCGTAATTTTGAGCGTCACCCTCACGAGGTACAACAGGAACAATATCTTGCCACGCTTGATAAAGAGCAGGACGCATTAGATCGTTCATTGCTGCATCAATAATCGCAAAGTTTTTATGCTCAGTGTGTTTTAAAAACTCAACTTTAGTAACTAGGATACCTGCATTTGCAGCAATAGCACGTCCCGGCTCAAAAATAAGTTCTAAATCTTGATGTTCCGCTAGTCTGCCTAATAATGCGGTCGCATATTCAGAAGGTTGTGGCGGTAATTCATCACGATAAACCACACCAAGACCACCACCAACATCAAGGTGACGAATATTGACGCCTTGTGCTTTTAAATCATCGATCAACGCTAGCAAACGATCCGTTGCATCAATAAACGGTTCAATATCGGTTAATTGAGAGCCGATATGACAGTCGATACCTTGAACATCTAAATTTGGCAGGCTTTGAGCAAATTTATACACTTCAGGAGCACGATCAAACGCAATACCAAATTTGTTATCACGCAACCCTGTAGATATATATGGGTGTGTTTTTGCATCAACATCTGGATTAATACGTAAAGAAATAGGCGCAATAACCCCCATTTCAGCCGCAACGGCATTTAGGCGTTCAAGCTCTGGCTCTGATTCAACATTAAAGCATTTAATTTTTAGCTCTAATGCACGACGCATTTCATCAGCCGTTTTACCTACACCAGAAAAAACAACTTTAGTTGGATCGCCACCTGCGGCAACAACGCGCTCTAATTCACCTTGAGAAACAATATCAAACCCTGAACCTAGACGAGCAAGTGCGTTTAACACACCGATATTTGAGTTCGCTTTTACGGCATAACACACAAGATGAGGGTGATTACCTACAGAGTTATCAAATGCTTTCCAGTGGCGCTCTAGTGTCGCACGAGAATACACGTATAAAGGTGTGCCGAATTGCTCAGCTAACTGTGTAATAGGCAGCTCTTCCGCCCAAAGTTGTCCATCATCTTTATAATTGAAATAATCCAATGTCATCTTCCTTGTCTAGTTTTCGTTGTTCTGTTTATCGATTTATCCGCGAGAGTTATTGACTACTCTGCCGCTTCTGTTTGTGGTGCTTCATCTGCAGGCATGTACAACGGACCAGTTTGGCCACAACCAGCTAAAGTAAGAAGGCTCAATAGCATTAATGCCATCACTCTTTTGTGCATAAGATTTTACCATTAGTGTTAATATCTACTGATGCTCTCTATAATCGCACCACAGCCAAGAAAAGCAATAGGATAAACAAGATGAATAACACTGAATTTCACGAACTAGTCGATGAAAAACTGCAATTACTCGAAGATATGATTGATGATTCGGGTGCTGATATTGAACCTGTTATCACAGGAAACGTATTAACGCTGGAATTTGAAAATCGCAGCCAAATCGTCATTAACAAACAAGAACCAATGCACGAAATTTGGTTAGCTTCAAAATCGGGTGGCTTCCACTTCTCTTATGTTGATGAAAAATGGACATGTTCTAAAACGGGCATGGAGTTTATCGAGATGGTAAAAGAAGAGTGTCAGAAGCACGCCGATGAAGAGATTGAGTGGGTTTAATTTCTCGATACGCTATCGCTGACTATAACGCTTCGCTTCTATAAGAGCAGAAAAACGGCAACTGGATAAATTACTTATCCATACGGACCATTTCCTGCTCTTATAGAAGCGAAGCGTCTAGTTTCTAATTAGCGCTAGCGTATGGTTTTATTTACCAATTCCTGCGTGACGCAGCATCGCATCCACTTGCGGCTCACGACCACGGAAACGCTTGAACAACTCCATCGGTTCTTCACTGCCACCCATTTCCAAAATATTATTTAAGAAACTTTGACCAGTCTCGGTATTAAAAATACCTTCCTCTTCAAAACGAGAGAACGCATCAGCTGATAATACTTCTGCCCATAGGTAGCTGTAATAACCTGCACTGTAACCGCCCGCAAAAATATGACCAAAGCTGTGAGAGAAACGGTTCCACTCAACGCTTGGTAATACCGCTACTTTCGCTTTCACTTCCGCTAGCGTTTCCAGTACTCGACCGCCTAGCTCTGGGTCAAAATTAGTGTGCAGTGTAAAATCAAACAAACCAAACTCTAACTGACGTAAAATAAACATCGCTGATTGGAAGTTTTTCGCCGCAAGCATTTTATCTAGCATCTCTTTTGGTAGTGGCTCACCCGTCTCATAGTGACCAGAAATAAACGCCAATGCTTCTTCTTCATAACACCAGTTTTCTAAGAACTGGCTTGGCAATTCAACCGCATCCCAAGGCACGCCATTGATACCAGACACTGACGCCACATCAATTTGAGTTAGCATGTGGTGAATACCGTGACCAAATTCGTGGAATAACGTCACCACTTCATCGTGAGTAAACAGTGCAGGTTTGCCACCGACAGGTTTATTAAAGTTACAGGTTAGATAAGCAACGGGAGTCTGTAGTTCGCCTTCTTGAGTCAAACGACGTACACGACACTCATCCATCCATGCGCCACCGCGCTTATGCTCACGAGCATACAAATCAAGGTAGAAGCTGCCGCGTAGTGTGTTCGTTGAATCAAAGATATCAAAGAAACGCACTGATTCATGCCATACATCCACACCTTCACGCTCAACCACTGTCATACCAAACAGACGGTTTAATACTTCAAATAGGCCAGATACGGCTTTTGATTCAGGGAAGTAAGGGCGAAGCTCTTCATCAGAAATTTGATACAGCTTTTGCTTTAACTTTTCAGAGTAGTAAGTGATGTCCCACAGATCTAGCTCATCAATACCAAACTCTTCTTTTACAAACGCTTTTAACTCTTCAACTTCACGCTCACCTTGAGGTTTTGCTTTTGTTGCTAGGTCATTTAAAAAGCCAAGTACTTGAGTTGGGCTTTCTGCCATTTTGGTTGCCAATGATTTATCACTGTATGAGCCAAAACCAAGTAGACGAGCGATTTCATGACGAAGTTGTAATTCTTCTTCCATGATTGCGCTATTGTCCCACTTACCTGCATTTGGACCACGATCCGATGCACGAGTCACGAACGCTTCATAAATTTCTTTACGTAATGGTTTGTTATCACAGTACGTCATTACAGGTAAGTAAGATGGCATTTCTAACGTAAGTAACCAGCCATCCAATTCTTTTGCTTCAGCCGCGGCTTTTGCTGCCGCCATTGCAGACTCAGGTAAACCTGATAACTCTTTTTCGTCCGTAATGTGTTTTGACCAACCCATAGTTGCATCAAGCACATTGTTGCTGAAGTTTGAGCTTAGCTCAGAGCTACGTTTACTGATCTCGCCGTAACGCTTTTGTTGATCAGCCGGTAAACTAATACCTGATAAGTCAAAATCACGCAGTTCATCAATGATGGTTTTTTGTTGAGCTTGAGATAGGCTTGTAAACGCCTCGCTCTCTTTAATGGATTTATACGCTTCGTACAATCCTTTGTGTTGACCAACCCAAGTGCCATATTCAGATAACTCAGGTAAACACGCTTCATAAGCTTCACGCCATGCTTCGCTGTTTTTTACTGAATTTAAATGGCTTACTGGTGACCAAATACGGCTAAGACGATCATCCGTTTCCGCTAAAGGAACAATAATGCTTTCCCAGCTAGGAGTTACGTCAGAAGCTAATACTTCTTCAATTTTTGCACGGCAATCAGCAATCGCTTGTTCTACAGCAGGCTGAATATGCTCAGGCTTAATTTGAGAAAATGGAGGTAAATCGGTGAAGGTCAGTAGCGGGTTAGACATATTCATTCCTTTTTATTTCTTATTCGATTTGATGTCACTATGTAGATAAGATGGTGCTTAATTGACTAAATTTCAATGGCTGATGCAAGAGTACACACATTGAGCCACAAACTTGGGTATAATATTCCCATTCCAATAGTGAGAGTTCATCCATGTTAAGTTACCGTCACAGTTTTCATGCAGGCAACCATGCCGATGTGGTTAAACACATTGTACAAAGCCTTATCCTTAATTCATTAACTCAAAAAGATAAGCCATTTGTTTATCATGACACCCACTCAGGTGTTGGCCGTTACGACTTAACGCATGAATGGTCTGAAAAAACAGGTGAATACAAACAAGGTATCGCACGTATCTGGGAGCAAGCGAATCTTCCAGAAGAAATCACCAGCTACCTTGATGCTATCAAAGCCTTAAATGACGGCGAAGAGCTGCGTTACTACCCAGGCTCTCCTCGTGTTGGCCGTGCACACTTGCGTCGCCAAGACCGTATGGTACTGACGGAACTTCACCCTTCAGATTACCCACTGCTTGAACAAGAGTTTCATCGTGATCGCCAAGTGTCTATTTATAAAGAAGACGGCTTTGCGCGACTAAAAGCAAGTCTTCCGCCAAAAGAGCGCAGAGGATTAGTCTTAATCGACCCACCTTATGAGCTTGCAAAAGAATATCGCGATGTAGTTACTGCTATTGGCCAAAGTCATAAGCGTTGGGCTACGGGTATTTATGCGATTTGGTATCCTGTGGTAAATCGCCACGATATCGACGATATGATCAACGGATTAAAAAAATTAGACATTCGTAACATTCTGCAAATTGAATTAGGTGTATCACCAGATACCAACGAGCGTGGCATGACAGCATCAGGCATGATCGTGATTAACCCACCTTGGAAGCTAGAAAGCCAAATGAACGATATTTTGCCTTCCTTAAAAGAAGCGATTGCACCAGCAACCGGTCACTTCAAAGTAGAGTGGATTGTTCCGGAATAAGGTCTAAAAGATCTAAGGGTTCAGATCGGTCGCAAGCTCCCTCAAAGGATTCAGGAAAAAGATAGCATTGCTCAGTTTTATCTCCTTCCTGAAACCTGCAAGCGAAGCGACCTGAAACCTAGTAGACCTTGAAGCTCTTATACCTTGAAAAAATAAAATTTGGTCGCATTTCATACATAGTAAATAAAAAGAATTAATACCAATGTAATAAATTAGATGAAGATAATTATTAGAATTGGTTAACACTTATTGGAGAGAAAGTAATGACTACGCATTTTGATTATATCTGTATCGGCGGTGGTTCAGGCGGTATCGCATCTGCAAACCGTGCATCAATGTACGGTGCAAAAGTGGCACTGATCGAAGCTCAAGATCTTGGCGGTACGTGTGTAAACGTAGGGTGTGTACCTAAAAAAGTAATGTGGCACGGTGCTCAAGTTGCTGAAGCCATTAATCTATACGCTGAAGATTACGGCTTTGATGTAGAGCTAAAAGACTTCAAATGGAACAAGATGATTGAAAGTCGCCAAGCTTACATTGGCCGCATTCATGAATCTTACGATCGCGTACTTGGTAATAACAAAGTAAACGTAATCAAAGGCTTTGCAAAGTTTGTTGATGCAAAAACCGTTGAAGTAAACGGTGAGCACTACACAGCGGATCATATTCTTATTGCCGTTGGCGGTCGTCCAACCATTCCAAATATCCCTGGTGCAGAATACGGTATTGATTCAAACGGTTTCTTTGAACTGACTGAACAACCAAAACGCGTTGCAGTTATTGGTGCAGGTTACATTGCTGTAGAAATCGCAGGCGTTCTTCACTCTCTAGGTACAGAAACTCACCTATTCTGCCGTAAAGAATCACCACTACGTAGCTTTGACCCAATGATCATCGATACGCTAGTTGAAGTAATGAATACCGAAGGCCCAACACTTCATACTCACTCGGTACCAAAAGAAGTAGTTAAAAAAGCAGACGGCAGCCTAACGCTTCACCTAGAAAACGGTAATACACAAAACGTTGATACGCTAATTTGGGCTATCGGTCGTCACCCAGCAACGGACGCTATCAATCTTGATAAAACGGGTGTTGCGACGAACGATCGCGGTTACATCAAAGTGGATGAATACCAAGAAACAAACGTGAAAGGCATCTACTGTGTTGGTGACATCATGGAAGGCGGCATTGAGCTGACTCCTGTTGCGGTTAAAGCAGGTCGTCAACTTTCAGAACGTTTATTCAATGGCAAAACCAATGCAAAAATGGACTACGATTTAGTTCCTACGGTTGTATTTAGCCACCCACCAATTGGTACGATTGGCTTAACAGAGCAAGAAGCTGACGAACAATACGGCAAAGAGAACGTGAAAGTGTACACATCAGGCTTTACTGCAATGTACACAGCGGTCACTAAGCACCGTCAACCTTGTAAGATGAAACTAGTATGTGCAGGCGAAGACGAGAAAGTCGTTGGTCTACACGGTATCGGTTTCACGGTTGATGAAATGATCCAAGGTTTTGCAGTAGCAATGAAGATGGGCGCAACTAAGGCTGATTTCGATGCCGTTGTGGCTATCCACCCGACAGGTTCTGAAGAATTTGTTACTATGACACGTTAATGTAGAAATACATAAAATACACGTTTGTAAATCTGGAAAATAAAAATTCACTGACTATGCTGTATGTATCGTCAGTGATATTTTCTAGGTGAGCAATGACTTTATTAATCCAATCCAGTGATGTTTTTAAGAAAACAGAACTACACATCAAAAATGATGGTTCTTACCATTGCACTCCATTCAAAGGGAATATTGGTTCTCTTCCGACTCTATTTAATCAAGATGGAGAATTTCTTCACGAGCCAAATAGCTACCTCTTTTATCTTAAAGCCATTAAAGGCGCTAAAGACCTAAATCCATGCTCTCAGGCTTTACTAAAATACTATCAATTTCTAGAAGTCGAACAATTAAAGTGGGATCACTTTCCCCCAATCAAAAGACTAAAGCCTACTTATCAATTTCGTTCATACTTACTCAAGTCGATTAAATCTAGAGAATTAGCACATAGCACTGCTAATCACTATATGAATCACATCAAGAATTATTATCTATGGGCTATGAGCGAAGGATATCTAAAAATTAAAAGGGAACAAGAAGCTCCATTTAAAATAGAATTAATTAACGTTAATAACCTAGGAATGTTGGCACATATCAAACCAGTGTTTACAGTCGAAAGTAGTGATCTTCGAATCAAAGTACCTAGAGATAGCACCTCAAAAAATATTCGCCCTCTCTCTCCTTTAACTCAAAATTCACTTGATTTATTAATATACTCTCTACCCTATGCTTCAGAAGAATTGAGACTACAAGTACTACTTTCTATAGACACAGGAATGCGAGTTGAAGAAGTTAGTACATTCACCCTAGATGCATTACACACCGCAACTCCCATAGCTGAGAGTCAGCACCGTTATGAAATAACCTTGTGCCCTCAAGCCACTGGAGTTCAAACTAAATTCGATAAACAAAGACGTATTGAAATCTCTGTCGATTTACTTCAAGCCTTGCGTAAATACCAAGCGTCTGAGCGCAGGTTAATTAGAGCCAATAAATTATATACAAAAATAAAGCAACTTAGCGTCAATGAAGTATTACTAAATAATAAAACTATAGCAATTCTAGAACAATGTAGACGCCACGAACCTTTATTTATCAGCCAACAAGGTAACCCTGTTACAAGTGAGACAGTAAAAGCCAGATGGTCTGAATTAAGAATTCATATTCAACAAATAAATGAAACATTCAAATACCGATTTCACGATCTTAGAGCGACTTACGGAACATATCGACTAAATGATTTATTAGAGGCTAACTTAGGAACGATAGAGTCCTTAGAGCTTCTTATGGGATGGATGGGACATAAAAACGAAAGCACCACTTGGAAGTATCTGCGTTTCCTCAAGCGAAAAGAAATATTCAAGGTAAAATTTGGTATTTTAGATTCTATCATGCACGAAGCTATAGGTGATGAATATGAATAAAGTGACTTACCTAAGTGGATGGGATAAGGACTTATATTTTTTAATGGATGTTAGTAACAATCGGTATTGTGATTTCAATCGATTATTCTATAAAGGAGTCCCTACCACCAAAAGTTTACACAAAAAAAATACCTTCAAGCCAGCGAATCGAGACAACTTTATTTTTCAACTCATAGAAGAGTATGAACAAAAAAAAGAAGAAGGAGTTTCAGATAGTACACTTTATCACTTGTTTTATAGCATAACTAATTACATAAAATGGTGTGATAGCGAATGCATCAATCCATTCAATAAAAATTCTATAGAAAGCCATTTTCAGTATCTTTTCGAGCAAGTGAGGCTTGGTGACCTAAAAAATACAAGCTACAACCGAAAAAGGTCTAATCTGTTAGTTATTTTTCGCGATTACCTCGACCTACCTGCCAACTGGTTTCGAGATATACCATCAGTTGGTCGAGATCAACTGGAACCGTTCGAAGCATATACGAGAAGTGATTTAAATCAACTTCTTCCATTTTTAAGGCAACTTTTTAATCAGACCTCTAAACAATTCCTTAAAAACCCCAAGAAGCACATAGAAGCACATAACAATGTAAAAACCATGATTTTTCATTGGAAAGAAAAAGACTACAATCTTTGTGGTGCTGTTTCAAAGATGATGTGCGCTGCCACATTTTTAATGAGCTATTACACCTACTTAAACACGGGTACTTTACTTAAGTTAAAGCGTCCAAATAATGCCTCAATATCAATTGGGGAACTTTGGTATACCATGCCTGCGTTTAAACGTAGAAGTTTCAAGACGATTACTATTGAAATGGGTGAGCACGGCTTCTTAGACATACCCAAATACTGCATTACCTTTTTTGATACCTTACTTAAGGTATCAAAAGCCTTAGATAATTCTAATAATGCCCTATTACTCCAGACTATTGCGTATAAAAATATACATCCCCTTACGGGAACAACCCTTGAGGACTTTAACAGGCGCTGGTTACAAGTTCACTTTCCTTTTATCGATCAACAAGGTCGTAGACTTAGACCTACAATCAGCCGTTTTCGAGAAACTGGGTCACAGATCACAACAGCCTATCAAGGAGAATTAGCCAATAACATAACACTAGACAACACTCCACATATTCGAAAAAGACATTACTCTACAGGTAACAAACATACCAACAATGCCATAATGCAAGATGTTGCATCTATCCGCCAAGAACAGGCAA
Source organism: Aliivibrio fischeri ATCC 7744 = JCM 18803 = DSM 507 (assembly GCF_023983475.1). Classification (NCBI taxonomy): domain Bacteria; kingdom Pseudomonadati; phylum Pseudomonadota; class Gammaproteobacteria; order Vibrionales; family Vibrionaceae; genus Aliivibrio; species Aliivibrio fischeri. The sequence goes on from NZ_CP092712.1 coordinate 2,854,660, forward strand.
TAACTAAACTCAGTGCTAAAGAAGCTCAAATATCTCTTGGTATTGAAGTACTTACCATTGAAGAAGAAAACAGAACGAATTTCCCTCAATTATCTCGCACTCCAAACGGAGGCAGTTGTGCTAACCCTTTTGGGGAGAAATCTGAGGCATACAATAGAAAAGCTAAACAAAGAAATTTGCTGAAAGATGGTGAAAAACTGGCATGTGCTGATTTACTAAAATGCTTTGGGTGCCCAGAACAGGTCATAGTTCAATCGGTAAGCGATATTTGGTGCCTCCTATCATTTAAAGAGTGTATTAAAGAGTCACTGTACCTACATTTAAATACGCATCATTATCGCCAAAACTTTGAAAGAACAATCATTTTCATTACAGAAAATATCATACCAAAACTGAAAAAAAACATTCTAAAACAAGCCAAAGTCATGTTAAACGATAAAGGCTTACATCCCCATTGGGATGATGCTGAATCCATCATTGCTATGATACCTAAAACACATTCAAAGATGCCTAAGGAATTGAACTGATGAGTAATCCATATTTATATGCTATTGATTTCCCCAAACAATATGAACATAAAGATATTGATATTATTCATTTATTTTATAAAAAAGATTGGAATGCACTTAATAATGTCGTTGTCTGTCGTGATAAAAATGGAGTGGTAACGGCTCGTTTTGGTGAAAGTAAATGGAATCTTAAGCCTTATGCCAGAAGCAAAAGCCACTATTCATTCATATTTGAAGATTGGGATGATGCATTTGAGTTACAACTTGAACTCAAATTATTAGCTTATGGTTGGCTTTTTCATAAAAGTAATAACGGGAAAGCCCCTAAATTCACAACTATTATTCAGCGGTTATATAAAGTAAATATAGTCTTTCGACATCTTAAACTAATGAATATAAAGTCACTTTCGGCGTTATCAGATTGTAGAACACTTGAAGATTTCAAAAATGCCCTAATAGAGCAAGATTATAGTCAAAACACTTTAGATAAAGTTTTTGTTTCTATTAATAAGTCTATGGATCTCGAATCTTGGCTTCAGTTTTCATTTGGCTTCAAAAATAAATTTGAAACAGTAAAACTATCAAGAGAACTAAGTAACAAAAAAGCTCAGCAAACTCTCGTAATCCCAGAACGATTAAGTGACTCAATTTATGGGAAAGCTATTGAATTAATCGAAGAAGCCCTACCTTACAAATTATTAATTGCTAACACAGAAGTTAACTTACAAAAAAACTACCTAGAAGCTAAACATATACTTGATACCAAGATCCGAAATGGCACTCAATTAACTTGTACCAACAATGCTCGTGAAATTATTAATAATCGTAAATATTTAACCGCTATTGCGGATTATCTACCTTTAGAGATCAAAACTATTATAGCTCCACTTTCCAATCAAAAAATAGGTAGAAAGATCCATAACGGCAGGGACTTCCAACAATATTTTGGACAACTAATTACAGCTTGTTATATCGCTTGTGGAGGCTTTTCTGGTATGCGTGACTCTGAGTTAGATAAACTCACACCCAATAGCTATTACAAAGATAATTTTAATGACCATGTTTTTCATATGCTCCAATCCAATACATTTAAACTCGGTGAAAAACGAGAAACTTGGGTTGCAGCACCTATTGCAGAAAAAGCAATTGAATTAGTATCTACATTAACAAAAGCATGGCGAGGCCAAGTCGAATATCCAGATCCTCGTTACACCAATTTACTTTGGTGCAACCAAATTTTACGCTCAAGACCTCCCGTATTAATTAGTACTTGGAATGAACGACTACATCGTTTCTGTAAGCAATTCGGTTTTCTTGTTACCAAAGAAGATTATCAAGAATGTATTGAATCAAATCCTAGCTCAATGAACAAAATTAAAGAGAGTGTTGTAATTGGACAGCCTTGGCCCTTAGCAACTCACCAGTTTCGTCGCTCACTAGCTTTTTACACCATCAAACACCGGCTAGGGACCAAAGTTGCTCTAAAGCAACAGTTTAAGCATCTCTACCTTTCAATGACTGAGTGGTACACCAATGGAGGGCAATTGGCTAGTATTCGTGAATTAGTTATTGATAAAAACATCCAGCAAACTCTGGATATCATTAACTCAGAAATGACCACGAATAAGATATTCAAGCAATGGCACACTGACGAATTACTATCAGGCTCATATGGAAAAGCTATTGTAAAAATGAGAGGAGATATCCCTTCTATTTATAGCTCTTGGGAAACAATCTATGAAGCAGTTAAAAAAGGCACATTAACTTTACATGGAACAGCACATAGCTACTGCAAAAATGGTTATGATTGCGATATGGATGGTGTTGTTATTCCTCAGTTTTGTGTAGATTGCAATGGACAAGGAAGCATTATAGACAAAGACCAAGCAAAATGGTGGCAAAACAAACATAACAATTTAGTTCGTTACATGGAAATAGGAGAAGATATCTCAGTGACAGATAGAAGTCATTACATCACACAAATACGAGCCGCTGAAAATGTAATGACCGATTTTCATATGAAATTCACACCTTTTGAAGCTGAACTTAAGGTCACGGAGATATAAACTATGAGAAAAAGTGAAAACACCTTAATCGCATTAGAAGCAGCATTAGAGCGGATTGCAAAAGGTAAGCCTAAACATATCCCTACAACAAGAAAACTTAGTGTAAGGGCTGTTGAAGAAGAAGCGAGCCTAGGTAATGGTAGTGGCTACTATTACCCTGAGTTTGTTGAAAAGGTAAAAAAAACCAAAGCAAATATAGCTACTGATAACGGCATACATGTACAAACAGATATTCAATCAGTGCGATCCAAGCTCAACGAACAAAAACGTATCAAGCAAAACTATAAAGAAAAATATGAATCAATAAAAGATCAGCTAGCTCTATTTGCAGCAGCACAACATCACCTCAACGATAAATTAGTTCAAGCGCTAGCTCGGATTGATGATCTTAATTATGAAAATATAGATTTACGTAAGCAGCTTGCTAAAGCGAATAGGAATAACATTACAGCATTAAAGTAAATCTTTAGTTGTAATGCTAAAAACCTAAAAAGTTAACAACAATTATAGATAAAATGGCTGAGGGAGCTTCTTAAACATATCTCAAAAACAAAGTTAGATATAAAAAATGATATGGCTAGTTTCTACCTCATGATGCACCTTGCGTAACGCAAGTTGCGTCATAATAATATCCCCCTAGAAAGCGTACTCGATAAAACTTCAATTCCTTTAACATCATAAGTTAGATTAAGAATTCAAATCATACATCCAGTTATTACGATTCGGAGTGTGGTTGTCTATGAACGTTCGGAAAAATATGGTTGCTTTCTGTGTTTCTGTAAGCAAGTTTGATTTACTATGTAACTGCTCATACTAATAAATCCACTCACAACAATTGCTTTATATGATCGAGAAATGAGAAGGCTTAAACGTAATACCAATACAAGACAGATAACAACTGTTTAGGCACGACTGATAGACATTCTAATTAGGTTTAACGTCATATGAGTATAATCGGCTAAGAAATGGTTGATCTACTACAGATGATATAGCACATTTAGACAAAGTAGCCGTTTGTACTATTGATATAAATTCGTTCAGGGAGTAGCTGTTAGCTAGTGCAATATCTAACTCAGAACGCGGTATATGATATCCTGTCAATTTATAAACAGCACTCTGGCATGTATCGACAATACACACTTTAGATAACTCTGGAAGAACGATCCTATTTAGACCGTTAAATTGGGAAATCCTACATATTTTCTTCGGGAGAAAAAGAATTTTAATACCTGTAGTGCTAATAATATACTCAACCCAAGGCATTAAATAATTCGATACAGCGTCACTGACGCGAATACATAACAGTGTATCGCCTTCAAATTTTGATAGCAGATCAACGCAATCATAGATGCCTAAATCTGGCTGTGAGCCTGAATTAATTTGTTTTTTTAGTTCATCGCTATGATACTTGCCAATCTTGTTAAGAAATGCCTCAACAGCTTTTTCATTAGAGGCAGCATGTCGCCAGATCGTATCAATAATCCCGTTGATATGCTCCCCATTAACATTTAAACATACACATGAACGACTACTGTCACTAGATAACCTCCCTTCAAATTCAGAAGAACTGATACCATTCCAGGGACTAAGTTCACAGCACAGAACTTGCTCAGTTGTTGAGTTGAGCCAATTACAAAAATGACTCGTGATATCAGGTGTCCAAAATAACATTAAGATTCTCGGTAATTGTAATGTTGTTTTACTGAACATAGATTGAGTCATTAATTAAACATACTAACTTTTATCTACGACAGTCTCATATTGCACTAGTTTAGTTACTCCCTCCACCATTTCTATCTATTGAAATACATCAACTATCTGTTGTCTAAAACTCCCTACAATATCAAAGTAGTGTTCATGCGACTCTGCTAAATAGCTTAATGGTTCCATGATCTGGAATTCATCACTATTTTCATTTAAAGAATTAAACTCTCCTAAATCGGTTCTTAGGTTAGACATCATGTCTTTTGAACCATTTTCTTTTTTTTCTAAAGAAGAAAAGAATACACCGCTCATATCGTCACAAAAAAGTAGATTCTGTTCTGGGATCTCTTTATCAACCCTATGTGCGTATTTAACCAAATTCGGTTCAGCAAATGTGTATAGCCATGCTTCTTGATTATCCCCCCTATTTACTCTAAGGATCCGGCCCAATACCTGCCTAAAGTGGAGTTCGGTTTTAACTCGACTTAGATGACAGCATACTTGAAGGCGAGGTATGTCAGTACCTTCACTCACCATACCAACACTTACGATCCATTCTGCTTCGCTATGTCGGAAGTGGTTTATCTTACCGGCTGGATCGTCATGTTTATAGGTAACCAAAACAGTGTTTTTTTTGTATTTTCTGGATAATATTGAGAACAGCTTTAATGCATGCTCAACAGATGATGCTATAACTAATCCGGCTGCATTTTTTTTATTTTTCCGGATTTTTTCTAGTTTGTTTATGCCACATTGAAGCAAGTACTCCATACATTTTTCATCATTAATAATCGCCTGATATGACCCAGAAGAGTCTTTTAAAAAATCATTAATACAAGAAAAATTCTTTGATTCAGACTCTGCGCTTCTTATGGTGATTTTTGCGTTATCGATTAAAACAATTTTAGGTGAACGACAAACACCATCGCTCACAGCTTGGCTTAATCCGTAAACATAGTTACATTCGATTTGATTATTGGGATCTGTGTAATTAGATAAGCATATTGGAGCTTTGTCAGAACGCCATGGCGTCCCCGTCAGAGCGAGAGTATATGTTGCTTGGGATTGAATATTTTCAATTATTTTTTCTCCCCAAGAATTCGCATCATTAAGGCTCGAACCAGCACAGTGATGAATTTCATCAAAAATCACCAGTACGCGATTGTTTTTTATCAACTCCCAAAACTGGCGATCAAAGAACTGTAAATTTTGATAGGTATAGGATGCTCCTAAAGCACCAATGATGCCATCAAAACGACAGTTTAAACGTGAAGTAAAGGTTTGCTCCAACCCTTGTGAGATGGAAGTAGAAGGAGAGAAACACAACACAAAATCAATTTTCTTTACCTTGAAAAGACGAAAAGCAACTTCTGCTGCCATAACAGATTTTCCAGCCCCAGGGGTAGCTAGACAAAGGAAGTGCGGTTGACCTTCATTATAACGCTCTAACGTCAGTTTCACGCACTCTTCTTGCCATTGTCGTAGAGACATCATGATAACGTAAGGGCCATCTTAATTGCTCGTATCTCACCAACAAGCTTGGAACTCTGCGTTTTGGTTTTCCGTTGGATATCAAGCAAGCTATCCGCTAAATGAGGATAATCCAAACACAGATTTTTATAGGTTTCAAACTCATGAATACACGCCAGAAAATCACTTTCGCATTGCTCAAGTCGCTTCTGAAGTGTAATTTTAGGAAAAAAACGATTTTCCTTTTGGTGCTTGAGTTCAATTGGTTCAGACTCAAGTTCACTGCCTTTAATCGCTGTATTCCATTTCGTTTTAGAAAACTGGGATGTTTTTTGGTACTTAGGCTTTGTTAATGATTTTTCAGTTACTTTCTCCAGTAGCTTCAGTCTTTCTAAGCGTAAGATATGCCGGTAAACGAAACGCCTTACTTTATGTTTATCTTGTCCTAAATTGGTGAACTTCATAAATGTATCTCTGAGTTCTAACACTGAGAAATTATCTAGTTGGTTTTCAATCAGGATCTGATAAAGGGAATGGTCTAAGTCTACTGATTTGTTGGGCATGTTTGATGGTTACCGGAGTTCAATTACTCTATCTGAAAATACGGATTATAGTCCGTGGATTTATATACCGCAACTAAGGATAGTTTTAGTCTTTATCTGGACCATAAATGAAAGACTTAGCAGCAAGCTTTGGGAAAAGATTACGAGAAGTCCGAAAGCTAAAGGGACTCTCTCAAGATAAACTAGCGCTAGTAGCAGAGATAGATAGAAGTTATGTTGGTCGTATTGAGCGTGGTGAAGTCAATATTACACTTGAGAAAGTCTACGAATTAGCGGAGGCACTAAAGTGTAATGTCACCGAGTTGTTGCCAGATATTTGAAGGTTATAAATATTAGATGTAGCTGTGTTGGTAAAAAATCAAGCTTCTTTATTTTATGGAATCACTAAAAAACATGTTTTTACAGGCTATGTTAAAGTTCTACACTTCAATATTGTAGCAATAATTACAACAACTGAAATCAAGCACTCAGAAAAACCTAGAACAATTCATCTTCATTATAGGTAAAACAATAATCTATCACTTCGTGGCTTTCTGAGGTGTAATTTACACCTTTGATAACCTCAACAGTAATCTTTTTACCATCAATCTTTAAGGTATCAACTCGTTCGTTACTCGAACTTTCGTCAATATTAATTTGATGTTCTGGAGGCTTATTGCCCTCCGTTTTTATTGAAGGTGATGTGGACTCAAAAACCATTCTAGTCACCGTTGGAGAAAAATAGCGTGAATCCTCATCAATTTCAAAAAGTTTAACTTTTACATCAGAGTATGGTTCTTTATCAATAATTGCGACCTTAGATGCCTGCTGAAAGAGTACAATATTTTTAGAAGGTGTTGCCGTTTGAGAAGAAGAAAAGATTATTCCATCCCATTTAACGCCTAAATACTCAGCAACAAGCTGCGTCGTAAGGTACTCCAGTTCAGCTTCATGAGGCTGAACTGGGCGTGATATTTGATTGCTAAGAGTCTCTAAAAAAATAGCTTGCTGCTCAGCTCTATAATAATCTGAATCGAACAGGCTTCCATTTGCTCTAATATCTCGCAACGCAGAAATATCAATAAGTTTTAACGGTCGTATAATTTCAAATTTACCAACAACTACATAACTACCAACGAAGGGCCTAACTTCAGATATGGCTGTAGATTGTTCTATAGCCCCATAAAAACATGAAATCCCTCTAGGGTTCATTCGCCCTGCAGAAGCTAAATATGAAGGAGGAGGAGCTAGTTCTGTATCTGGAGAAGACAGTGTTTTTTGAAGAGAAAAATCATCCCTATGAACTCTTGCTCGATATAAGTATTCGATCGTTGTTTTTGGTCCAGCTGCGACAATAGCTGGTGAGCCGACATGTGTTTTTAGGTCACCTACATTATTAAAAACCTCATCTAGAACCTGTGTAGCAGTTTGATTAAAAAATCTAGCTTCTGATTTTATTGATGTCTCTAAATTTCGCCACATTGCTTCCCACTCAGGGTCAACATTACGAGAGTCAATATAATGTGCAGACTCATCATGTGCGCACTCATCGAAATCATCATATGTGGACTTTTCTGGTAAAAGTTCGAGTACATCTTCAGCTATTTGTTGGTTAACTTGCAGTATCTCACAGATGACATCTAATAGTGGGTCACCATCTCTATACCATTCGTAGTCAATTTCCTTGTCCCGTAAAGCAGCTTCTTGCCATGATTCTGGACTATTTGGCGTCCGCTTAAAATGTTTAATTAGAACGTTTTCGACTTGAGATGATATATCTCTGATTCTCGTACAAGGAAAACTTTCGTTACAGTAATCACAAGTTTGAACGTTAAGGCTATTTATCTGCTGACTTAAGAACTCTTCACCAATACATACAGTACAAACTAGGTTATCTTCCATTGATACCATCTCAAATCTAATAGGGTTAATTTGTTACATACTACAACGCATGCATAGTGATTGTCTGTAAGTTAAGGTTTGTAATTCATTGTTGCCCAATTACAGTAATTCATCTTATTTAAGATGAAAAACGCACTCCCCTCCCATCTAGAAAGTTAGTACTTGATACGTTTAGTATATATAAGGTATATACTACACCAATCGTTATAAACAATTGGTGTAGGTGAGTTTCTTGATGAGTAATGTATTTATTGAAAAAGTACAGGTTGAAGGTGGCTTTTTAGATGGCATGAGCTTAGAGCTAAAAAAGGGGCTAAACACTGTCATAGGCGCTAGAGGTACAGGGAAATCAACTTTCATAGAACTCATTCGATATTGCTTAGGTATACAAGGTCATACATCCGAATCCCACTCAAAATCACTTGCTCATGCTAAATCTGTTTTAAAAGATGGGCAAGTTTCCGTGACTCTATCCGATGGTGTTCAGACATATCATTATTCGCGCACTGCTGACGGTGACACTATTCCTCCAACACATAAAGATTTACAACTACCCCTTATATTTTCTCAAACCGAGGTTGAAAATATAGGGTTGGTATCCAATGGTAGACTAAAACTAATCGATGATTTCATCGGTGATATTGAGATTTTTGAGTTACGAGAGCTATCAGCTATTTCCCAGATTGAATCTTTCTCATCTGAAATGATGAAGCTTTCATCCACAATCAGTGATACCGAAGACAAACTTTTAATACTACCAAAACTTAAAAGTAGTCTAATAGAACTATTGGATGAAGAAAAAAAGCTTGCAGCCGTATCTTTTCAAGCGCACTCAAAGAGTCAAGCGCTAAACATGCTATCAGACAACTATCTTAAAGTTACTGGCGATATAGAACAGTTAAAGCAATATATAGAGGCACAAGAAGAGGCTAAGAATAGTCTTACGGAAATATCCCCCCATTTTATAGATCTATCAACCAAAAGTGATGGCATTACTAAAATGTACTCTGTGGAAAAAGAAGCTTATGACTTGATAGTTTTGGCAAACTCAAAATTGGACGATGTTTTAGTCATAGCTAAAAAAGAGTTAAACACACTACACAGCCTTCAATCAGATATAACAAAAAGTGGACAAGCTCTTAGAGCTGAAGTTGACTCACTTCAAAAAGGGGCTGGTGAATTATCTCGCAAAACTCAACATTTAAAAGAAGAAATAAGCAAACTTGAGAGCATCAAAAAAAATAATGGTGACAAAAGAAACAGAATATCTAAGTTGAAAATAGAACGAGACAATGCACTAAATAATCTGGAGCAAGCAAGAAATGAAAAATCTCAACTCAGAGAAACTGTCTGTCGTGATTTAACTGATAGCTTATCTCCACGCATTAAAGTTCACCTCGAAGAATATAGTCAACTAGACGAGTATCAGCAGGTTATTATCAATGCACTTAAAGGAAGCGGTATAAAATATAACGACCTAGCACCTCTCATTGCTGAATCTATACCTCCCCGACTATTACTGCAAATAACCGAAAATGATGACATAGATATGTTTCTTTCTTTATTGAACGTAACTAAAGACAGGGCATCTAGAGTACTCAACGCTTTAAAATCAAGCATAAACTCTATAGCTACTGTTAAATTAGAAGATGAAATTACTTTTGAGTTACTCGATGGTTCTGAAACTAAAGATCTGTCAGAACTTTCTACTGGTCAAAGATGCACTGTCATTCTCCCAATTATATTAGAACATAGGGACTCTTCATTAATCGTAGATCAACCAGAAGACCATATAGATAACGCATTTATCGTTGAAACATTAATCGCCTCCATCAAGCGCCGTAAAGGTCAGGGACAAACAATTGTTACGACACACAATGCAAATGTCCCTGTTCTTGGTGAGGCAGAAGAAGTAATACACTTAAATTCTGATGGCACTAGAGGCTATGTGATGGCTAGCGGTCCTTTAATGGAAGCAAATATTGTAGACGCTATTTCATCCGTAATGGAAGGTGGAAGAGAGGCATTTAATTGTAGAGCTAACTTTTATGACTAATCCAGCATACCAAAATGCCAAAAGTGATCTCACATCGACAGATACCATTAAGCGCTTCCAAAGTGCTACTTATTTTGCACAAAATATTCATACCGATATGAAGAAAGATTTAGAGACTTGCAGAAGGACTGAAAAAGTTCGTTACATCAAAATGGCTTTAGATAAAGCTCTTTATCTACTATCAAATAGTACCCCAACGCCACTGCCTTCACATGATGCAGAGCTAGGTGGCGACCTAGAAAATGCTGAACAACTAAAAAGACATTTAAAAAACCAAGCCATTGACGAATTTTCAGGGGTAATTCTTCATGAATTAGCTCCAAAATTAGGGTTGGTAGATGCGAGTCTCAAAGAAGAATTTAACAATTATGATAGTAGTAAAGCTAAAGGATTCGTAGAGCGACTTACCCAGATATTCCGAGCTATAGAATGCCTCAGAAAATCTACACGCGAACCAGAAAGCGTAGAAACAGACCTCTCTCAACTAATAAAGAACATCGTTCACGATGAAGTCATCGAAAAAGAAAAAATAAATATAAGCTTCCAAGGCATACAACCATGCATTATTAACTCCGACCCAGCTCTGATTACTTTAGCCTTTTCCAATGCTGTTAGAAATAGCTATGAATCTCTCACATCACTAACCAGTAGCGAACCTAAAAGCTTAATAATTTCATGGGGTGTGAGTGATAAAGATTCATGGATTAGCGTTATAGATAACGGGATAGGATTTATAGGTAATCCAGAGGTAGCTTTCAAACTAGGAAAAACAAGCAAACAAGGGCACACAGGCTTTGGTATGGGAATAATGAGGCAAGCTATGGATAACATAGGTGGTTATGCTGAGCTTTCTAATATCGAAACAGGTGGTGCAAAACTATTATTGAGATGGGGGAATTTTTAGTGTCAAACCGAGTATTTAATGTTTTAGTAGTTGAAGATGATACTGAGCTATCAGACCTCATTGAAAGTACTTTCAACTCCAAGTTTCTACAAGTAAACGTAATAAAAGCCTTTTCTAGAAATGCTGCATTTGAGATTCTAGATAGCGAAGCATTTTTTGACTACGTAACATTAGACCTATCTATTCCAGATATAGATGGTAGTTTCGATACGGATGCATCTAATGGATTGGCCGTTTTAGGAAAAATAATCGAAGTGTCTTCAGGTACGCCGGTACTAGTTTTAACAGGCACAAGTACTGTAGATATGATTCAAGATTTCTTAAATCACTCAAATTTGACCGATATTTGGGGAAGCGGAAATACAAGAGGTACTATTGAGCATCTTACAAAGTCACGTATAGGTGAGTTAGCTGATAAAATAGCTCAAATCAATCAAGAGTTTTCATCTTCTTTTAATGTTGAATTAGTCACCAATACTTTAGAGTTACCAATTAAACACGACCGATTATTACGTGTTTTTATTAACAGTCGAAATGCTAGCTTGGGGATTATACGTCAAATAGGAGGAGGACTATCTGCCGCAAAAGTTTACTCTGTGCTCGTTCAAGATGTCTCTGGACGTACATTGCACGCCGCTATTTGCAAATGTGGCCCAAAAGAAGATATCAATTCAGATGCTAAAAATTACCATAACTATATCAATAGATTAAAACCTGATGCCACACCAAGAATCTTAGGGCACTTAGAATATGCAGCGGGAGACAGTAGCGGTGTTTTCTATGGGCTGGCTGAAAATTACGAAACATCGTTTTTCGAGGCGAGTCTCAATCAAGAATTTGGGGGTGGCCTAATGCAAGCTATCAAGCAAATGTTAGCCCCCTGGCATCAAAATATGAGACAGGATCAAAAACTAATTCGTGAAATTCGCTCTCAGTTAGTTTCAGATACAATTGCAGAAAGGCTTATTAAAGAGTTTGGTTTAACTGAAGCACTAAACTTTGAAACTATGCCTGTAATTTGTAAAACCTCCTGTACACATGGTGATTTCCATGGAGAAAATATTTTATTGGATATATCTTCCCAGAAAGCCACTCTCATCGACTATGGTGATGTATGTGAAGGCGTCAGTATCATCGACCCGTTAACCTTAGAATGCAGTTTTTTATTCCACCCAAAAACAAGTGATGCACTCTCCGTTTGGCCTACAGAGACAAACCGAGAAAACTGGGAAAACCTTGAAGCTTTTGTTGATGGGTGTCCTTTTAAGGAGAGTATAATTTTCTGCAGAACTTGGACTACAGAGTTAGGTGTTGGTAACAGAGAGTTAGCTGCTTGTTTGTACGCATACGCATTGCGACAATTAAAGTATGAGGGTACCAACAAAGAGCATGCTATCTCTTTGATCAACACTGCTTATCGATTGTATCAACAAAGCTAACGATATCTCATAGATAATGAAGATACCGTCTCTGGAAAATAATATAGTCAAAGTTCAAGTTTTAGGAAAAACAGCGAAAGAATGCTGCTTTTCTGGAAAAAACTTACAAACCTTATTACACAAGCCTTTCCAGATTTATTACAGAACTTACCTGTGACAGTAGTGCTTAACGATGCGATAGTCTATTTCAGACTATTTTAGCAATAAAAAAACGCCGCCAATTAACCTTGGCGGCGTTTTTGTTTTATTGAATCATTAATAAAATAAAGAAATTCCATCTCTGTTATTTTATATTCAAAAGTAAATCAAAACTATACAATACAAACATCACAATCCTAACGCAGTACATATTGTACAAAGTAATCGAAATATAAACTATTAGAGGTCTAGTCAGTGATTCAGAACCCCAAGCGTTCAGCCGATTCTAAATCAAAAAATAATTATTGGTATGATTACTATGCAGGCTATTCAGAATCTTTCACTATAAGTGCCTTACAATCAGCTAAACTACCAATCAATGCTACTATTCTAGATCCTTGGAACGGAGCAGGGACAACGACTAACTCTTGCTCAAAATTAGGGCTTAAATCGTTAGGATTCGATTTAAATCCTGTAATGGTAATTATAGCGAAAGCAAATCAAGCCAACGATGATGAAATTCGACTCGCTTTCCAAAATAACAAATTACTATCAAGAAGGTACAAGAGTGAACCGAATATTCAAGATCCTTTATTATTATGGTTAACTCCTTGTTCTATTGAGCATATTAGAAAAATTGAAAAGTTTATTCTAAAAGGTAAAACCTATGATTCACTGTTAAAAAAATCAGAAGCTTTAACAACATCACAATGTGTGCAGTATGTTGCACTATTTAACACACTAAGATCTTTTTTGGATAAATTTATTCCTTCAAACCCAACTTGGATAAAAAAAGCATCATCGAATGAAGAAAAAATTGATTTAAGCTGGGAGCAAATAAAAAGCGCCTATTTAATCAACTCATCTAAAATGAGCGAAAGTTTAATTAATTCTTCGACAAATTCTCATATACAGCACCCAACACTAAAAACTGGTACATCTACAGATCTCCCTGTCAAAAGTGAAACTATTGATCTGATACTATCATCCCCACCTTATTGCACTCGTATTGATTACGCTATTGCGACCTTACCAGAATTAGCAATCTTATCCGTAAAAGGAGAAAAAGAGATAGATTCCTTACGAAGAACATTAATGGGAGCAACAACGGTACCAAAAGCAGTTCCATCAAACATTAGTTTTGGCAAAGTATGCGATCATTTTCTACTTAAAGTGAAACAGCACTCTTCGACTGCATCTTCAACTTATTATTATAAAAATTTTTTCCAATATTTCTTAGAGCTGTCATTATCAATGAAAGAAATCGCAAGGGTTCTCAAATATAAAGGAAAATGCTATCTAGTTGTACAAGACTCATACTATAAAGATATACATTGTGATTTAGCCAAAATTATTGTTGATATGTGTACTTCATTAGGACTTAAACACATTTCAACTAATACATTTTACAGTAAAAACAACATGGCAAACATCAACCCGAAAGGGAAAAAATACAGAATAAAGACTGAAGCAATCGAAAGCGTAATTGAGCTAAGAAAGGTTGAATAGATGCAAAGCGAAGAATTAGTAAAAGAACTGGAACAAAAAGTAACAAAAGTCCATACCCAAAGTTTGGACCTATCTTTTAATGAGCTACTCGATATGTATGTTGATGGAGAGCTTGATATTAACCCTGAATACCAGCGTTTATTTAGATGGTCTGAAGGCGCTCGCTCTCGATTTATCGAATCACTATTATTAGAAATGCCCGTTCCACCAATTTATGTAGTAGAAGATGAAAACGGATCTTATCAATTAATTGATGGCTTACAAAGGTTTTCTTCTTATCTACATTTAAGAGGACATCTAGATGCAGAACATTTACCGACTCCTGTACATAAAGGAGAACTATTAAAACTTCAAGATTGCGATATTGTACATGAGCTTAACGGGTTTGATTATGATGCTCTTCCTCTCCCATTAAAAATTCGATTAAAACGAGCTTTTGTTCGAGTTGAAGTCGTTAGAAAAGGAAGCGATAACAAATTTAGATATCATATGTTTAAGCGCCTTAATACTGGTGGTGAAGAGCTTACTCAGCAACAACTAAGAAACTGTACGATAAGAATGTTATCCTCTGATTTTATTGATTTTATTTCTAAGTTAAGTAAAGACAATAATTTTTCTACATGCATAAGCAAAATTTCAGACTATCAAAAATTAGGAAGTTTTGATCAAGAACTAGTCTTAAGGTTTTTTGCATTAAAAAACTGGAAAGATAAATTTACTCATGACCTAGCTGACTTTTTAACTGATTACATGGAAGCTGTTTCCGATCCTGAAAACACCAACACACCATTTAACTACGATTCAGAAGAAGAAAACTTTCTCAAAACTTTTAAAATATTGAAATTAGCTCTTGGAGAAAGAGTATTTGGTAGATCCGGAACAAACGGCCCTCAAGCAAACTTCGCAGTTTATCAATTTGAGTCAATTTGTATTGGTATCCAAGGGATTATTCAACAAATAAACCCTGATAATGACGCACATATTCAAACAATTAAAACTGCTCTTGAAGAGCTGAAAAAAGACACAACCTTTGTAACTCAAACAACGGGCGGCGGAAAAAATTCAAAGGGCTCTCTTGCCAAAAGAATAGACGTTGCCCATAACAAATTTCTTAAAGTACAGCTATGACACTAGAAGAGTTTCAAACTGAATTAGAACTTGAAAGAACTTGGCGTGAAAATGACATTCGCTTCCTTCATAATCTTCAAGAAAAACTATCAAGTTCAAAAGAAAGAGAACAACTTAGACGTTCCATCATAGGAATGCACTATGCTCATATTGAAGGTTTTTCTTATTTTGCATTTTCTCTATATGCCGAATCAATTAACGAACTAAACCTTAAATGTAAAGAAGTTAAACCAGCTATTGCAGCAGCTTCAATGCATCAAATTTTTTCAACATTGAGAAAAGGTGAAAAGAAAAACCCTTTATTTAAAAGATCTCTTCCTGATGACAAAAAACTTCACCAAGCTTGCCAAGAGATTGATTTTATAGAAAACATTAATCAAGTAGCAGAAAAAAAGGTAAAGATACCAAAAGAATTTATCAATACAGAGAACAACGTAGGCCCAAATGTGTTAAGAAAATTACTCTATCAAATGGGGTTAAATCATACGGATCTAGACAGTATAAGCTCCGACTTATCTCGACTACTTAATATAAGAAACGATATTGCGCATGGGAAATATAAAAATGGTATCTCTGATAAAGACTATGAATCTTTTAAAGCATGCTTTAATACAATTATTTCCAAACTATCCAGTCTGATAAATACAGCTTTTTCTCAAAAACATTATTTACTAGCTAGTTAATAATTTTGTCAATTGATTTTAATTTATCCTATCTATCAAAAAACGCCGCCACTTAACCTTGGCGGCGTTTTTGTTTTATTGAATCATGTTTAATTCGATTAAGCAGTTAGAGACATTACTTACCCGATTTTTCTGCGATTTTAGCTTCAACCATGGGCGCTAATTTTTCATAAGGTAAATAGCCCGGAAGAAGTTGACCATCGATCAACATAGCTGGTGTTCCTCGCACGCCTAAATCCGTAAATAGTTGGTAGTTCTTCGCTACCATATCTTGAACTTCGTTATTCGTTGATACGTACTTTTCCGCATCATTCGCTTTTGCGACCTTCATGATAGAACGCATATTGTGAATTCCCGGTTTACTTAATAAGGTCTCATTGACCTTATTGAATTTATCAGGGTTTTCTTTCCATACTCTTAATGCAAAGGTTGCCGAGTTAGCCGGATTTGAACCTTCTTTAAGTGGTACATAAATATTTATCACTTTAAGATCATCAGGATGCTCTTCGACCAACTTCATTAATACTGGATCTAATTTTTTACACCACGGGCAACTTAAATCCGTTAGTACAACAATGGTTAATTTAGGATCTTTCGCACCAAACCACGGAAGATTTGGGTTGTTGTACATATAATCATGATAATCCGCTAACGTTTTTTCATACTTACCCTGTTGAGCAATATACATGGCCAAACTCTCATGAAGGCTATCAATAATGGTAGGGTTGGCTTTAAGCATTTTATTAATATCTTCCACTTTCTCCGATTGAGTCATTGCAGAAGCAAGAGGAGAAAATAAGCATGCCATTACCAGTGTTGTGATTAATTTCGTTTTAAATTTCATTTTTATTGTCCAAATTTATTCGTTTAGATAAGCCATAAGCGAGCAAGTAATCCCATCGGAGTTGTTATCCCCGTGGTGATGTTTTTTATCTCGCCTTTATCAATAATGACGATGGTTGGGGTCACTCGAATGCCCCATTCTCTTGAAATATCGCCACGCGTATCATTTATGTTTTTAAAAGTGTAATCGTGAGTTCTCATATAACCAGAGACTCTTCTGTCCTCTCCAGAACTCGTACTCACGCCAACAACTTGATAAGCATCGCTGAACCAATTAATGGTTGGCGTTACAAATCGACACGCTGCACACCACGTCGCCCAGAAATACACCACCACAGGCTTTTCTTGGCTCATAGCGATAACATCAATCGCTTCACCTGTTGTACTTATTCCAGCAAGAGCAGGGGCAGTATTTGCTGGCATATCTTTAGTTCTCCACGCATCAACAGCAAAACTAAAAATAATGATCACCAGAAGGTAAATCAGAGTCTCTTTACCCCAGCGCTTCATTTTTTGTCTTTTACCCATTACGGTTTATTTCCTGCTTTTTTAATCGCATCCATAACGACTTTTTCATTCAAAATAACCGGAAGTTCGATGCCGTTTGGCGCACTAGGGCCATAAACCACATTAAATGGCACTCCAAATCGTCCATGCTCTTGTAGGTAAGAAGTGATTTTTTCACTCGGAACTGTCCAGTCTCCCTGCATATGAATAATATTGGCACTGTTTAACTCGCTATAAACTGGTTCTTGAAGCAACACACCAATTTTGTTTGCCTTACAGGTCACACACCAATCAGCAGTAACATCAACAAAGACCACTTTTCCTTCATCCACATATTGCTGAATAGATTCACTCGATAGCGGAACCCATTGAGGCTCTTCAGGTAGTAGGTCCGTTGACGTCATGCTGTCTATCACGGTGCCAAAGCCAAATGCGATAGCAAATAAGATACTTAACCACCCTGCCGCTTTCTTACTATGAACTTGAACGGTTCGCAGCAAGATTACGCCACCCGCAATTGCTGCAATGACATAAATCCAAAACTCTGATAGATGGTTAGAAAGTAAGTTCAGCAACCAAATGCTAGTAATAAGCATCATTGCACCAAAGAGATACTTCACCTTACTCATCCATGGGCCGGGTTTAGGTAATGAAAGAGCAATGGATGGGAAGAGAGCAACCAATATCCATGGTAGAGCCATACCAAGCGCTAACGCAGTAAAAATGCCGTACATGGTTGGGATGTTTGTTGCTAAAGCAAAAGCAACCGCAGTACCTAAGAAAGGTGCGGAACAAGGAGTAGAAAGTAAGGTGGCAAACATACCTTGAATAAAATGACCAAAGTACGAATTGTTTCCTTTTGATGCGATCCAAGTGTTGGTGTTTGAGGATAATCGAATTTCAAACAAGCTCAGCATATTGGCACCAAACAATGCCGTAATAAGCGTCATGACTCCAATAAACCATGCACTCTGAAATTGAATGCCCCATCCAATTGCACTGCCTGATAACTTAAGTACTACTAAGAACGAAGCCAAAAGCCAAAACGAAAAAACAATCCCACTTGCAGAGGCTAAAAACTGCAATTTAATCTGTTTTTTCTCAAGACCTTGAGCTGAAATAACACTGCTTAACTTCATTCCCAACACAGGGAAAACACAAGGCATTACGTTTAGAATCAAACCACCAAATAAGGCAAATAAGATCATTTTCAGAATAGACTGCAATCCATTGCTGCTTGTGATTATCCCATCACTAATGCTTGCTGGTTGCTCTGCTATAAACTCACTGTCTTTTAAAGTAACACTGATATTTTCACCGGTTAAATCCGGCGTTCCCATC
The DNA here is from genome assembly GCF_023983475.1 of Aliivibrio fischeri ATCC 7744 = JCM 18803 = DSM 507. Classification (NCBI taxonomy): domain Bacteria; kingdom Pseudomonadati; phylum Pseudomonadota; class Gammaproteobacteria; order Vibrionales; family Vibrionaceae; genus Aliivibrio; species Aliivibrio fischeri. Next base: position 2,873,401 of record NZ_CP092712.1, read on the forward strand.
CAACTGCTTACATCAAATGTTGCGGTAATATTGTTACCATCTACATCGATCTTTGGACGAGAAAAATTAGCGTCTTGCATTTCATCTGACGGACCATCTACTAAAACATCAGGCGTTATCCATCCCATTTTTTTGCTTGCTGTCACCTGAAGCTGCATTTTTGTGGCATCCCACACTGCTTCCACATCACTGATCAGCGCAGACTCTTTTGGAACCTGACTTAACCCTTGGGCGTAAACGTGCATCGCCTCTTTAGAAAGCGTTAAATCAGCAGGAGTGAATGTAAGTTCAAATGGGTAGTCAGTCAGTACACAAATAGTGGTGCAAGATGACAGAGTGAGATCAGCCTTAAAGGTGACCGGCTTATTGAGATCATCAATATGAAGTGTCATAGGGAAAATTACACTTCCCTTATACCCTAAGGTTTCAATACCAAGTAGATCGAAGCGTTTCGGATACGGCCAATACCAATCGATACTGCGAATATTTTGAGAGCCTTCCCAAGTCATGCTCGGGGCAATGCCTCCTTCTCCTGGGCTTCTCCAATACGTTTTCCAATCACCCGCTAAACGAACCTCTAGAAACCCGGCAACGGTTTGATCGACTTTATTGATTTGCCCGGTAAGAACAAAACGAGTTTCAATCGGAGTGTGGTTCTGGTTTTTGAGCCACCCAGTATTTGGGGTTTCGGCTTGAGCAACGGATATAAATACGCTGCACAACATCGCGAATAGCCCAAATAGGACCATACGTGTTGTGATTACTGATTTTTGCATCTGTGTTTCCTTTAAAAATAAATATACGTCGAATGTTGTTACAACATTCGATTATTTATTCTCTAAAAACACACAACTTGAGGTGAACCCGCCTTCCTTTATGAAGAATAGGCTCGGTAAATGAAGAGGTATAGCTGAATGATAAACACAACCCAATAACGAGAAGAACCGTGAATATCTGCACAATAAGTGCATGATCGCCAACTTGATGTTGTTCGAAATGGATTAAATGTTCCGATAATTCACACTTATCACCTAACCCATTTTTGTCTTGCTGTGTTTCCGATGCTTGTTGCACAGTATCAGATACTGAGCTATCCAACGGTAAAGAACACGAGCTTAATAAACCAATATTGTTTGCCGCACAGACAAAGATAACCCAACACACAAGAATGAGGGGCCATCTAAAAAAATCATGTCTGTAAAACGCAGATTTCATCAACTGGTTAACTACAAGAATAAGGAACGTGTGCAGTTAGGACACACGCTCCTTTAAATAGTTTCCTAGTTACCTATTTAAATTTAATGAGCGTGGTTATGATGGTGGTGACCACAACCACATGTTGGTGCTGCAACCACGCTTTGTAATGGATGAAATACCATTTTTTCTTGTAAAGCTTCAGGTGTTAATGAATTTAATAGGTGCATATTCTCGATATTTACCACATTAACATCACCTAATTCACGTTGTGTTTTTGCTACTTCAATAAACTGACGACTTAATGCTTCTGGTAACGTAAATTCACGAATTGCACACAACAAATTAGTTGCTGTATCTACCGCAATCATAGAAACAGATAAGGTGTTATCTTCAGAAAGAGAGAAATATTCATCTGGAATTGCTGATGAATTAAATTGCATTTCAAAAGCCAAATCACCAAAACTAACAACAAGTAGGCAACCGCCTTTCTCTGATGATACTAAACCTAATTGAGCACCACTTTGACCTAATAGTGTTTGTTCATCAGCGGTAATATTGCTAAGTCCAACATACAGTAAATTAGGTAAATCATTACGAAATAGTTCAAGCATCGCACCGTCGCCCTCTTGGAAAGGGTGGTTTTCAAACGTTTGTCCAACTTGAAACTGTGGAGTGTTGTGTTCAGCCATAATCATTACCTTCTTCATCTGTATCTTAATTTATACCGCTAAGTGTAATCCTTATTTGAAAAATGACTATCCTAGTAAAAAGCAAATCACTATTACTTATTTGTAATAATAATCATCATTATTAATTTATTATTAAAAACATCAATAACCTCCATCTACTGAGATCAAAAAATCCATTTAAACTTTCTTAAAATCGAGAATATTCATTCACATTTTCAATATTAACTTATACAGTACGCACAAATTATTTTTATAAATTAACATCGTGCTGCTAGGTACTTCTTCAACACAAATCTTTTATCACTTGTTAGATCTGGATGATGAACAACAACAAAAAGTGCTCGATACACTTAAAGAAAATCAACCAGAAATCCATCAAGAGATCACAGCGTTACTAGGTTCTTCTCCATCAGAGCATTTTTCCGATCTGCTCGGCTTTCACGCGCAACAAACTTGTCATTTTGATTGGGATTTAAGCAATCAAACAATTGATAAATACCAATTACGTGATGAGTTAGGTCGTGGAGGAATGGGCGTTGTTTATTCTGCACATCGAGCAAATGGTACTTTTGAGCAAGAGTTGGCTATCAAGTTTATTCAGCCAAGTTTTAACAACCTACTCGATAAGAGAGCGCTATTTGAAGAAGCTCAACTTTTAGCTCGTTTAAATCACCCCTACATTGCAAAAGTATTCGATGGTGGTGAGCACCAAAATCTTGTTTATGTCGTAATGGAAAAAGTGATTGGTTCAACGCTTAACGATTTTTTAGTGACGCATGAACTATCCAAGGCACAAAAATTACACCTATTTAGTCAAGTTTGTAAGGCTCTTGAACACGCACATCAGCACAATGTACTTCATGCCGATCTTAAGCCTGAAAACATATTGATTGATAAGCAACACTCTCCCAAATTAATCGACTTTAACCTTACACAAAAAGTAAAAGAGAGCACGATTGAGCCTCAACAAGGTGTGCTTGCCTTTAGTGAGCAATTTGCGAGTCCTGAACAGAAATCAGGTGGGTTTCTTACGCAACAGAGTGATATTTTTTCACTCGGAAAGATCTTACATTTGCTATTTCCAGTAACAAATGAAAATGATGATATTCACTGCATCCAAACGAAAGCGATGCAAGAATCATTAGATCAGCGCTATCACTCGGTTTTAGAGCTGCGATTAGATATCGAAGCCGTTATCGCGTCTCGTCCAATTAGCTTAAAGCAGCATCGTCCATGCTATACATTAACGTGCTTATTAAAACGTAAACCTATTCCTTCATTTTTATGCGCATTATTAATGATTACAGGGATCGCATTTTCAAGTTTATTAGCACTTAAAAATCATCAGTTAGAGCAAGAAAAAATCGTTGCTGAAAACATGATGTATGAAGTGACGCAATTACTGTTTCACTCAAAAGGGTCAAGCGTCTCTCAAGCATCGATCAACTCGATGTTAGAGCTTACTCGTCGCCGAATTTTATCTAATCCAGATTTACCAGCACATATAAAACAGCGAATGCTATTGGCCATGATGACGCCAATTCCAACAAAACAGAAATTAACGACTCATCATTTCACCAATAATAATTAAATTCTCGTTTAGAAAAGGACATTCATAATATGAAAAGCAAACCGTTTTCAGCCCTTTTATTGATGCTATTTCTAGGTACTCCTTCTGTTGCTCATGCAGAAATAAAAACGGGATATTTCATCGACTCGCCAGTTACTGGTCTTTATTACCAAACAAGCTCACAACTGTCAGGTACGACAAATAAAGGCGCTTTTGAGTATCGAACTGGTGATGTCGTGCGTTTTTTCTTAGGTACTGATGAAAATGGTTATCTTATTAGTACACTATCAGGCCAAGAGGTGGTTACCCCAACGTTAGCCACCACTACACCAAGTAAAAGCATTAACCTAACTCGGTTATTGCTCTCTCTTGATAGTTCGCCAAATAACCGAGATGAAATCACCCTAGCAAGTAAAATGCTTTCTAACGTGGATTTTCAGCAGCGACTCAAGCAAATCGATCTCAATGTATTAGACAGTTCTTCTAAAGAGCTAAATATTGATCTCGTTTCAGTAAAAGAAGCCGTTGAGCACTTAAATCTAAGCCAGCAATACATCGAAGATAATTTCACTTCCGATGACATTATTTATGAGCCAGTCAATAAACATCTAAAACACATCATAATTAAGAAAAAAGACTGGCAAGGTCGAATGTGTGCTTACGACATTAAATATCAGCATCACCCAAGATATCGTCCTTCTTTTGGCAATATGGAATATACGGTGACAAATACTCACCTTATCCAATACCCAAGCGCTGGTGATTACTTTAATGGATGCGAATTAGATACCAGTCATCCTGTGATTGCAGACAAAAGCCCTATATCTGAATTTGAAGGCTTTGGTGGAATGATCGGATGCGCAGCAACAGGTTGCACTCGTAATGATCTTAATGGATTTACGTTAGACGATTATAACGACGAAGGTGACTGGAAATACCGAACCATTGCGATGAATTTTGATCCTGAAACTGAATTAATGATGGAGAAAATTCAAGGGTTAGGTCCCAACGAACACGTACGCCATCAAAATAGAGGTGAACAAATTACTTTTATTTATCCAATAGATAAAGAAGAAAAAATCCCTTTTGAAGGCATATGGCAACAAACGCAATACCATGGTCAAAAAATCGAAAAACACTGTTTATTAGTCAAGAATCATCAAGTTCTTAAGCACCCAAAAACAGGTAAAACCTGCTCAAAAAATGAAGAACAGTACACATTAAATGTGACGAAAGACTACGCCGATATGTGGTGGGTAAACAATAAAGACAACAGTGCTCAACTAGAACAAATGAACCTATTGGTTCGTTGGTATCTCAATGGAAATCAGGTTCAACATACAACATGGGAGTATTTACCCGCCGGTAGAGATTGGAAGCAAGGGGTACTCTATCGCTATCGACAAACACTTCAACGCCAACCAAATGGTATTGAAACTATGGATACATTTTCTGTCTCTGAATTTAGCAAAATATAACGGAATTAGTCATGAAAACGACAACAGAACTGACACGCATTATTCAAGATTGGCAAGCAGGAAATAAACAAGCTGAAAACCAGTTATATCAATTCGCTTATTTACAACTCAGACATATCGCTCAAGAAGAGCGAAAACGTAACGCTGAAAAATTCGGCCAACATAATGATGTTCTGGCTGACAGTGTAAATAGTACAACCGCTTTGATTCACGACGCTTACCTTAAGCTTTCAAATTCAGAGCTAAGTGATGTAAAAACCAAACGCGATTTCTTTTTAATGGCAACCAAAGTAATGCGTCAAATTTTGATTGATAACGCTCGCTCGCAACAAGCCCAAAAGCGTCAGGCGTTAACCTCAATTCAAGATGATAATGATAAATTTGAACAATTAATCATTATGGATAAAGCACTTGATAACTTTAGTGTTCGCTATCCCCGCCAATCCAATGCCCTAAAATTAAAATATCTTATGGGCATGAAGAACAATGAAATTTGCCAACTTTTAGAATGCAGCTCAAGCCTGATAGAGAAAGATTTAAAATTCTCTCGCAGTTGGCTTCAAACTCGTATGATGTAATTACTAATGAAAAAAAAAGCACTCATTCTATTATCAATAAGTACTATTGCTTTAAGTGGTATCTGGCTACGCTCTGCTATTTCATCACCATCCGAACATGCCGTGATAGCAGAACCAATTCCATTACCAACAATACAAAACACACCATCTCGTGAAGCATTTTTATCTAGCTTTCATAAAGAAAAAACACAGTTAAATACAGTGCCAAAAAAGGAACGAGATAATGATGAAACTACGGAATATTCAGAGAAAATAAATACCCAAAAAACATCACCTCAAGAAGATAGTGAAACTGATTTAGAATATAACGTAGATAAAGTACAAAGCCTCCCACAATTGAGCTCGACTCAAAAAGTAGGAAGTGCTGGCAACCAAAAACCCAAAGTGGATAACGACATACAGCAGCAGTTACAGACCATGATGTATGCGTGGAATTTAACGCAATCCACACCGGTAAATTATTCATTTAATATCAACGGTCTTTTTTATGATGAGGAGCATGATTTTATTACCACAAGAGTTCGCTTCTCTTATCCAGGACTTTCTTTAATCAATAGAGGCGAGCTAACCTTGGTTGGTTCTCCTATCGAAAGTGATAAACCAACCCAATTCATTATTTCAGCAAAAGATGACTATCATGGAAATAAAGAAAGTGCATGGACTCATGTAAGCTTTGATTTACCCTCGACAGAAGAATCAAACTCAAGTGTTGAACACCCATTAATTGGGCATATCCTTTATCGGTTAGAAACAACAAATCATTTTGCTGGCCATAACTATGATTATGAAATTGTTTATTGTGAGGCATTTAAGTTCATTAATAACCTCGCTTATTATGCGGCTTCAACCAATAAAAGAGCCTGCCCTACAGAAGAGTCGCTATCCGAAGTCGGTACCTATGCCATTGATGACAAGCACCTTGTTGTAACAAGCAGCTATTCGGCTTTTGATGCAGAGCAACGTTGGAAAATACTGCATTTCTATGAATCTAGTTTTAATAAAGGTGAAAGCCTACTTACCACAATTCATAATGGAAAAGAGTTTGAGACCTACACAATATTAAAAAATAAACGAGCAATGGAGTCTCGTTTAAATGTCGTTACTGGGCAAACCCCTTATCAAATGGAAAAATTTGAATATTTCTTCCCTACAGACAAACAAGGAAACTACATTAAAGGCACAGCGGGAATGTATATGATGGATTCTAGGTTGGTTAATCCAAACTGGTTCGAGCTAGATTCTGATCTCAATATTCATTCAGATACGCATAACATGACGTGTGATTTTGTAGTCGCTTTTTATCAAAGTTCAACCATGGCTGGTCAAGGAGCAAGTGGTATAAGTATAACGTCGAGTTCCGTAGCTCCTAACTATATTGACCCACTAGAATGCGAAGAAAGAATTAATCCAGATAATGGCAAACGCTATGCGTACCTTGACTTAGATTACTCACCTTATGATGAGTTTGTTGATGGGGGGATCTATAGCTACATTTTAAAACCCAAACCAGAATACGCTCATTTAGTAGAAGAGTTTAAAGTTAACTTAATCTATCACGCACCAAATTTAAGTTAAAAATCATAGTGATAAAACAAAAAAAAGAGCGAAATGCGTCGCTCTTTTTTGTTTGGCCTGCGATAGGCTAAAAACTCCAGAGTGCCTGTAGACCGGTACTGAATATATGAGTATCTGCCTCTGGCAGCGTTGCATAGCCATTTTTGGTTTCGCGCTCTGTACAAACCCCATCCACCATGGTGACGCACGTTTCAACCAGCACCGCTTGCTTGTCTGTCTCAAAGCGTTTTTCATAACCTAGCATTGCATACCAACCAAGGTGTAACCCTTTCATGACTTCGTAGCTAATGGTTCCTTCAATTGAAGCTCTCATCCCAAAATCATTAAACGTATTATCTTCGAACTTAGTATTTTGAGTCACACTATAAATTGGAAGACCTAATACTGCACGTCCGCTCACTTTCCATTTCTTATCACTAAACAGTAAGCCATTATCGTAAGCCACACCCAAATCAACAAAAATATCGGTCGAGGTTTCTTCCCATGTGCCATAAAACGCTTTATTGGTGAACCCATTATGGTTTGTCATACCGTAGCGAGTATACGTTTGGTAAGTAAGGGCTGGGCCACCGATAACTCGCCACTCATCAGTAAGTTTGTAGTGCAGTTGAATGTTGGTCGCCGTTTTTAAATATTCAAACTTATTGGTTTGCATTAATTGACCATAATACTTCCAATCTTCTTGCGCACTTTGAGGAGAAAATGAAGCTAAGGCATCAATAGAAAAATCAAACTTATCGTTAATGTAATACAAGCCACCACTGTTCAAAACAGGGTTTGTGATCGTCACCTTAGATTGTGTTCCACCATAATATTCTTGATACGTTACGTTCTCTAAACCAAACGTAAAGTAAGAATACCCATAGTTTTTATCTCCCTCATGCGCCATTGCAAAACACGGCAATAAACCTAACCAGTATATTTTTTTCATTTTTCGTCCCTAGATGTATTTTTGGGTGCGAAATATGAGTGATTCATTCCAAAAAACCAATAGTGCTATTGATAAAAAAATAAAATAAATTTTACGGTTTTTTTCCTATTTTCCGTGTCTTGTTTTGTTTTTTGAACCAGCGTAAAAGTGTCGCACTTTTGAGTTTTACAAATAAATAAACACTTATTGAGGGAAAGGCTACCCTCATCAAAAAGGATTGAGACAGAATGAAAAAGGTAAGTTTATTAGCAGCGTCAGTGGCACTAGCATTAGTAGGTTGTGGCGGTTCTGATGGTGGTTCAGATACCAATACTGGTACACCTTCAGCTGGCGGTATTATTATTACTGGTTTTGATGGCTACTTTAAGAATGCGGTTGTGTTTGATGATATGCCTGTAGCAACACGCACATCAACAGTTGGCAAACTAGATTCTAATGATGTTATTTTTGGTTTAACTGATGGAAATGGTAAAATTACCCTTCCAAAAAATACTGAAATAAAAGGTACTCTGAGTTTACAAACCATTACTCCTAATGGCGATGTACAAAAGATGCTTATCGCTCGTGACCCAAGTAAATTTGCTGGCGTCTATACCATTGATATGGATCATCCAACTCAAGCAATGGCACACGAAGTTTCTTTCCGTACTCTTCCTGGTGAGAAAATCATCTCTCCTTTAACAGACCTTGTAGCAGCCAAAGCGGGTACAAATCCAACACAAACTCAAATAAAACAAGCTAAAAAAGAAGTAAATACAGCTCTTGGATTGGATGCAGAAAACACTGATGTATTTTCTGATGTCATTGCTGCTGGCGATCATGTTCTACACAAAACAGCACAAATCTTAACTGAATCAAAAGTAGAAGCAGGTAATAACTATACACCAGCAGCAGCTATCGCGATTGCCGAAAAAGCGACAGAAATAGTAAACGATCCTGAAAATGCAGATAAACTTGATCAACCTAACTTCAAACCAACGATTCCTGTAGACAATACAGGAACAGTCGGTGAAGTGATTATTAATAATAAGTTAGTCGTTAGCAAAACTATTTATGACAACCTTATCAAACAAGTAAATAGCGCAGATAAATTTACTGATGTTACAGAAATTTCTCTAATCGATTTACCTATCGCTGAACTATTTGTAGATGCTGATAATAAAAATGAAATTATCCCAGAAGTAAAAATCAGTACCGTAAATGGTAGCGATGTTACTGCAGAATTTAACATTACTAAAACAGCGACAGAGTTAACTATTTCAGCAAAAAATATCACAACTGTACGTGATACTTATATTGTGACATTAAGCTCTACAGATATTGCTGTTAATGATAAAAACATGGGGGTAGTCAGTACGACTTTTGAAATCAAAGTTGATCTAGAAAATTCAGCACCAACATTAAACCTACAAGTTAAAAGTACATTACAAGAGTGGTTAGGAAGTTTAGAACTACAACAAAATGTTGCTGTATTTGATGAAAAAATGCGTATCAGCGACTTATTTGAAGATGAAGACAAGTTAACTTATAGCGTTTATAGCTCTGTTGCAGGTTTAGAGTTTGCACTTGCTCCTTTTAATGATGGCGGTACTGAACTTGAAATATTAGGTAAGCCAAGCCATGCGTACCCAGCAGGTGAAACGATTACAATTTCTGCGACTGATGGTATTAATACTGTTTATGAAGAATTTACATTAGCTGCAATTGCAGAAGCCGGCATTACGATTAATGAAATCAAATATGTGGCACTACAAGAAAAAATTACTGATATAACCTTGAAAAAAGGTACCCCTGTAATAGAGGCTCAATTAAATATTACAGAACTGTTCAATACTGAAAGCGTAAACGGCTTAGGTGCTATTGAATATTATGCAGGCTTAGAAGATAAAGCTCCTGGACCTAATGGTGAGAACCTTCATGAAGGTTTCACTACTGTAGATGGTGTTAACGTTAGCGTTGATACTAATGGCACCCTTACTATTTCTGGTGAACCAAACGAGATTATTAAAGGTGGTTACTTCTACCTTATGGCAGGTGTAAATGGTGACACCTCAGACGAAATTTCATCTAAAATGGTGAAAATAACTTTATCTGATGTTCAACCTGCGGATGGTGGCGAAATAATTCCACCAGAGACAAGCCTTAACCTACAAGATAAATATTTATATAAAATAGAAAGCGGAAATTTCAATGGCGTATCAGGTTTATTCTGTGACATTCGCTATTATGATTCTTCTAATAAAAAGTTCTATATGAATATAAGAACAGAAATCAATAAAGAACTTTGTACTGTTGTAAACACAACTCTTTCACCAAGCAACCAACCAGAATTATTTGAAGAAGTTGCTGAATATACACTTCAAAATGGAGTTTTCACTTTTAGTTATAATGATGGTTCTGAGCAATTTACAACCACTCATTCACCTTTACAATTTGATATAGGTTATGACTCTCAAGTATCACCATTTAGCCACTATGTTGTTAGAGCTAATGAGGTTGGGATCGATAATGATGGTGAATATGAAAGTGCTGAACTTTACTCTCTATATCTTGGAGCAGAAGCAGTTGAGGAGGTTATTGCAGTAAAAACTACCCATCAAAGCGGCAATGACCATACAACTGAACCATCAAACTTCAGAAATCAACTGATACATTACACAGATAGCAATGAAGTGTCTGAATTCAAAGTCGAAGCTCAAATGCGATCTTTGGATTTCTGTGATGGAACTTTAGGTGGATCAATGTGCGAACAAGGTTTGGCTGATGCTGACCTTATTATCAAAGATATGAGCTGTTCTGAATTTCAAAATGCCTACAACACTCCATATGTGAACGGTGAACACTTCATTAATGAAGGTTATATTGAAAACGGTATTAATAAGTGTGGTATCGATTTTTATAGTGAGAGTGCTATTACATCAGGATTTTATACTTTCCGTGCTTCACCTAAAAATGAAAATACTCATGAAGAAATTAACTTCAGTTTCAAAAAAGACTAAATGTGATTAACTAACATCAAGCCCCGCAATCGCGGGGCTTTTTATTTTCCATTTCCACTTTCCTCCCCACTTCCAATTAAAATCCAACTCACATCACAAAAAACTCACCTCAAATTTCCATTTCCACTTTTATTTCCACTGTAGGCAAATCTGTAACCTTATAATAAGTAAGAAAATAACAAAAAAAGTATGATCTATATCTCCTCAAGTATTCCAATTTCCACTTCAAAGTGGAAAAACTCTCTCTGTTCACTTTTTCTTTCCACTTATATTCTTTCATCATCAAGTTACGTATTAAAAATATTATTTAGAGGGAATAAAAAACGTGAATAGTAATACTCTAGAAATAAATGAAGAGTTATTCACTGATGAAGTAGATTCAACGTTCAATAAAGTTATCGATATTTTACGAGCTGAGAATATATTTCCAGACAGTGTTCAAAAACAAATGCTTTATTCTCATTTAAAAGCAATGGTAATTCGTTCTCATACTAATGAACCATTACCAGAAGTTGAAATTGAAATGTTTGATGAAATATCTAAGTCATCACACAAATTAGCTGAAGATGTCGTGAAATGGTTTCCGGCATTAGCATACGAAGAAACATATTTATTATCTGTTCACTTTGAAGTGGCAAAAGAAAACGAATTAACTGAAGAATTAGGAGCTTAATATGGCTGATGTAAAAGTAGTTATCGGTGACCGTCTAGGTAAAGGACAAAAAGTAGGTATGGGTGTTGAGGCTGCAGGTGGTTCTGTAACAGTAATCCCAGGCATGGCAGCAGATATGAAGCTTGGTGACATCATGAAACAAGAAGAAGCTGACTTCGGTATCTCTTTTTGTGGCAGTGGCGGTGCTGGTGCTATCACGGCTCAAAATAAATACGGCTACAAAGCAAAATATGGTATGCGCTCTGTAGAAGAAGGCGTTACTGCAATTAATGAAGGTTATAACGTTCTTGGATTTGGTTTTATGGACCAAGAAGAACTAGGTAAAAAATTAGTTGAAGCCTTCGTTAAAAAATACAGAAGTTAATTATTTATGAAAGAATCTATTACAACAACCGTAACGGTCAGTGGTAATGGAAATACAAAACAATCAGCTTTCAGCTCTGCATTAAGTAATATTCAAAAAACCATTTTAAAAGATAACGAACAAGTTATTTTACGAATTGAACCTGTTGATGTGAAATTAATTAATGCAGAGAAAAAAGAAAGAATTGAAAAGTTTATGTTTTTCTTTTTACCAAGAAATAAAACAACCTACTCAGTCACAATTGATGTCACTGTTAATGTCACAGTAATTAATATTGACCAATTGGATTTTAAATCAATATAAACACCTATTTATTTAATTAGCACTTAATTAAATATACTAACGGAAGGTATATATAGATGTTCTTAATAATATTAATAAAGTCCCTCATTATTGGGGCTTTAGTTGGCGTCGGCGTTGGTGTCGGTGCAGCTCGAATGTTCCATGCTCCAACAGTTCAAGGGATGGGTGCATTCCGTACTCTTGGAGAGCTTAATTCTTGTGAAGGTGACCCTGCTTCTCACTTCTCTTTTGGTCTTGGTTTCTTCTTTAACGCATGGGCATCATCTGTTGCTGCTGGTGCATTCACTCAAGACGTTGATCACCGCATCATTCCTAACTGGGGTGCCGCTGCTCTAATGGTTAAAAACCGTGATGTAGCGACAACCATGCACGACCCGAAAAAAATGGGTATTGCTTGTGGCATCATCGGCATGATCGTTGTTGCTTTCTTAAATACAACAGCATCAGCCGTTCCAGAAAGCCTACAAATCACAGCCGTTAAAGTACTTGTTCCTGCAGCTAACCTTCTTGTAAACATCGCGATGCCGGTTATTTTCTGGCTTGCAGCTATTGATGCGGGCCGTCGTTCAGGTTTTTGGGCAACTATCTTTGGTGGTCTTGCTCATATGATCATGGGTAACGCCGTTCCAGGTCTTGTTCTGGGTATCTTAATTGGTAAAGGTGTTGAAGATGGTGGCTGGAACCGTGTAACCAAAACGATGTTAACTGCGGTAATTGCACTGTTTGTTCTAAGTGCCTTCTTCCGTGGATTTGACCTTGAGCTTCTAGAATCTTTCCGACTCACTATCCCTACATGGTTAGAGAGTGTTCATACAAGCATTAGTGGCAAATAGTAAGTCTGGAGTTTTAAAATGGATGACAAATTAAAGAATAACTTTTGGTACGCAGATTGGTCTTTTCCATTCTTCGTAGGTCTGCTTTCTTCAGGCGTATTTGCTGGTACTCACATGTATTACCTATACGGCATCGGCGCATTTAACGAAGTTGCTTTCGTTTCAATGTTACGAGCAGGTATGGACACAGGTGTTTATGGTGCGGTTGCTGCCTTTGGTGCGAGTTTCTTATTCGCTCGAATCATTGAAGGTTCACTAGTTGGTATCTTGGACATCGGTGGTGCAATTCAAACCGGTATTGGACTGGGTGTACCAGCTCTACTTCTTGGTGCTGGTATTGTTTACCCGCTAGAAAACTTTGTTGCCTCATTAATTGTTGGTTTCTTCTTAGGCGTGGCAATTGGTTACATCATCATTATTGCTCGTAAATATACCGTTGGCCAAAGTAACTCTACCTACGGTGCTGACGTCATGATGGGGGCTGGTAATTCATCAGGTCGCTTCTTAGGTCCTTTGATTGTTCTATCTGCAATTGGTGCTTCAATTCCAATTGGTATCGGTTCATTAATTGGTGCCCTAGCATTTTACCAATGGCAAAAACCAATCACTGGTGGCGCAATTTTAGGGGCAATGGTTTTCGGTTCATTATTCCCAGTAGCCATCGGCTAACCCATATTGGTAATGCTCTTCAATCAAGAAGAGCATTACATAACGCAGGTAAGAACTATGTATGACTTACTCATTAAAAATGGAAAATTAGTCAACGGTCATTTTGTTGATATTGCTATTCAAGCAGGAAAAATTGCCAAAATTAATACCAATATTATCGAAGATGCTGAAAAAGAAATTGATTTAAAAGGACTTCATTACATCAGTGCTGGTTGGATAGATTCTCACACTCACTGTTATTCCGCCTCCCCTATTTATAACGATGAGCCAGATTTAATTGGTGTCGCTCATGGTGTAACCACTGTTATCGATGCTGGTAGTGTTGGTGCGGATGATATTGATGATTTTTATCAACTAACTCAAAAAAGCTCAACTAACGTATACAGCATTCTGAATATTTCTCGAATTGGTTTATTACGACAAGATGAGCTTGCTGATATGAGTGATATTGATTTGGATATCGCTAAAGAAACCATCAACAAACATTCCAATTTTGTGGTTGGCATTAAAGCGCGAATGAGCGGCAGTGTTGTAAAAGAAAATGGATTAAAACCTTTGGTTAAAGCCAAAGAGATGCAAGCTCAAAATAACCACCTACCTTTAATGGTACATGTTGGAAATAATCCACCAAATTTAGATGATATTGCTGAATTATTAACAAAAGGCGACATCATTACACACTGTTATAACGGTAAACCAAATCGCATTCTAACTCCTGAAGGTGAGCTAAAAGAATCGATGAAAAAAGCCATTAAACGTGGCGTTATTTTAGATGTTGGCCATGGCGGTGCGAGTTTCAGTTTTGACGTTGCTGAACAAGCGATTAAAAAAGGGATTTACCCTGACACAATAAGTTCTGATATTTACTGTAAAAACCGAATTGCAGGACCGGTACGTAGCCTACCTCATATCATGTCCAAGTTTTTAACCATTGGTTTATCTCTTGAGCAAGTAATCAACTGTGTCACGATAAATGCTGCAAATGCACTGCAAATGGACACAAAGGGTCAATTAGAAGTGGGGAAAGATGCCGATCTAACCATTTTTAACATCCATCACGAACCATGTACTTTTGTCGATTCTGAACAAGGAAATCGTCAAGGTAACGAATCATTTTTACCTTTGGCAAGCATTGTTGCAGGTCAAATTATCACGACACAACACGGAGAGAACACTGATGTCTTCAATTCATGAGAAGTATGGTCTAACTGAAGTAATTAATGCATCTGGTCGCATGACGGCATTAGGGGTTTCAACGCCAAATGAAGACGTTGTAAATGCAGTAAAAGAAGGGCTTGGACAATATTTTGATATGAAAGATCTCGTTATCAAAACGGGTGAATATATTGCTAACCTTCTTAATGTTGATGCTGCAATTGTTGTCTCTTGTGCTTCTGCTGGCATCGCTCAGTCTGTAGCTGCAGTTATTGTTAAAGACAGCCAATACCGTTTAGAAAACCTACACGCCCATGCTCACGATGTTCCATCAGAAATTGTACTGCCAAAAGGCCATAACGTTAACTTTGGCGCCCCTGTTGGCACCATGGTAACTCTCGGTGGCGGAACCATTAAAGAAGCGGGATACGCGAATGAATGTTCAGCAGAACAACTTGAAGCCGCTATCACTAAAAATACAGCAGCGATTTTGTACATCAAATCTCACCACTGTGTTCAAAAAAGTATTTTAAACGTAGAGCAAGCGGCAGTTGTAGCTCAAAAACATAACCTACCATTAATTGTTGATGCCGCAGCAGAAGAAGATTTAAAAGGCTATTTTGCAATGGGTGCTGATCTCGTTATTTACAGTGGTGCAAAAGCCATTGAAGGACCGACAAGCGGATTAGTTGTAGGTAAAACTCAATATGTAGATTGGGTTCGCAAACAATCTCAAGGCATTGGCCGAGCAATGAAAGTCGGCAAAGAAGGTATCTTAGGTTTAACTCACGCTATCACTGATTACTTAACTGTTGAAAAAGAATCAGGCCAAGAAATGGTCGCGAAGATGGAAAAGTTCATCGCTGATATGAACACCATTCATGGCGTAACGTCACGAGTCGTATGGGACAGCGCAGGACGTGATATTGCAAGAGCTGAAATTGCTTTTAACCATGAATCCCTAGGTACAACAACCAATAATATCGTTAAGCAATTAAATAACGGCAATCCAGCGATTTACTGCCGTGGCTACAAAGCTAATGAAGGCATTATTGAGATTGATGTTCGCAGTGTTAACACCACTCAATTAAACACTATTTTCGAAAAAATTAACGCATTATTTTAAGAGAGATATTCCATGAGTTTAAAAGCTAACTTCTATAAAAACCGTGTATGCCTAAACGTATTAGCAGGCTCTGTTGATAATGCGGCTGATATTTATGACGCAGCAGAAGGTCATGTTCTTGTTGGTGTTTTATCTAAAAATTACCCAGATGTTGATACTGCAGTTGAAGATATGAAGAAATACAGCGAAGTAACAAATAATGCTGTATCTGTTGGCTTAGGTGCAGGGGACCCAAATCAATCAATGATGGTTTCGCTTATTTCACAACACGTACAACCGCAGCACATTAACCAAGTATTTACTGGTGTAGCAACAAGCCGAGCTTTAGCTGGGCAAGATAAAAGTATCGTGAATGGTCTTATTTCACCAACTGGCACTGTAGGAATGGTGAAAATCTCAACAGGTCCGTTAAGTTCTCGCTCTGAAGACGCAATTGTTCCGGTAGAAACAGCTATTGCCATGCTAAAAGACATGGGTGGTAGCTCTGTAAAATACTTCCCGATGGGCGGTTTAGAAACACGTGAAGAATTTGCTTGTGTTGCAAAAGCGTGTGCTGAACAAGATTTCTGGTTAGAGCCGACAGGTGGAATTGACCTTGAAAACTATGAGGAAATTATGCAAATCGCATTAGATGCAGGAGTTAGCAAAATCATTCCTCACATCTACAGTTCTATCATAGATAAAGCAACGGGAAATACTCGCCCTGAAGATGTAAAAACACTGTTAGACATGACAAAAAAACTGCTTAACTAAGTTTGCTCCAAAAGGCCAATTATTCGCCCCCGGATATTGGCCTTTTTTATTAAAAATAAGAAGGAAATTGTATATTTTTCAATAAAATAAATTACATCCACATATACATCACATATTGAATAAATACCATTACCCTAACGTTTTCGTTGGTTGATATTATTGTCAATATAAACACTTATTAACTGTTCTGGTTTTTCTATGATCCAACTGCCTTATCCTCGTCTTAATGTCATTTTTGAAGCGCTTAGATATGAAGCCCTTCCTCAACAAGAGCTTGCTCAACGTTGTGATATTTCAACACGAACAATTCGAACAGACATCTCTGCCTTGAATGATATTTTGGCCTCTTATGGTGCCCAAATTCAGCACCAGAGAGGAAAGGGCTATCACTTTGATATCTATGATGAGACCCGTTTCTTGGATATTGAAAAACAAACGAAAAAAATGAAATCCTCACCTCGTAACGCTAAAGATCGCATGGTGTATTTGATGATGCGTCTATTATCTCAAGAGGAAGAATGTAAGTTAGATGATCTTGCCAATCAGTGGTTTGTCAGTCGAACTTCATTACAAGCCGATATGGGAGAAATTCGAGAGCAACTTGAACAATATAATTTAGAGCTAATAAGCAAAGCACATTGTGGATTACGCCTGTTTGGTGAAGAGCAAGCTATTCGAGCTTGTATCGCCCATATTTTATTTCAATTTAAACCAAGCGATCATACGTTTATTGATGTATGTGAATATTTTTTCCCAGAGATTAACCACCCGTCCTTGAGAGCCGATTTACTTGAGCTAATTAATAAAAATCACATCAAGCTTACTGACGAAGGTTTGCATCATTTAGTCGTCTATTGTGGTATTGCCCTACATCGCTTAAAACAAAATGCGAGTATTCATCATGTGGATCAACCAAACCTCAGTGAAGAAGCACAAAAAACGGCAACAGAGTTAAGCCAAACCATAGAAAGTTTACTTGGTGCACCTTTACCTCAAGCAGAAATAGATTATCTAAGCATTCAAATTGCGGCACGTCGAGTTACTGGGGTTCCTGAAATCGACATTCAAAAACCAACAGAGCAATTAGAGCTAACTCAATATTTATTGAATTATGTTAATACGCATTACAACTACGATCTGCGTAATGATGAGCAATTAAAACGAGACTTACTCTGCCATATCACCACCATGATCTTACGAGTTAAGTATCAAATTACCATTCCAAATCCACTATTTGATCATATTAAACGCTATTACCCATTAGCCTATGATATGACTGTAGCTGCCGTTTCTCATTGGGGTAAGCATTTAATTCCAGACGGTGAGATCGGTTACTTAGTCATGCATATTGGCGTTGGATTAGAGCGTAATTTTTCACTTGAAGAGCAACTGCCACCAAAAGCGTTACTTGTTTGTGACTCAGGCACATCAATCGTGCGTTTACTTGAATCACAACTTATGCGCTCACTGCCTCAACTCACAATAGAGAAAGTAGAGAGTCTTAGAGATTATGAAGAACTATCAAAAGTAGATGCCGATTTCGTTATCTCGACAGAAAAAGTATCACAAAAAAACAAACCGACAATCACGGTATCTCCGATACCAACAAGCTTCCAATTAGAACAAGTAAATAAACTCATTCTAATGAATCGCTCACACCCATATATGTTGGATAAATTTTTTGATCACCGTTATTTTTCTGTTCTGGATGAACCAATGACTCAAGGAGAAGTGCTTAAAAAATTCAGTTCTCATTTTACAGAAGATAACATCACCCCTATTGAGTTTTACGACTCTGTTATTGAGCGAGAAAGCATTACATCGACGATTTTAGGGGAAGGCATTGCAATTCCACACTCGTTGGGATTACTCGCTAACGAAACAAAAGTATATACCATCATTTCTCCACACGGCGTAGATTGGGGGAATGGGAAAATAGCTCATGTGATTTTTCTTTTTGCTATTAATAAAGACGATTATGAAGAAGCGATGAGCCTTTACGATTTATTTGTGACCTTCATGAATGGCAAAGCCGTCGATACCATTTTAGGCTGCCACTCTTATGACGAATTTCAATATGTAGCTAAAGAATGTTGGTTTAATCGCAAAAAAGATTGGTAAATAAAAAACCCCGGAACATGCCGGGGTTTTACATATCAATTAAATTGAACAATAAAAATTATCCGCGAGGCTTAAACTCAAGCACTGGTGCTTTCTCTCCATCATTCACATCTTTTGGATTGTTAATAACTAAAAAATCCAAGGCGCGTCCTGTAGGACTAAGTAACGCAAGCTCTTCTCTATGTTCATCTTCCAAACAAATATTTAATGAGATATTTGAAAGCGCCTTAACACCAAATTCATCTTCTAATGTCTCTAGTGCTTCTTGTAGGTTTTCAGCAAGAGACTTACTGTCCCAGCGACCTTTAAATTGGATTTCCAACGACTTCATCCTCTACTTTCTTAGTACACATCACATTTAGCATGGAGGTGTTTTTTAATTTTCTGGCCGCACCATCTTTAAAGAGTCCCAAATTATCAGCACCCCAATAAGGCAATAATACAGGCCATTTGTCTTTGGTCATTATCGTTGAATCAAGCAAGATTTGCCATTGCTCTTTAGTAACCAAATCCATATCTATTTGCTGACAAATTTCTTGAGCATGTAGAGATGTAGCTCGAAGCCATGGCAAACTATTTTCCATATAAAAACCTTCACTAGTGTCATCTGTAAATGGAACTACAAAATGAAGATTATTTATCTTTGTTTGCTTGCGAATAGTAATAGGATCAGGTTCTGGCTCGCTTACCGCCTCAGGAGCTCTTTCAATCGGTTCTTCAACTTGAGGCAACAAAGCTAAGTTCACCTCCCTTAATGCTGCATGTTTAAATAACCGATCACTTTGTAAACGTCTTAATTGCTTTTGCGCTGTAGTGAAATCTTGATAAGGCCCAATCAAGCAACGCTTAGCTTCTCCCTCTAATTTAAAGTTAATCGAGGCATCCACTTTCTTTTGAATATGATTTACTTTTTCTTTCGTCAGATCTTGATTAAACACACCACATTGAATCCAAAACTCGCTCTTTCCTTTTTCTAATTTTGGTTGTTGATTTCCCCATAAACCATCACCAATTGGGCAAGCATCTAACAACACATTTTTCGCATCAGAATGCGCAGCTTTAGAAAAACAAATCGAGGTAAGTGCGCTTTCCTTTTTAACCACATCATCATTTGAAGCATCATTGGCATAAGCATGCGTCATAACAAGAACACTACTTAATACTCCCAATGAAATTTTTGTTATTTTTATTAATTGAGTCATCAAACTTCTCCAAACAAGCACTTACAATATTATCAGCATAGCAAAAGTTATGTTTCAAATCCGAGAACCTCATTCTAATGCGCTTATATTACTCATTTTCATAGAATAAAATGGCTATCCATAAGCCGATAAACTAAAATTATTTTTCCCCTTCTCTATTTATGTCGAGTAACACATGGAAGTTGAACTGTTAGAAATACAGCATTTTTTATCTCAATACCCTCCGTTTAATTTACTTCCAGAGGAAGCGATAAAAGAAGCGGCGCAAAGTGTTGAAATATCTTATTACCGAGCAGAAACCATGGTGATTGGCTTTGGTGATGAGATCAAAGATCTCTACATGGTTCGCAGTGGTATCATCGAAGTATATCGTCGAAATGGAGAGCTTTATAACCGTCTTGATGAAGGTAGTATCTTTGGCCAAATGGGACTATTAATGAACAATAAAGTTCGTTTCCCAGCCAAAGCCCTAAAAGATTCCCTACTTTACTGTATTCCTGAAGCCGTTTTTGATGATTTCTGTGAACGCTATGATGAGTTCTCTGACTTTGTTGAAGTAGAAGATGCCACTCGTCTAAAACAAGCGGTTGAAAACACAGAAGACGATGCAAACGACTTAACAACATCTAAAGTGAAAACGCTGATCACCCGTGAAGCCGTAATGATTGAAAAAAATCAAACCATTCAATCTGCTGCAAAAACCATGGCTGAAGAAAACGTATCAGCGGTATTAATCACAGATCCCGACATCGATATCGAAGAAGAAGATAATAACTTTGTTGGTATTATTACCGACCGAGATTTATGCACCAAAGTATTAGCGTGTGGTTTGGATTTTGAAACACCAGTGTCTGAAGTAATGTCGACAGAATTAATCTCTCTTGATCACAATGCTTATGTTTTTGAAGCCATGCTGATGATGCTACGCTACAACGTCCACCACCTTCCTGTACTAAGAAATAAACAACCTATTGGCGTTATTGAAGTTTCTGATATTGTTCGCTACGAATCACAAAACAGTCTGTTGTTTGTAAGCAGTATTTTCCAGCAACAAACCATTGAAGATTTAGTGATACTTTCCACTCAACTGAAAGACTGTTTCTTACGCATGGTCAACGAAGACGCCAACTCTCACATGGTTGGTAGCGCAATGTCTGAAATTGGACGTAGTTTTAAACAACGCTTATTAGAACTAGCAGAAGAAGAGCTTGGTGAACCTCCGGTACCTTATTGTTTCTTAGCTCTTGGTTCTATGGCTCGTGACGAACAATTAATTGTTACAGACCAAGATAATGCGATCATTTTAGATAATGAATACAACGAGAAAGAACATGGTGAATACTTCAAAGCGCTATCTGAATTTGTTTGTGATGGTTTAGCAGCTTGTGGCTATAAATATTGCACTGGCGATATCATGGCAACCAACCCTAAATGGCGTAAGACACAATCAGAGTGGGAAGAATGTTTTGCCGATTGGATTGATAACCCAGATCCTCAAGCACTATTAAATAGCTCTATTTTCTTTGATTTAAATGGCGTCTATGGTCGAACTAAATGGGCTGAACAACTTAATGGCTTCATTGTTCGACGTGCGAAAAAGAATAACCGCTTCTTAGCTTGTTTAGCACGAAACGGCTTACGTCGAACACCACCTCTGGGTTTCTTTAAAGACTTTGTAATGGAAAAAGATGGTCGTCATAATAATTCCATCAACCTAAAGCGTCGTGGTACAGCTCCACTAGCCGATTTAATTCGTGTTCACGCATTGGCCATTGGTTCTCATGCTCAAAACTCATTTGAACGTTTAGATGACATTATCGAAGCTGGTATTTTACCTAAATCCAAAGGCCAAGATTTGCATCATGCAATGGAATTAATCTCACTGGTTCGATTACGCCACCAAGCATTAGATGTCGAAGCTGGTATTGAACCTGATAACAATATCGAACCTGAAAACATGTCAGACTTTGAACGCCGTAATTTAAAGGATGCATTCCAAGTACTAAGTAACGCTCAAAATTTCTTAAAATATCGCTATAACGCGAATAAATTCTAGGAGCTAATGATGATCCCACATGCTCCTCAAGAAATTTTAAACTGGCCTTCCTTTTTCAAACATAAACAGGAGATCAGTAAAGATAAACGGCTAAAAAACTTCTACAAGACAGGAACGTACGAAGAAGAAACACCACTGAGTGACATTGAATTTGTAGCGCTTGATTTTGAAACTACAGGATTAGATGCGAACCAAAATAGTATTATCAGTATTGGTTTAGTACCTTTTACATTAGAACGTATTTTTTGCCGTCAATCGCAACACTGGTTTGTGAAGGCACAAGACAGCTTAGAAGAAAATTCAGTGGTTATTCATGGTATCACTCATTCTGATCTACAGGGTGCTCCAGATTTACGCCGGATTTTAGAACAGGTATTAGATGCACTCGCAGGAAAAGTCGTGGTTGTGCACTATCGTCGTATTGAGCGAGACTTCTTTGATACAAACCTTCGTAGTTTAATTGGTGAAGGGATCGTTTTCCCTGTCGTAGATACCATGCAAATTGAAGGGGATTATCAACAAGAACAAGCGAAAGGCCTTATCAATTGGCTTAAAGGGAAACGTCCTGAATCAATTAGATTGGCCAATACGCGGTTGCGTTATGGATTACCTTCATATCCTCCTCACCACGCATTAACCGATGCAATAGCGACGGCTGAATTGTTTCAAGCACAAGTGAGATACCACTTTTCAGCTAACGACCCAATTCGTAAATTGTGGCTATAACGCTTTTATTTATATTGCGATGAAATATAAAAAAGCCGATGAAGATAAAACTTCATCGGCTTTTATTTACCCGTAATAATCTAAAATAAATTAACTACGGTTATATTTTTCTGTTCTCATACCCATAACTAAACTTACACACATAGCAAGTAAAATCAGAGTAAATGGTAGAGCCGTTGAAATTGCACCTGCTTGTAATGCTTGGATAGCTTCAGTACCACCAACCCATAGTAGAGCAACAGCAATCGCACCTTCCATAAACGCCCAGAACACACGTTGTGGCATTGGTGCATCCACTTTACCACCAGCAGTAATACTATCGATAACCAATGAACCTGAATCCGATGAAGTGATAAAGAACACAAGCACCAGAACAACGGCAATCATAGAAAGAATATTACCCATAGGCAGAGCATCAAACATTTCAAACATAGCTAAAGAAACATCTGTCAGGCCTTTTGAACCTAATGTGCCAATGTTATTTACAACTTGATCAATCGCAACGCCACCGAAGATAGACATCCATAATACGGTAAATAATGTAGGTACAATCAATACCGCAGTAATAAACTCACGAACCGTACGACCGCGAGATACACGCGCAATAAACATACCTACAAATGGAGACCACGAAATCCACCAAGACCAATAAAACACAGTCCAACCATGCATCCATGCCTCATCTACACGACCATGAGGATTACTTAACGGAATAATATTTTCCACATATCCCATAATCGTTGTTGGAATCGTACCCATAGATATAGCGAAAGTAACAAGAGCAACAAAAGCCAATAGTACAATGGCAATTAGCATATTGATGTTACTAATGACTTTTACACCACCATCAATACCACGCATTACCGATACAACAGCAAGTAAAGTAACAACAAAAATAATCGCAACTTGAAGACCTAGACCACCATCCATACCAAATACATGATGGAAGCCACTCGCAGCTTGTTGAGCACCTAAACCTAATGACGTTGCTAGACCAAATAAAGTAGCAAGAACCGCTAAAATATCAACAACGTGGCCAGGCCATCCCCATGTACGATCACCTAAAATTGGATAAAAGATAGAACGCATTGAAAGAGGCAATCCTTTGTTATAAGCAAAGAATGCTAATGACAAAGCAACAACGCCATAAATAGCCCAAGGGTGTAAGCCCCAGTGGAACATAGTTGCACCGAGTGCTAATTTCGCAGCTTCTGGAGTATTTGCCTCAACGCCAAGCGGCGTTTCAAACCAACCAGTAAAATATGCGACAGGCTCAGCTACGCCCCAGAACATCAACCCAATACCCATACCTGCAGCAAATAGCATTGCTATCCAAGAGACCATTGAGTAATCCGGTTTGGCTTTATCACCACCCAGACGAATTTTGCCAAATGGCGATACAATCAATGCTAAACAGAAAATAACAAAGATATTAGCTGACCACATGAATAAACCATCAAATGCATTGATGATCTTCCATTTAAAACCATCAAGAACGGTTTTGGCGCTTTCGGGATCAGTTACTGCTACAGCAACTAAGAAGAGTGCAATCAGACCTGCGCTGATGCCAAAGACGGGATTATGTACATCGAATCCCCATTTCTGAACGTTATCCTGTCCAACAGTATAATCCGTATTATCTATACTGTACTTATCCTTATTTCTACTCATTATTCCTCACTTCGAGCCTTGGCTCTCTGTTTTGGTTTAATTCAAATACTCGCTTTAAAATATTTAAACACACCTAATGATCTTAACAACTGAGCATATAATTGCCAGTAAAAGCAGCGAATTAGCCTAATAAAACAACAAATAAAGGGGGATTATCCATATTGTGAAACACAATATCTGTTCTACAAACAAAAAAACGGTGAATAATTCACCGCTTTTTTATTGGTTAAAAAATAGATTATCCTTTATAAATTTTAGGATTAAACACATCCCTTAACCAGTCACCCAGTAAGTTAATCACTAAAACTAAGGTAACTAAAACAAGTCCAGGGAAAGCGGTTATCCACCACGAACCAGAGAAAATGTAGTTAAACCCGATACTAATTAACGAACCTAAAGAAGGTTGGTCAACCGGTAAACCCAATCCTAAGAAAGACAGTGCTGCCTCTGACATAATCGCATTAGCAATTTGAACCGTTGAGATAACCAAAATAGGCGATAAACAGTTAGGAAGTATATGGCGGAACATGATGCGAGGAGAACGGAACCCCATGACTTTTGCAGCCTCCACATACTCTTTTTTCTTCTCAGCAAGCACAGATGCGCGAATGGTACGAGCGTATTGTGGCCACTCTGCAACCCCGATGATCACGACAAGCATCACCACAGCATACTGACTGAAAAACTCAGTCCCAAAACTGGCTTTAAAAATAGCCGACACAATGATTGCCACCATCATTGTCGAAAATGACAACTGCACATCGGCAAATCGCATTAAGAAACTATCAATTCGACCACCAAAATAGCCTGCTGATAACCCAATAATGATGCCTAAAGTAAGCTGTACCGCTACCGCTAAGAAACCAATCGTTAATGACAAGCGCGAACCATAAAGAATCGTCGACAGCACATCTCGTCCTTGGTCATCAGTACCAAGAAGAAATCGTTCATCTCCCTCTTCCATCCAAGATGGAGGCAATTCCGAATCCATAATATCAATCGAACTTAAGTCGTATGGATTAGTTGGTGCAATAACAGGGGACAGCAGTGCTCCTAATACAAAAACCAAAAACACAGCAAAGCTGAACATCGCAACTTTATCGCGTAAAAAATAATACAGAAAATCAGATGATTTAAATCGTTCCCAGCGCGTTGGAACGTGAGTCGTTGTCGTATTCATGATTACGCTCCTTTACCTGTGATATCAACGGTTGGGTTAATTAATCCATATAACAAATCAACAATGGTGTTTGTTACTACGAAGATAAGACCAACAAAAATAACGTAAGCGGTAATTAATGGCGTATCGACACGGTTAATTGCTTCTAAAAATAAGAACCCAGTTCCCGGCCACTGAAAAACAGTTTCAGTAAGAATGGTATAAGCCACCATGGTACCGATTTGAACCCCACCAACCGTTAACACAGGTAACATGGTATTTTTTAAAGCATGTTGATAATAAATTTTATTGGTTGCGATCCCTTTTGCTTTTGAGAACTTGATGTATTCAGAACTTAATACTTCTAGCATTTCAGAACGAACCAAACGAATAAATAGAGGAAGCATAATTGAAGCAAGAGAAATACACGGCAAAATCAGATGCGCTAAGCCATCAACAGTAAAAAAGCCGGACTCCCAACCAAGTAAATTATACGTTTCTCCTCGCCCATAAGACGGTAACCAATTAAGTTCAATCGAGAAAACATACATCAGCATAATCGCGGTAAGGAAAACCGGTATTGAAATACCAATACTGCTGAATGCCATAATGGCTTTAGTAAAAATACTTTTTGGATTAATCGCAGAATAAACCCCAAGAGGTATCGATAAACAAACAATAATAATTGCTGCACCAAACACTAATTCTAGCGTTGCGACCAACTTATCAAGAATGACTTCTACCGCAGGTTTTTTAAAGAAATACGATGTGCCAAGATCACCTTGTAGCGCATTAGTTATAAATCGAGAATATTTGGTAATAAATGGGTCATTTAGACCTAAATCATCACGCAGAGCCTGACGCTCAGCTTCAGAAACCGACTGACCAACTAATTCACGTAACGGGTCACCCAAATTATCTTGGATGGAAAACGCAACCAGACTGATCACAAACATCACTATCAGTGCCTGAAACAGGCGCTTGACCAGAAACGTAAACATTCCTTGTCCCCTTTCTTTATCCTAAAAATGACATGAGAAAAGCATCTCTATGTCTAACAAATTGTTGGTATTACTTTTATTAAGAAATGAATGACATAAATGAGGTTGCTCTAACACCATAGAGCAACCTGTTCATTTATGTTTTTATTTAACCACTAGGTCACCAAAGTATGGATATTCCATTGCGTTTACGATTGGCTTGATATCTATGTTTGATTTTGCACCCCAAGCAAGGTTCTGCCAGTGTAGAGGAACAAATGCCGCATCATCATATAAGGTCTTTTCAACCGTTTTCAGGATTTGACTGCGCTTCGCAGGATCCGTTTCTACGTTAGCCGCTTCAACCATCTTATCTAGCTCAGGGTTAGAGTAATGACCACAGTTGTACTGACCTTTACCTGTTTCTTCATTACGCGTCATAGTTAGGAACTCAGAGAAGTTCGCTGAATCTTCTGTATCTGAGTGCCAACCAATCATCATCATGTCAGCAGCACATAGGTCAAATTCAGGCCAATATTGCGCTTTTGGTAGTGTTTTAAGATCAACTTTAATACCGATTTTCGATAGCATCGCAGCCGCAGCTTGCGCTACTTTTGCATCGTTAACATAACGGTTATTTGGCGCCATCATGCTAAGTTTAAAGCCATCTTTATAACCCGCTTCGGCCATTAGCTGTTTAGCTTTTTTCAAATCGTAACGAGGAACAAGCTCTGCATCATAACCTGAATAACCTGATGGGCCTTGTTGACCAGCGGTAGTCGCAAAACCTTTCATGATTTTTTTAACGATGCCTTCGTTATTAATAGCATGAACAATCGCTTGACGAACACGCACATCTTTCAGGGCTTCATTGCTGTTTTGGTTCATTTGGAATGTGATAATACGAGTACCAGGAAGTGTAACTAAATCAATACCTTTCGTATTTTTAACTCGCTTATGATCATTTGGCGCTACCGGAGCAATAATATCTACATCGCCAGAAAGAAGTGCCGCTACACGAGTCGCATTTTCTTTAATTGGTACTAACGTTAACTCATCTACGTTACCAGGCGAGCTCTTATCCCAGTAATCATCAAAACGATCAAATACCACTTTCACGCCTTGCTCACGTGATTTAACAACAAATGGACCAGTACCTGAGATGTGTGTCGATGCGAAAGAATTACCGTGTTTTACGATTTCAGACTTATCTTTACCGTCTTCAGTCTTACCCGTATAGAACTTGCTATCCATTGGGAAGATATAAGTAGCGGTTTGAAGTACAAGTGGGTAAGCACCTTTAGAAACCAGTTCAACCGTATAATCATCAATTTTAACTAGCTTTTCATACGGTTCAAAAATCGCTTTAAAATCTGGAGAATCCTTTAAACGATTGAATGTCCATACAACATCATCAGCCGTCATTTCATTACCAGAATGAAACTTCACGCCTTTACGTAAACTAAAACGGAAAGTCTTATCATCAATACGTTCCCATTTTTCAGCTAGACGAGGTTCAAAATCGAACGACTGCGTGTAACGCACTAGGGGGTCAAATACCATATGAGAAAGTTGTAGCGTACCGCCAGATAGCTGCTCATGTGGATCGAGTGATACTGGATCTGCATCATAGGCAACAGTAATATCTGCAGCTGCTGCACTAAAACTTAAACCTGCAGCCATCAATGCGATAGCTAATTTAGTCTTCATGGTTTTCATTGCATAACTCCTTATGCGGGACTGTATCCCTAGTTTGTTGTTTTGTTGTGTTTGTATTTATTATTTGATGGTTTATACCGATGTGGTGTGTTCCCTTAAACCCTTAAATTCCGGCATAAGAGAAATTAACTGTTTGCTGTATTCATGCTGAGGATTGGTATAAAGATTCTCTGTTGGTGCTACTTCTAGTAACGTTCCCATCTGCATTACACCAACACGATCACACATCTGACGAATCACAGGTAAATCATGACTGATAAACAACATGGTTAAATTCAATTCATCCTGTAAATCTTTCAATAAATTGAGAATTTGAGCTTGAACCGATACATCTAAAGCAGAAGTTGGTTCATCACAAATCAATAAACGTGGACGTGTTGCTAATGCACGAGCGATAGAGATACGTTGACGTTGACCTCCAGAAAACTCATGCGGATACTTCAAGGCTGCCATTCGCCCCAAACCAACGTGATCTAAAAGATCATTAACGATCTGTTGCGTTTCTGATTCTGAGCGTGTGAGTTTATGAAAACGAATCGGCTCAGCAATAATGTCGAAGATTTTCATGCGCGGATTCATTGATGTATATGGGTTTTGAAATACCATTTGCATTTGACGACGCATCGGACGACGCTCTTTTTCCGATTTTAGAGCCGTAAGATCAATGCCTTCAAATGTCACTGAACCAGAGTTTGGCGGGTATAAGCCTGCGATAACACGAGCAATGGTTGATTTACCTGAGCCAGATTCCCCCACCAAACCAAAAGTTTCACCTTCATGAATTTCAAAGCTTACATTATTAGAAGCTTGGACATATTCACGACGGCTTTCAAAAAAAGAATCTTTGGTTACGAAGCGAAGATTTACGTTCTCAACTTTCAATAAAGGGCCAGCGTACGCACGCTGATCTTGGCTTTGACCTAACCAGTGATTTTTTACATCAATAGGTTCATGTTCAACCGCTTCTTCGATATAACTTACTAATGGAAAACGATCTAATTTAATGTCCGATCGGGGAACCGCAGAAATTAAGCTACGGGTATAAGAATGGTCAGGGTCACCCAACACTTTTTCTGTTTTTCCAAACTCTACAAGATCTCCACGATACATCACTGCAACTTTATCTGTCACATTAGATACCACACCCATATCGTGAGTAACCAACATGCAACCAACGTTATTTTTAACACACAGTTCGCGAATTAGATTTAGAATTTGATCTTGAATCGACACATCCAGTGCCGTTGTTGGTTCATCAGCAATGATCAGATCGGGTTCACCAGCTAATGCGATAGCAATAACGACACGTTGACGCATACCACCTGAAAATTGATGCGGAAACTGTTTTAATCTATTTTCTGGCTGAGGGATGCCAACTTGTTCCATTAAAGATAATGCACGAGCATAAGCTTCTTCAGGAGAAACAGATAAATTAGCATGAATGGTTTCCGTTAATTGCTGCTCAACGGTAAATAGAGGATTTAATGAGGTCATTGGGTCTTGGAAGATAAAACCAATTTTAGAACCTCGAACCTTACGCATTTCTTCAGCGGTTAATCCTGATATTTTTTCTCCATCAAGAAACACCTCACCATCAGCAATAACGCCAGGAGGGCTTAATAAATCAATAACAGCATTACCTACTGTTGATTTACCTGCACCTGATTCACCAACAACGCCTACAATTTCACCACGCTCAATTGAAAATGACAGTGATTTAACAGCGGCATGAACACCATGACGTGACGGATATTCAATACGTAAATTTTTAACTTCTAAAAGTGACATTCTCAGACTCCGACTACTCGGCAGCATCCTGCCCTGTCTGCACATTGATTCCATTCGTAACAATTTATGTAACTGTTACTTGTTTAGGACACCAATGTAGTCAATTATTCACATAAAAGCAACAATTAAAGAGCAATAAGCTGTTTAATGCTTTTTAAGTGCATAAAAAATCATAAAATGGCAAATGAATATAAAGTCTCATTTTTTAAAATAAAGTTTAAACCAATAAAAAACATAAACTTATAATTAACAAGAGATTAAAAACATGACCATCATCACCATTGGTAATAATGTAAATAAAACATAAATAATCTTAACATTTATACCAGCGTAAAATATCGATAAAAAAAGATTAACAGGTCTATTGTTTGCCTAACCAAGCAATAAACCACGATAAAATCAGACAACCAGATAAAAATAGGATTAAACACTAAGGTAAATTAGAAAAATAAAAAGAAAGGTAAAACCAGATAAAATGATGATAATGTGATGAGGATAAGAAGATTCTATTATTCAGAAATGAAAAAAGCCTCGTCATTTCTGACGAGGCTTTAAATGTGGTCGGTGAAGAGGGATTCGAACCCCCGACCCTCTGGTCCCAAACCAGATGCGCTACCAAGCTGCGCTATTCACCGATGTTTTATTTTAACTCTTGGGAAAAATGAGTTAAAAATGGAAACCTAAACAATGAGGTTACCCGCAAATTAATGGGGTGGCTAACGAGATTCGAACTCGCGACCACCGGAATCACAATCCAGGGCTCTACCAACTGAGCTATAGCCACCACAAATTTGGTATTTACTGCCTTAGCAATAAATGAAATAGTGGTCGGTGAAGAGGGATTCGAACCCCCGACCCTCTGGTCCCAAACCAGATGCGCTACCAAGCTGCGCTATTCACCGACTTGTTTTCGTTTCAATTCTTGGGATGTTGCTTGAATCAAAACTGGAAACTCATACAAGTTACCAAAATAATGGGGTGGCTAACGAGATTCGAACTCGCGACCACCGGAATCACAATCCAGGGCTCTACCAACTGAGCTATAGCCACCACTACTTTTTGTGCCTTTAATTTATATTCCGGATGGCACGCCCGAAAGGATTCGAACCTTCGACCTTTGGCTCCGGAGGCCAACGCTCTATCCAACTGAGCTACGGGCGCATACCCTATCGGCGGAGAGGAATAATACGGATCTGTGTGACTCACGTCTAGTGTTTTTTTTACTTTTTTTGTTGTTTGGTCTCTTTTTCAACAATTCCTTAGTGTTTATCCGCATTTTCTTTAGGCTTAGTGGTTTATTGCAACAATTTAAGCAGATATAATCACTCAATATTTACACGATATTAACGTTCTAGTTTTATCAGTTCGTTAAAAACTCGGTAAATACAATAAAATCGGCTGAAGCCAATAATAATAACTGGGAGTGTAAAGTGAACTTTATGGAAAAATCTGTTCGTAACATCATCATTGCAATAGTTGCTGTATTAACTTTTTCAACCACCTCTTTTGCAGCCAATAACTCTGATGATGCTATTGCTGAGCGAATTAAGCCAGTTGGTCAAGTTTATCTTGCGAGTGATGTTCCTGTGGTTGAAGAGCCAACAGGCCCTCGTTCTGGTGAGCAAGTTTATAATACTTTCTGTATTGCCTGCCACGCAACAGGAGCTGCTGGTGCACCAAAAACACAAAACGCTGAAGATTGGGCCCCTCGAATAGCAAAAGGCATGGACACACTAAAAGATCATGCTCTTAATGGCTTTAATGCAATGCCGGCAAAAGGATCTTGTATGAATTGTTCAGATGATGAAGTTATCGCAGCGGTAGAGCATTTAATTAAAGGTTTATAAAAATAACCTACTTACTAAATAAAAATGCCCATAGAATTTTCTACGGGCATTAACGTTATCTATAAACTCTATTTTTTGAGCATCGCTCTGAGGTTTGCAATATTCGCTTTTCCTCTCTCCATTCGCTCTTCTTGGGTTGGTTTAGGTTTCTTCATTTCCCAATCCAAATCATCATGAGGCAACTCTTCAAGAAAACGACTAGGCTCTGGACGAATTAACTCTCCATACTGACGACGCTCTTTACATAATGTAAAGGTCAGCTCTTTTTGAGCTCGCGTTATCCCCACATAAGCTAATCGGCGTTCTTCTTCTACATTATCTTCATCAATACTCGTTTGGTGAGGAAGAATTCCTTCTTCTGCTCCAATTAAATAAACGTATGGAAACTCTAGGCCTTTAGAAGCGTGTAAGGTCATTAATTGAACTTGGTCAGCACCATCTTCATCTTCTCCACGCTCCATCATGTCACGTAAAGTCAACTTCTGAACCACTTCTTTTAATGTCTTCTCTTCATTGTCATAGTTATCCCCCTCTAAATCGGCAACAATCCATGAATAAAGGTCTGAAACATTTTTCATTCGCATTTCAGCAGCTTTAGCACTAGTTGATGTCTCATACAGCCAGTCTTCATAATGAATGTCCTTTACTAGAGAACGAACCGCTTCAACGGTATTGCCTCGCTCAGCATTCTCAGAAATAGACACAATCCAATGACAGAAACGGCGAAGAGACTCTAGCCCTCGTCCAGAAAGCGTTTGCTCTAAACCTATTTCAAAACTGGATTCAAACAAACTCTTTCCACGCATATTGGCATAACTACCGAGCTTCTCTAGCGTCACAGGACCAATCTCACGACGAGGCGTATTCACTACACGTAAAAATGCGTTATCGTCATCTGGATTAGTTAATAAGCGTAAATAAGCCATAATGTCTTTAATTTCTGCACGAGCAAAGAAAGAAGTTCCCCCAGAGATCTTATAAGGCACTCGGTTTTGCACTAAAGATTTTTCAATCAAACGAGATTGATGGTTGCCACGATATAAAACCGCGTAATCTTTATAATCTGTTCGATTCAAGAAACGATGTGCAATCAATTCACCTACAACTCGTTCTGCTTCATGTTCATCGTCTTTGGCTGTTAAAATTTTTATTTGCTCACCATCAGGAATTTCAGAAAACAGACGTTTTTCAAACGCGTGAGGGTTATTCGCAATAAGAATATTCGCTGCACGCAGAATTCGACTGGTTGAACGATAGTTTTGTTCAAGCTTTATGACACGTAAGTTTGGGTAATCTTCATTCAATAACACTAAGTTTTGTGGTTTTGCCCCACGCCATGAGTAAATTGATTGGTCATCATCACCCACCACGGTTAATCGACCTCTTTCACCCACCAATAGCTTAACGAGTTCATATTGACTCGTATTGGTATCTTGATATTCATCGACAAGTAGATAACGGATTTTCATCTGCCAACGTTCACGCACTTCTTGGTTGGTACGCAGCAGCAATACAGGCAGTGATATCAAATCATCAAAATCAAGTGCGTTATACGCCTTCATTTGGTTTAAATACATTTCATAGCAAAAAGCAAAAAGCTGATCTTGCTCCGAACGAGCAAACCCTTTGACTTGTGCCGGCGTTAACATGTCATTCTTCCAATTAGAAATACTACTTAGAAGTTGACGTAATAAATCTTTATCACCATCAATCTGTTTTTCTGTTAACTCTTTTAACAGTGCCAGTTGGTCTTGATCATCAAATAATGAAAAACCAGCCTTTAGACCAAGAACCTTATATTCACGACGAATAATATCTAAACCCAATGAGTGGAAGGTTGATACCATCAACCCACGAGACTCTTGCTTACCTAATGTTTGTCCAACACGCTCTTTCATTTCACGAGCCGCTTTATTGGTAAAGGTTACAGCTGCGATGTTTCTCGCTTTATAACCACATTGCTGAACTAAATAAGCTATTTTATTAGTGATTACACGCGTTTTACCCGACCCTGCACCAGCCAATACTAAACACGGCCCAGAGACAAATTTAACGGCCTCATCTTGCTGTGGATTAAGTTTCATGAATCACCTATAAAATCGATAATGAATTATTTGCGTCTATAATAAAGCTGTCAGGTAATGAATACCATGCAAACGATAAAGTAAAAAATGTGATCTTTACGTTTCTTGACACAAAAACAGATTACATTTCAAACAGAGTCACCTAAAATAATGAATGAACGTTCATTCATTTCATAAGGACACATTTATGAAGGAGAAACGTCAGCTTATTTTAGAATCGGCCGAAAAACTATTAGCAACTGATGGCTTTCATGGCTTATCAATGCAAAAAGTTGCCAATCAAGCAGGCGTCGCAGCGGGTACTATCTATCGCTACTTTGATGACAAAGAAGCATTGATTGAAGAAATCAAGCTGAACATTATGCAACGTGTAGCAACTGCCATTCAAAAAGACATAGATGATAGCGATCCTATCAAGGTTCGATTTAGAGCTATGTGGCTAAATATTTGGCACTTTGCTATTTCAGAAAAAAATACTTTTTTAAATCGAAATCAATATGAAGCACTCCCGTCTTCGAATTTAATTAAGTTAAAGGAACTAGAGAAAAAAATATTTGCCCAAGTGAATCAACTCTTTATTGATGGACTTGAACAAGGCGTATTTAAACCTCTCAGTGTAGAAATCCTTATAGGGTTAAGCTTAGAAGCAAGTGTTTGCTTAGCAAAAAAACATTCTCAAGGCTTTTTTACATTAACAGATGATGATCTCAATTCGGCGATTGAAGCCAGTTGGGACGCAATTATTAAACACTAATTTGGAGTTCTAATCAGAATGAAAAAGTGGACTTTCTTTATGTTGCTTCTTGCACTACTTCTTTTTGGTAGCGTAATTGGTTTCAACATGTTCAAACAACAAAAAATAGCTGAATACATGGCTAACCGCCCTGAAGCTGAATTTCCAGTCACTGTAGAAACAATTAAACCGACACTTTGGACTCCAACCATTGAAGCAATCGGTTTTATTGAACCTAATCAAGGTGTAACGCTAACAACTGAAGTTAACGGCATTATTGATAAAATTTCATTTGATTCGGGTAGCCAAGTTAAAAAAGGCCAAGTGTTAGTTTCTCTTGATTCAAAAGTAGAAAAAGCAAACTTGAAGAGTACTCAAGCTCGCTTACCTGCAGCAGAAGCAAAATATAAGCGTTATAAAGGCCTATACAAAAAAGGCTCGATTTCAAAAGAGGCTTACGATGAAGCTGAAGCTAATTATTTCTCTTTAGCTGCTGATATTGAAAGTATGAAAGCATCTATTGATCGTCGTGAAATCAAAGCTCCTTTCTCTGGTGTTATTGGTATTCGTAATGTTTACCTAGGTCAATATTTACAACCAAGCACTGATATTGTTCGTTTAGAAGATACAAGTATTATGCGTCTACGCTTTACTGTTCCTCAAACGGATATTTCTAAGATCAACATTGGTCAAGAAATTGATATTTCTGTGGATTCATACCCAGAAGATACTTTCCGAGGTTCTATCAGTGCAATTGAACCTGCAGTAAACATTCAAAGTGGTTTGATCGAAGTTCAAGCAGATATTCCTAATAATGGCGGTAAGCTGCGCAGTGGTATGTTTGCACAAGCAAAAATCATTCTTCCAACTTTAGAAAACCAAGTAGTTATCCCTCAAACAGCAATTACTTTCACTCTATATGGTGACAATGTTTATATCGTTTCTGAAAAAGATGGCGTAAAACGAGTTCAACAACATGTAGTTAAAGTAGGTGAGCGAACTCAAGATATTGCACACATCTTAGAAGGCGTTAAAGCTGGCGATATGGTTGTAACAACTGGCCAAGTTCGTCTAAGTAACGACGCTAAAGTTCGTATTGTGGAAAGTAATGCCACAACACCACCTGCTGAAACACCAATGCTGTAATCGGAGGCATTATGCGCTTTACTGATGTTTTTATTAAACGTCCAGTTTTAGCGGTATCGATCAGCTTTTTGATAGCTTTGCTTGGTATCCAAGCAATTTTCAAAATGCAGGTTCGTGAATACCCTGAAATGACAAATACCGTTGTTACGGTAACAACAAGCTACTATGGTGCGAGTGCCGACTTGATTCAAGGCTTCATCACTCAACCCTTAGAGCAAGCGGTCGCACAAGCCGATAATATTGATTTCATGACATCTCAATCAGTAATGGGTCAATCGACTATTACTGTCACTATGAAATTAAATACGGATCCTAACGCTGCACTTTCTGACATATTGGCAAAAACTAACTCTGTTCGTTCTCAACTTCCTAAGGAATCTGAAGATCCAACAGTAACCATGTCAACTGGCTCTACTACGGCGGTTCTTTATATTGGTTTTACAAGTGATGAACTAGTATCAAGTCAAATCACCGATTACCTTGAGCGAGTGGTTAACCCACAATTGTTCACTGTTAATGGTGTATCAAAAGTTGACCTTTATGGTGGTATGAAATACGCGCTTCGTATCTGGTTAGATCCTGCACGTATGGCTGCTATCAAAATGACTGCAACTGATGTTATGGGTGTACTTAATGCCAATAACTTCCAATCAGCAGCAGGCCAAGCTACAGGGGAATTTGTTCTCTACAATGGTAGTGCTAATACACAGGTTTCTGATGTTGAAGAACTAGAAAACCTAGTGATTAGAACTAATGATGGTGAAGTTGTTCGTTTAAGTGATATAGCTAAAGTATCACTAGATAAGAGCCACGATGTATACCGTGCAAGTGCAAATGGTCAAGAAGCCGTTGTTGCTGCGATCAATGCCGCACCAAGTGCAAACCCAATCAACATTGCAGCAGATGTTCTTGAGTTACTTCCTCAATTAGAGAAAAACTTACCAAGCAACATCAAAATGAACGTAATGTATGATTCAACGATTGCTATCAATGAATCCATTCATGAAGTAATCAAAACGATTCTTGAAGCGGCTTTAATCGTATTAATCGTTATTACATTATTCCTAGGTTCATTCCGAGCAGTTATCATCCCAATTGTCACTATTCCACTATCACTTATTGGTGTGGCAATGGTAATGCAAGCAATGGGATTCTCTTGGAACTTAATGACCTTACTTGCCATGGTACTTGCTATCGGTCTTGTAGTGGATGATGCCATCGTTGTTTTAGAAAACGTTGACCGTCATATCAAGTTAGGTGAAACCCCATTTCGCGCTGCGATTATAGGTACTCGTGAAATCGCTGTCCCTGTTATAGCAATGACACTGACACTCGGTGCGGTATATGCTCCAATCGCAATGATGGGTGGTATTACAGGTTCTCTATTTAAAGAGTTTGCATTAACACTAGCAGGTTCGGTATTCGTATCAGGTATCGTTGCACTAACACTGTCTCCAATGATGTGTTCAAAAATGCTCGTGGCAAATGAAGAGCCAAATCGTTTTGAGAAAAAAGTTCATCACATACTAGATGGTATGAGTGAACGTTATGAACGTATGCTTAACGTGATCATGACTCGTCGTCCTGTCATCATTGCTTTTGCTGTTATTGTTTTTGCAAGTCTACCGCTATTGTTCAAGTTCATTCCAAGCGAACTAGCACCATCGGAAGATAAAGGTGTTGTTGTACTTATGGGTACCGCACCATCAAACGCGAACTTAGACTACATCCAAAATACAATGGATGATGTAAACAATATTCTGTCAGCACAGCCTGAAGTTGAATATGCTCAAGTATTTAATGGTGTTCCTAACTCAAACCAAGCGTTTGGTCTAGCAACACTTAAAACTTGGAGTGAGCGTGAAGCAAGCCAAGCAGAAGTAACTAAACGAGTTGGTGGATTAGTTTCTGATATCCCTGGAATGGCGGTTACTGCCTTCCAAATGCCAGAGCTTCCAGGTGCTGGCTCAGGCTTACCAATTCAATTTGTTATTACTACACCAAATAGCTTTGAGAGCTTATTCCAAATAGCAACCGAAGTATTAACTGGTGTTAAAGGCAGTCCATTATTTGTTTATTCAGATCTAGATTTGAACTTCGATTCAGCAACAATGAAGATCAATATAGATAAAGATAAAGCAGGTGCTTATGGTGTTACGATGCAAGATATCGGTATCACACTAAGTACGATGATGGCTGATGGTTATGTAAACCGAATTGACCTTAATGGCCGTTCATATGAAGTAATTCCTCAGGTTGAACGTAAATTCCGTTTGAACCCTGAATCAATGAATAACTACTATGTACGCTCAGCAAATGGTGAAGCAGTACCTCTTGGTAGCTTGGTTTCGATTGATGTGATTGCAGAGCCTCGCTCATTACCGCACTTTAACCAATTAAATTCAGCAACAGTTGGTGCTGTTCCATCACCAGGTATCGCTATGGGTGATGCAATTAATTGGTTTGAAGATGTAGCAAACAACAAGCTTCCAAGTGGTTACAATCACGATTACATGGGTGAGGCTCGTCAATATGTAACGGAAGGCAGTGCATTATATGCAACTTTCGGTTTGGCTCTTGCTATCATCTTCTTGGTTCTTGCGATTCAATTTGAATCAATCCGAGATCCATTAGTAATCATGGTATCTGTTCCATTGGCTATTTGTGGCGCGTTAATTGCCCTTGCTTGGGGAGCAGCATCAATGAACATCTATTCACAAGTAGGTCTTATTACCTTAGTTGGTTTGATTACTAAACATGGTATCCTTATCTGTGAAGTGGCAAAAGAAGAACAGCTGCACCATCAAAAAAGTAAGATGGCTGCGGTAACAGAAGCAGCCAAAGTACGTCTACGTCCAATCTTAATGACAACAGCAGCAATGATCGCAGGTCTAATCCCGCTATTATATGCAACTGGTGCAGGTGCTGCTCAGCGCTTCAGTATTGGTATTGTAATTGTTGCAGGTCTAGCGATTGGTACATTATTTACCCTATTCGTACTTCCTGTTATATACAGTTACTTAGCAAGTGAACATAAACCATTACCTGTCTTCGAAGAAGGTAAAGAGATTAAAGAATCTTAATGGTGGAATAAAATTAAAGGCTACTTCGGTAGCCTTTTTTTTATTTGGATAGCGACAATTGGAAAGGCTTTACTTAGAATAAGGAAAAAGTATTCAATTAAGGGTAAATAATGTTTGATCCAAAAAAGTTAGAGCAAGTAGCAAAACAGATTCATGAATCAATGCCACAGCCAGTAAAAGAACTTGGTAGTGATGTTGAACAAAAAGTTCGTCAAGTTATTCAAGGACAGCTAAATAAGCTTGATGTTGTTAGCAGAGAAGAATTTGATGTCCAAACACAGGTTCTTTTACGTACTCGCCAAAAGCTAACTGCGATGGAACAAAAACTTGCTGAACTAGAAGAGAAACTTTCAGAAAAATAAAACAATAACCAACAATACAATCTGAAGTATCCAATTTTGAACTGATTATTGTATGTTATTAATTTATCCAGATTACGATAAAAAAAGGCTTGGTCATAAACCAAGCCTTTTTATTTAATTACAAATTAAATTAACCACCAACAGCAATTCGCTTCATATCGCTCATGTAGCTACGTAGCTCTTCACCAATATATTCAACTGGATGATTACGAATCGCATCATTAACAGCGATTAGCGTTGCATTATCCACTTGATTTGATGACTCACCTAATCCACGTCCAATAACATCTGTTTCAACAGAAGGCATGAATTTCTCACGAAGAAGTGGCGTTGCTACATTTGCAAATAGGTAGTTACCATATTCAGCAGTATCAGAAATAACTACGTTCATTTCGTACAAACGCTTACGTGCTACAGTGTTAGCAATCAGTGGTAATTCGTGCAGCGACTCATAGTAAGCAGATTCGTCAATAATACCTGATGCTGTCATAGCTTCAAATGCTAATTCAACGCCGGCACGAACCATTGCAACTAGTAAAATACCGTTATCAAAGTATTCTTGTTCAGAGATATCCACATCAGACTCAGGGTAGTTTTCAAACGCAGTTTGACCTGTTTCTTCACGCCAGCCAAATAGATTAACATCATCATTAGCCCAATCAGCCATCATTGTACGAGAAAACTCACCAGAAATAATGTCGTCCATATGTTTGTTATAAAGTGGACGCATTAGCTCTTTCAGTTCTTCTGAAAGCTCAAAAGCTTTTACTTTAGCTGGGTTTGAAAGGCGATCCATCATATGCGTAACACCGCCAAACTTTAAAGCTTCAGTAATTGTTTCCCAACCGTACTGTAGAAGTTTACCTGCATAACCAGGCTCAATACCGTCAGCAATCATCTTCTCGTAAGATACGATAGAACCTGCTTGTAGCATGCCACAAAGAATCGTTTGTTCACCCATAAGGTCAGATTTAACTTCAGCGACAAAAGAAGACTCTAGACAACCCGCACGGTGACCACCTGTGCCAGCAGCCCAAGCCTTAGCAATATCCCAACCTTCACCTTTAGGATCGTTTTCTGGGTGAACTGCAATTAGAGTTGGAACACCAAAGCCACGTTTATATTCTTCACGAACTTCTGTTCCTGGACACTTAGGTGCAACCATCACAACCGTCAGATCTTTACGGATTTGCATACCTTCTTCAACAACATTGAAACCGTGCGAATAACCTAAAGCTGCACCTTCTTTCATAAGAGGCATCACAGTTTCAACTACATTAGTATGTTGTTTATCAGGAGTAAGATTAATAACTAGATCAGCTTGCGGGATCAGAGTTTCATAGCTAGCTACTTCAAAACCATTTTCTTTTGCATTTTTATATGATTGTCGTTGTTCATCAATAGCGGCTTGACGCAGTGCATAAGCCACATCTAAACCTGAATCACGCATATTAAGGCCCTGGTTTAAACCTTGAGCACCACAACCAACAATAACCACTTTTTTACCTTTAAGGTAATCAGCTTCTGTTGCAAATTCTTCACGCTCCATAAAGCGACAACGACCTAGTTGATCTAATTGTTCACGTAAATTGAGCGTATTAAAGTAGTTAGACATGATAAAACTCC
This sequence comes from Aliivibrio fischeri ATCC 7744 = JCM 18803 = DSM 507, assembly GCF_023983475.1. Lineage (NCBI taxonomy): Bacteria > Pseudomonadati > Pseudomonadota > Gammaproteobacteria > Vibrionales > Vibrionaceae > Aliivibrio > Aliivibrio fischeri. The sequence goes on from NZ_CP092712.1 coordinate 2,914,597, forward strand.
GTAAATATCGTTTAATCCATTGGGATGATTCTGTGTATGAATTTGATAATAACGAAAGATTAACATTGTAAAAAGTGATATATTGGCAACACATGATTGCAATAAACACAACATTATGAATATAAAATTACTACAAACGTTTTTGCATTTATGCGAAAGCCATAGTTTCACACATACGTCTAAAGCTATGCACTTGAGCCCATCAGCTTTAAGCCGACAAATACAAAAATTAGAAGACGACATCGGTCATCCACTGTTTATTAGAGATAACCGAAGCGTCGAATTAACCAGTGCCGCAAAGCAACTGATACCTATAGCACTGAATATATGCTCCGAATGGAGTGGATATAAAGCCAGTTCGAACGTCGTAAACAATGCCTTAAAAGGACAATTAAAATTATTTTGCTCCGTTACTGCAAGCTACAGCCATCTTCCTCAATTATTAAATGACTTCAAAGTTAATTACCCACATATAGATATTAAGCTATCTACGGGCGATCCTGCTCAAGCAATAGAAAAGATTGAATCCTCTGAAGTAGATATCGCTATTTCAGCGGTACCAGAAAAACCTTCAAATAAGCTCGCTTTTGAAATTATTAGTGAGATTCCACTTTCAATTATTGCTCCCTTAGGTAACAACCAATTTATTAGTGAAATAAACAAAGAGAATAGTAATTGGGAGTTACTCCCCTTTATATTGCCCGAATCAGGTACTGCTAGAAATCGAGCTAATCAATGGTTTAAAGAACAAGGAATCAAACCAACTATCTATGCTCAGGTTTCAGGCCATGAAGCAATTGTGAGCATGGTTGCATTAGGGTGTGGGATAGGAATAGCGCCAGATGTTGTAATAAACAACAGCCCAGTAAAAGATAAAGTACAACGTTTAAATACGTTACCAATTGCGCCATTTAAACTAGGTTTATGCTGTAAAAAATCAAAGTTAAATGATTCTGTTATTCAGGCGCTTTGGCAAGTTGCTGAAAATACATTTATTTAGTTCTGAAACGAAAAAAGGCTTCCCAATGGGAAGCCTTTTAAATTTGAGCCTAGCGATGTCCTACTCTCACATGGGGAAGCCCCACACTACCATCGGCGCTATTACGTTTCACTTCTGAGTTCGGCATGGGATCAGGTGGGTCCATAACGCTATGGTCGCTAAGCAAAATCTGTCAGTAAATGGTGCTGATACCCAGACTTGAACTGGGGACCTCACCCTTACCAAGGGTGCGCTCTACCGGGCTGAGCTATATCAGCAATATTTTTACTTAATTTAATCAAAAAAAGCCATCCGATAGGATGGCTTCTTTTTAAATTCAAGCCTGGCGATGTCCTACTCTCACATGGGGAAACCCCACACTACCATCGGCGCTATTACGTTTCACTTCTGAGTTCGGCATGGGATCAGGTGGGTCCATAATGCTATGGTCGCCAAGCAAATTCTTTAATTCGGAAAGCTTATTGTGTTCTTAATCACATTCAAATTCGTTTCTTGCAACTTTAAATCCGCTCAAAACCCCTTGGGTGTTGTATGGTTAAGCCTCACGGGCAATTAGTATCAGTTAGCTCAATGCCTCGCAGCACTTACACACCTGACCTATCTACGTCGTAGTCTCCAACAACCCTTTAGGATACTTAAAGTATCAGGGATGACTCATCTCAGGGCTCGCTTCACGCTTAGATGCTTTCAGCGTTTATCGATTCCGAACTTAGCTACCGGGCAATGCCACTGGCGTGACAACCCGAACACCAGAGGTTCGTCCACTCCGGTCCTCTCGTACTAGGAGCAGCCCCCTTCAATCATCCAACGCCCACGGCAGATAGGGACCGAACTGTCTCACGACGTTCTAAACCCAGCTCGCGTACCACTTTAAATGGCGAACAGCCATACCCTTGGGACCGACTTCAGCCCCAGGATGTGATGAGCCGACATCGAGGTGCCAAACACCGCCGTCGATATGAACTCTTGGGCGGTATCAGCCTGTTATCCCCGGAGTACCTTTTATCCGTTGAGCGATGGCCCTTCCATTCAGAACCACCGGATCACTATGACCTGCTTTCGCACCTGCTCGAATTGTCATTCTCGCAGTCAAGCGGGCTTATGCCATTGCACTAACCTCACGATGTCCAACCGTGATTAGCCCACCTTCGTGCTCCTCCGTTACTCTTTGGGAGGAGACCGCCCCAGTCAAACTACCCACCAGGCACTGTCCGCAACCCCGATAAGGGGCCAACGTTAGAACATCAAGCATACAAGGGTGGTATTTCAAGATTGCCTCCACAAATACTGGCGTACTTGCTTCAAAGGCTCCCACCTATCCTACACATGTAGGGTCAATGTTCAGTGCCAAGCTGTAGTAAAGGTTCACGGGGTCTTTCCGTCTAGCCGCGGGTACACTGCATCTTCACAGCGATTTCAATTTCACTGAGTCTCGGGTGGAGACAGCGTGGCCATCATTACGCCATTCGTGCAGGTCGGAACTTACCCGACAAGGAATTTCGCTACCTTAGGACCGTTATAGTTACGGCCGCCGTTTACTTGGGCTTCGATCAAGAGCTTCGACCGAAGTCTAACCCCATCAATTAACCTTCAAGCACCGGGCAGGCGTCACACCGTATACGTCATCTTACGATTTAGCACAGTGCTATGTTTTTAATAAACAGTTGCAGCCACCTGGTATCTGCGACTCCCGGCAGCTTAGAGAGCAAGTCTCATCACCGCTAGGAGCGTACCTTCTCCCGAAGTTACGGTACCATTTTGCCTAGTTCCTTCACCCGAGTTCTCTCAAGCGCCTTAGTATTCTCTACTCGACCACCTGTGTCGGTTTGGGGTACGATTCCTTACAATCTGAAGCTTAGAGGCTTTTCCTGGAAGCATGGCATCAATGGCTTCACTACCGTAGTAGCTCGACATCGTATCTCAGCCTAGTGTATTCCCGGATTTGCCTAAGAATACAGCCTACATACTTGAACTTGGACGACCGTCGCCAAGCCCACCTAGCCTTCTCCGTCCCCCCATCGCAATTGTAAGAAGTACGGGAATATTAACCCGTTTCCCATCGACTACGCCTTTCGGCCTCGCCTTAGGGGTCGACTTACCCTGCCCCGATTAACGTTGGACAGGAACCCTTGGTCTTCCGGCGAGCGGGTTTTTCACCCGCTTTATCGTTACTCATGTCAGCATTCGCACTTCTGATACGTCCAGCACGCTTTACAACGCACCTTCAACCGCTTACAGAACGCTCCCCTACCCAATACAGTAAACTGTATTGCCGCAGCTTCGGTGTATAGTTTAGCCCCGTTACATCTTCCGCGCAGGCCGACTCGACCAGTGAGCTATTACGCTTTCTTTAAATGATGGCTGCTTCTAAGCCAACATCCTGGCTGTCTGAGCCTTCCCACATCGTTTCCCACTTAACTATAACTTTGGGACCTTAGCTGGCGGTCTGGGTTGTTTCCCTCTCCACGACGGACGTTAGCACCCGCCGTGTGTCTCCCGGATAGTACTTACTGGTATTCGGAGTTTGCAAAGGGTTGGTAAGTCGGGATGACCCCCTAGCCTTAACAGTGCTCTACCCCCAGTAGTATTCGTCCGAGGCTCTACCTAAATAGATTTCGGGGAGAACCAGCTATCTCCAGGTTTGATTGGCCTTTCACCCCTAGCCACAAGTCATCCGCTAATTTTTCAACATTAGTCGGTTCGGTCCTCCAATTGATGTTACTCAATCTTCAACCTGCCCATGGCTAGATCACCTGGTTTCGGGTCTATATCCAGAGACTGAACGCCCAGTTAAGACTCGGTTTCCCTACGGCTCCCCTAAACGGTTAACCTTGCCACTGAATATAAGTCGCTGACCCATTATACAAAAGGTACGCAGTCACACCACGAGGGTGCTCCTACTGCTTGTACGTACACGGTTTCAGGTTCTATTTCACTCCCCTCACAGGGGTTCTTTTCGCCTTTCCCTCACGGTACTGGTTCACTATCGGTCAGTCAGTAGTATTTAGCCTTGGAGGATGGTCCCCCCATATTCAGACAGGATATCACGTGTCCCGCCTTACTCGTTTTCACTGATGATGAGATGTCGGTTACGGGGCTATCACCCTGTATCGCGGCACTTTCCAGAGCCTTCACCTGTCTCATTAAAAGCTTAAGGGCTAACCCAATTTCGCTCGCCGCTACTTTCGGGATCTCGGTTGATTTCTCTTCCTCGGGGTACTTAGATGTTTCAGTTCTCCCGGTTCGCCTCGCTACGCTATGTATTCACGTAGCGATACGTGCTTATGCACGTGGGTTTCCCCATTCAGAAATCCCAGACTCAAATGGTTTTTACTACCTAATCTGGGCTTATCGCAAGTTAATACGTCTTTCATCGCCTCTGACTGCCAAGGCATCCACCGTGTACGCTTAGTCACTTAACCATACAACCCCAAGAGGTTTCGTATGGCATAAACAACCAAGGTGAACTCGTCATTGCGAGTTCTGGTTTTTCGCCGGATTCAAAATACAAGAACACTTGAATGTGTTGTTCTTCGTTTTACATAGTAAAACAAAGGATATTAAGAACTTTTAAATTTTGATTTAGATAACTCGTAAGTTATTTAAATCAGTCAGCTTTCCAAATTGTTAAAGAGCAATGTTTCTTTCGAAACCATTTTTAAAGACTCTCAAGTGAGAATACTTAAAGATGGTGGGCGATACCGGGCTCGAACCAGTGACCCCCTCCTTGTAAGGGAGGTGCTCTCCCAACTGAGCTAATCGCCCACGAAAGTTTTAATTCCTTCGTGAGAAAGAATGGTGGGTCGTGCAGGATTCGAACCTGCGACCAATTGATTAAAAGTCAACTGCTCTACCAACTGAGCTAACGACCCAATGGTATCCCGTAGGGGAGTCGAACCCCTGTTACCGCCGTGAAAGGGCGGTGTCCTAGGCCTCTAGACGAACGGGACACTGGATATTTGAAGATGTTGGGCATCTTCATTGCTTCTTTACGTTTTTAACCTAATCAATCTGTGTGAACACTCATAAATCGTAATCTATCGTTTAAGGAGGTGATCCAGCCCCAGGTTCCCCTAGGGCTACCTTGTTACGACTTCACCCCAGTCATGAACCACAAAGTGGTGAGCGTCCTCCCGAAGGTTAAACTACCCACTTCTTTTGCAGCCCACTCCCATGGTGTGACGGGCGGTGTGTACAAGGCCCGGGAACGTATTCACCGTAGCATTCTGATCTACGATTACTAGCGATTCCGACTTCATGGAGTCGAGTTGCAGACTCCAATCCGGACTACGACGCACTTTTTGGGATTCGCTCACTATCGCTAGCTTGCAGCCCTCTGTATGCGCCATTGTAGCACGTGTGTAGCCCTACTCGTAAGGGCCATGATGACTTGACGTCGTCCCCACCTTCCTCCGGTTTATCACCGGCAGTCTCCCTGGAGTTCCCACCATTACGTGCTGGCAAACAAGGATAAGGGTTGCGCTCGTTGCGGGACTTAACCCAACATTTCACAACACGAGCTGACGACAGCCATGCAGCACCTGTCTCAGAGTTCCCGAAGGCACTAAGCTATCTCTAGCGAATTCTCTGGATGTCAAGAGTAGGTAAGGTTCTTCGCGTTGCATCGAATTAAACCACATGCTCCACCGCTTGTGCGGGCCCCCGTCAATTCATTTGAGTTTTAATCTTGCGACCGTACTCCCCAGGCGGTCTACTTAACGCGTTAGCTCCGAAAGCCACTCCTCAAGGGAACAACCTCCAAGTAGACATCGTTTACGGCGTGGACTACCAGGGTATCTAATCCTGTTTGCTCCCCACGCTTTCGCATCTGAGTGTCAGTGTCTGTCCAGGGGGCCGCCTTCGCCACTGGTATTCCTTCAGATCTCTACGCATTTCACCGCTACACCTGAAATTCTACCCCCCTCTACAGCACTCTAGTTCACCAGTTTCAAATGCGGTTCCGAGGTTGAGCCCCGGGCTTTCACATCTGACTTAATGAACCACCTGCATGCGCTTTACGCCCAGTAATTCCGATTAACGCTCGCACCCTCCGTATTACCGCGGCTGCTGGCACGGAGTTAGCCGGTGCTTCTTCTGTAGGTAACGTCAAATGCTGCAGCTATTAACTACAACACCTTCCTCCCTACTGAAAGTACTTTACAACCCGAAGGCCTTCTTCATACACGCGGCATGGCTGCATCAGGCTTTCGCCCATTGTGCAATATTCCCCACTGCTGCCTCCCGTAGGAGTCTGGACCGTGTCTCAGTTCCAGTGTGGCTGATCATCCTCTCAGACCAGCTAGAGATCGTCGCCTTGGTGAGCTCTTACCTCACCAACTAGCTAATCTCACCTGGGCTAATCTTAGCGCGAGAGGCCCGAAGGTCCCCCTCTTTGGTCCGAAGACATTATGCGGTATTAGCTATCGTTTCCAATAGTTATCCCCCACACTAAGGCATATTCCCAGGCATTACTCACCCGTCCGCCGCTCGACGCCCTTAACGTCCCCCGAAGGTTCAGTTAAGTCGTTTCCGCTCGACTTGCATGTGTTAGGCCTGCCGCCAGCGTTCAATCTGAGCCATGATCAAACTCTTCAATTAAAGTTTTTTGGTTTGTTTCAGCAGAAACAAAACCGACTCAATGATTAATACTGATTGTTACATAAAAGTAATTTTGTGTAGTCACTCAGTTCATTGATAATTTGTTGATTATCAATTCACAAGTGCCCACACAGATTAATAGGTTTCTAATTTTTAAAGAGCTTTTCTTCTACTTTCAAAGCGTTTCCGCTTTTCTGTGAAGAGGACGGTCATTTTATCGATTTAAGTTTCAGTGTCAAAGTGTCAAGCACTTATTTGAAACTAAATTTTTAATTGCCGTTCTGACCTTGGTTGCTAACCCCTTATGGGATGGGCTCTCCGTGTCAGTGAGGTCGCATTATAGAGAGTTAGATCACATTAGCAAGCCCTTTTTTCAAAAAAAATCGTTTTTTTGTTTTTATGGTTAAAGTCCATACAAATCGGTGCTAAATTATCTTTTATAACGCATATTATTAACACTAAATTATCATTTTTGAGGTTTATTCTATGATTTCTTCATTACGACGCTATAAATCAAACTTTCCTTCAATCAGCTCTAATACTTATATAGATGCCTCTTCTGTATTAATTGGAGAAATTACTATTGGTCAAGACTCTAGTGTTTGGCCTTTGGTTGTTGCTAGAGGTGATGTAAATAGTATTTCTATTGGCGATAGAACAAATATTCAAGATGGTTCAGTTTTGCATGTTACCCATAAAAACCCTGAGAACCCAAAAGGTGCACCTTTAGTTATTGGCAATGATGTCACTATTGGTCACAAAGTTATGTTGCATGGTTGCGTAATTGAAGACCGAGTTCTTGTTGGAATGGGAAGCATTATTCTAGACAACGCTTATATTGAGGCTGATGTAATGATTGGTGCAGGCTCTCTTGTTCCACCAAACAAGCGTCTTGAAAGTGGCTACCTTTATATAGGTAGCCCAGTAAAACAAGTTCGCCCTCTATCTATAGAGGAAATTGCATCACTTAAAAAATCTGCATTAAATTACGTTAATTTTAAGAATGACTATATAGAAGAAGAAATTAATTAATTTCAATCTCTCCTGAAGCATTGAATTCTTCATCTTCAATCAATGCTTCAGCTTTCTCTTCTATATCAAAGCGTAACTGGTTAAAAACCTCATTCGCTTTATCATGATGGCAAATAGATTCACCACTTTCTTCTTCAAGCCATGAGAATGAAACTGAACAGTTAATTAAGCTTCCCATTTGTTGTGCTGAAAAACGCACACGCTGCTTTTCTAGTTCTACGGTTAAATCGTCTGAAAAGAGAATCGACTGATTCATTACATACCTTCTAAGTTCTTTCGTAATTCACGCAAAATTTGTTTACTACCTGGGCGTAGCCCTCTCCATACAGTAAAGCTTTCTGCAGCCTGACCAACTAGCATTCCTAATCCATCATAAGCTTGGTAAGCATCATTTTCTAATGCCCATTGATTAAAGATGGTTTTACCAGAGCCATACATCATGTCATAGCTAATCGCACCACCTGAGAATATGACAGGATCAATCTGAGGAAGCTCCCCAGATAAGCTTGCTGATGTTGAATTGATAATGACATCAAACCCTTTATTAATGTCACTCATCTCTTTTGCTTCTATCCTTCCATAAGAAGAAAACAACCCTGCAAGTTGTTTTGCTTTTTCATAAGTTCGATTAACAAGCGTAATGGAAGCTGGGTTTTGCTTTAATAAAGGAAGAATGACACCACGAGCTGCGCCACCAGCACCAATTAATAAAATGTGTTTATCTTCTAAAGGTACTTGGTACTGCAATAAGTCTTGAACTAATCCTTCGCCATCGGTGTTATCACCTAAAATAATGCCATCATCCAATTTTTTAAGTGTGTTTACCGCTCCTGCGAGTTTTGCTCTTTCTGTTAATTGATCAGCAAACTGAAACGCTTCCTCTTTAAAAGGGACTGTTACATTGCAGCCTTTTCCTTGTTGAGAAAAAAACGCTGTTACTGACTCAACAAAACCGTTTATTGGTGCTTCAATTGCTGAATATTCTAAATCCTGCATTGTTTGACGAGCAAATAGGGTATGAATAAAAGGTGATTTGCTGTGTTTAATCGGATTACCAAAAACGGCATACTTGTCCATGTAAAAATATTTCCTGCAATGAAAGAACTAAAATGATGTGAGTAACCTTACCTTAAACCAATCATTGATGCATTACCCCTGACGCAGCGTATTACCTGTTTTCGCATCACGAATTTCAGTAGGTTGAGTCCGATTACCTACTTCACCTTGAAAAATGACTACCCCCGTATCCCCTAGTTGAGCTTCAACTTCAGCAACACTTCGACAAGGTTCCAATCCTGAAAGGTTAGCACTCGTTGAAGTAATAGGTTTACCGAATGCGTTACAAATAGCTTTTACTTGAGGATGAGCTGTTACTCTGACAGCAATACTATCAAATTGCCCAGTAACTAAAGGTAATGTGCTTGTTTTCACTGGAACAATCCAAGTCACAGGGCCAGGCCATGATGCTTTAATGGTATTTACTTGCTCTTCTGTTAATTGTTCTAAATCGATATAAGGTAATAATTGCTCTATAGATGCAGCAATCAAAATTAATCCTTTTTCTTTTGGTCTCTTTTTTACATCCAATAAATTCAGTAACGCTTGTTCGTTATCAGGATCACAACCAACACCAAAAACGCCTTCTGTTGGATAAGCGATAACATTCCCTTGCTTCAAGGCATCTACGACTTGATTTAGATTCTTCACATTAATACCACTCTCTTCTATATATAGTATCTATTCTATTGATCTACTCAAATCACACAACCGCTTTCCTTTTTTGAATTGTCATCATTCATTAATAAGTTTAGCTTTTCCTTACGCAAACGTTTTCCTTAATAAAAAATAACCGTATAATGCGGATAACTTTTCTATATTGCCAATATCTTTATTTAAGGAGTTCACAATGAAAGTCGGTATTATCATGGGTTCAAAATCAGACTGGCCAACAATGAAACTAGCCGCTGAGATGCTTGACCGCTTTAATGTGCCTTATGAGACAAAAGTGGTTTCTGCTCATAGAACACCTCAGTTACTTGCCGATTATGCAACTCAAGCAAAAGATCGTGGCATCAAAGTAATTATCGCAGGTGCGGGTGGTGCAGCACACCTTCCTGGAATGGCAGCAGCATTCACAAGTGTTCCTGTTTTAGGTGTTCCAGTACAATCTCGAGCACTTAAAGGTATGGATTCATTACTTTCAATTGTACAGATGCCAAAAGGTATTGCTGTTGGTACTCTTGCGATAGGTGAAGCGGGAGCGGCTAATGCGGGTATCCTTGCAGCTCAAATCATTGGAACATCAAACGAAGAAGTAATGGCTGCGGTTGAAGCTTTCCGTAAAGAACAAACTGAAATGGTGTTAGAGAACCCAGATCCATCAGAGGATTAATCATGAATGTTCTTATTTTAGGTTCAGGTCAATTAGCACGAATGATGTCTTTAGCTAGTGCTCCATTAAATATTGATGTGATCGCTTATGATGTTAATAGCCAACAAATTGTACATCCATTAACTCAACAGCCGATTGATTTATCATTAGAACAAGCCATTAAACAAGTCGATGTTATTACGGCTGAGTTTGAACATATTCCTCATCATATTCTAGATATTTGTAGTGTAAGTGGAAAATTTCAACCAACACCTGATGCAATAAAAGCAGGCGGTGATCGCCGCCTTGAAAAAAGTTATTAGATAACGCGCATGTTGCAAATGCCAAATACCATAATATCAATACTAAACAGGACTTTTTGAATGCCATCGATACCGTTGGGATCCCTATGGTATTGAAGAGTGCGTTAGGCGGTTATGATGGAAAAGGTCAATGGCGCTTAAAAGACGTATCACAAGTTGATTCTATTTGGGAAGAAATGGATGAGTTAATTAAAAGCTCTCCAAATCAAGCAATAGTTGCAGAACAATTTATTCCATTTAACCGTGAAGTTTCACTCATTGGAGCTCGTAATAAAAACGGTCAAATGGTGACTTACCCACTGACTGAAAATGTTCATGTCGATGGTGTTCTTGCTTTATCAACCGCTTTAGAAGGGACAAGTAATTTACAACAACAAGCCGATGAAATGTTTACCGCTATCGCTGATGAACTGAATTATATCGGAGTGCTTGCTATTGAGTTTTTCGATGTAGACGGAAAATTACTTGTAAATGAAATTGCTCCTCGTGTACATAATTCAGGGCACTGGACTCAACAAGGGACCGATATTTGCCAATTTGAAATGCACATTCGAGCGGTATGTAACTTACCATTAACGGGTAATCAATTACTTCGCTCAACTGCGATGATTAATATTTTAGGTGAAGATAGATTACCAGATGAAATATTAACAATGCCGAATTGCCATATTCATTGGTATGGAAAAGAGAAGCGAGCGGGTAGAAAAATGGGACATATTAACGTGTGTGCCGACTCCCCTGAAATGCTACAAAAAGAGCTTTCTAAACTTGCAAATATTTTAGATAAACAAGCCTTTAAAGCTCTTTCTTAAATCTCAAGGTATGAGTAACTTAATACTTGTGATTAAGTTACTCTGATTGGCTCTGAACTTCTGCACATTTTTTATCTGCACAGATTAAACGAGTTCCTGCCGCTGTTTCTTTTTTTAAAAGCAACTCAAAACCACATTTTTGACAACACCCTTGCTGTGGCTCTAAATTAACCGCAAAACGACAAGCAGGGTAAGCATCACATGCGTAAAATGATTTACCAAAACGAGATTGTTTCTCTTGTAGATGTCCTTTATGACAACTAGGGCAAACCGTTTCTGTCTGCGACGACTCTTTCTTTTGTTCTAAAGATTCAATATGAGTACATGATGGATATGCAGAACAACCGATAAACATTCCATATCGACCTTGTCTCAACACCAATTCACTTTCACATTGAGGGCATGGGATCCCTAACTCTTTCACTACATGACCATCATTACTTTTTAATGGACGAATATAGTCACATTCAGGGTAATTTTGACAGCCTAAAAATGGACCTCTTTTTCCATAACGGATACTTAGTTCACCGCTACATTGAGGGCATATTTCATGCTCTAACGCATGCTCATGCGCTTGAAATAATTCTTTATCAATCTTTCCAGACATTCTCTCAGCCTTAGTGAGTCAAGCCTACATCAGAGGTATACAATAACTCTTCCATCTGTGTATAAGCGCTTTCCTGTCCTGGAACATTAAACAATACCATTAGAACAACCCACTTTAGATCATCTAATGACAGTTCATCCGTTTCTAAAGCCATTACTTGCTCAATCACCATTTCACGAGTTTCGCTAGTAAGTACTTTAATTTGTTCTAAGAAAAGTAAAAAACCACGACATGCCGTATTTATCCCATCAATTTCTTGTTGAGTATAAATTCGCATTGACGTTGACGTTCCTGTTGCAACACGAGCGTGCTCGTCCGTATCTTGTAAACGAGCCAGATCTTCTAACCAATCTAACGCTTTATATACTGCTTCTTGGTGAAAGCCTGCTTTTAATAATTCTTCTTCAAGTTTTTCTTGTTCTACGTTTAGTTCAACATCACTATGGATATATGTTTCAAATAGATACATAAGAACATCCATCATGGCTAGCCCCTCCGCTTTTTAATGTAACCCCCTGGGACTGCAGCGATGAAACCTTGCAACTCTAATTCAAGTAATTGCATCATGATTTCATGTACAGGCATCTGACACCGCTCTGCGATTATATCAACAGGCGTCGCCTCACTGCCTACGGTAGCGAACACTTCAGGAAATGGCAATTGTTCTGTGATAACTTCTTGATCGAATAAGGACGGTTGGTGAGATATTGCACATTCAGTTAAAGCCCCAATTTCATCAAAAATATCTTCTGGTGATGAAACCAGTTTTGCTCCTGCTTTAATTAAGCTATTTGATCCTTGAGCTGTAGGGTTTTGAATCGACCCTGGAAGCGCAAAGACTTCTCGACCTTGTTCATTAGCATACCTTGCTGTAATCAGCGATCCTGAACGCTCAGCAGCTTCAACAACCAATACCCCCGTCGAGAGTCCACTAATGATCCTATTTCGCCTGGGGAAATTATCAGCTCTTGGTGGTGTGTCAGGTCTAAACTCAGAAACCAAGGCGCCATTTTCACTCACTCGCTGAGCCAAGGCTCGATGCTTAGCTGGGTATATCTTTTCTAGTCCAGAACCAAGAACTGCAATGGTTTTTCCTTTTGCTTCTATTGCACCATGATGTGCATACCCATCCACACCTAACGCAAGACCACTGGTTACAACATAATTATGTTGAACAATTGAGCGAGCAAATTCTTTAGAGCAATCTAATCCTTCAAGACTGGCATTTCTACTCCCAACTATCGCAACTTGTGGTTCAGACAAACACAACGCATCGCCCTTAACAAAAAGTACAGGAGGTGGAGCACTAATCTCAGACAACAACTTAGGGTATCTAGGGTCGGTTAATGGCAAGATAGTATGATCAGAACTCTTTGCTTGCCAAGTCAAGCAGGCCTCAACTTGCTTATTCCCCATCTGTTTTAAATAAGTAATTTGAGATGAAGATAAGCCTAAAGCTTGTAACTGCTCATTATTGTATTGCAGAATATTTTCAACTGAATCGACACTGAGTAAACGAGACATTACCTTCCCACCTACTCTAGGACAAAAGCATAAAGTTAACCAAGCCGATAGATGATCTTCAGAAATGGGCATAACTTTATTTATTCCTCATTAGGAGACACCGCTATAACGCCTTTGTGTATTGGCATTTCACTTTTTGTGATGAGTGCTAAGCTAAATTTTTCATAAGGTCTAATAACGATTAACTCACCAATTTCAGTCTGGGGCAATTGAATACCTTTTTTCTTGGTGTCTTTATCCGTCTCATAGTAATACTCGCCTTTATTACCATTAACAATATTTCCTTCCTCTCTCAAAGAAAACATACTTCCTTGTAATAAGCCGTCATTACTTCCTTTATCGATCACCGCGACTTGATTAACCGCTAAGTATTCTCCACCATCAATTGAACCTAATATGGATACATCAATATCTATTGGTGCAGGCTGGGGATAAAAAGTTGTTGTTAATTCTGTTTTTATTTCATCAGAAGAAATAGGTAAAACCACATCGTTAATTGCAATTTCTTGCTGCTGTTTAATGATTTTTAACCCGCTCATTCCTTCATTTCTTTCAGCTAACTCTGCAACACCTACAAGACGAAGAGCGTAAGATGAAGCTTTGTCATCCTGACGAGAAAACTCATTAACGACTCGGTATATGCCCCATTCTTTATGTGATAACTCGGCATCCACATACACTCTTTCACTCGCACTTAAAAATTTACGACCGTCACTGGTTCCTAGCACTCTGTATGACGTTTCATAATTTATGTCGTCGATTAAACGATCGGACTGTAAATAAGGCACAACTAAACTCGTCGGTAATGTAGGGACAGGCTCTTTCACTACCTTACGCACTTTAGGCGACAATTTCTTAAGCGGCTTAATACTTAATACTGGGCTTCCATTATGCCAAGTTAACGTTAATTCATCCCCTGGGTAAATTAAGTGAGGATTATTTATACCAGGGTTAATTTTCCATAGTTTTGGCCAAAACCAAGGACTATCTAAGAATAACGCCGAAATATCCCAGAGAGTATCCCCTTTCTTAACGGTGTATTGTTCCGGGTAATCTTGTTTTAAAACCAGTTTATCGTCACTTGATATTGATGGTGATGAAAATAAAATAGCGCTAATTAATGATGAAAAAATGAGTGTTTTTTTTAACATGGTCCGCTTTCCTTGTCAGACATACCAACCGATGCTGTCATTTGCTCAATAAAATGTCTAGAATTGGAGCTATTAGGTTTATGCCGTTTTCGGCGCAGTTCAACATTTAGAGTAATTATGGCTTTATTAGAAGTTTTAACGTTTCCGGACGATCGTCTACGCACCGTAGCAAAACCGGTAGAAGCAGTAACACCTGAAATCCAAAAGTTTGTCGATGACATGATTGAAACCATGTACGACGAAGAAGGTATTGGCCTTGCTGCTACGCAAGTTGATTTCCACCAACGTATTGTTGTGATCGATGTATCTGACACTCGTGACGAACCAATGGTATTAATCAACCCTGTTATCACACAAAAAAGTGGCGATGATGGCATAGAAGAAGGTTGCTTATCTGTTCCTGGCGCAAAAGGAATGGTTCCTCGTTCTGCTGAAGTATCAGTAACAGCTCTTGATCGCGATGGTAAAGAATTTAGCTTTGATGCTGATGATTTATTAGCTATCTGTGTTCAGCACGAACTGGATCACCTTGATGGCAAGTTATTCGTTGATTACTTATCGCCTCTAAAGCGTAAGCGTATTAAAGAAAAACTAGAGAAGATTAAAAAATTCAACGCTAAAAACTAACCATCGTAAGCCCAAATAAGCAGTAAGTAACTGCCTTATTTGGGTTGATATTAGAGACTCCGAGGTCAACTTGAATAAACCATTACGCATTATTTTTGCGGGCACGCCCGATTTCGCGGCTCGCCATTTGTCAGCACTTATCGACTCTCACCATGAAGTGATTGGCGTATATACTCAACCAGATCGCCCTGCGGGTCGTGGTAAAAAGCTAACGGCAAGCCCAGTAAAAGAACTGGCGCTTGAGCACAATATCCCAGTGTTCCAGCCTGAAAACTTTAAGAGTGACGAAGCAAAACAAGAACTGGCTGACCAAAATGCAGATTTAATGGTTGTGGTTGCTTATGGCTTATTGCTACCACAAGCGGTGTTAGATACACCAAGGCTGGGTTGCATTAACGTTCATGGTTCTATTCTTCCTCGCTGGCGTGGTGCTGCACCTATTCAACGCTCTATTTGGGCAGGTGACGCCGAGACTGGCGTAACCATCATGCAAATGGATATTGGTTTAGATACTGGCGATATGCTGAAGATTGCAACTTTGCCTATCGAAGCAACCGATACAAGCGCCTCAATGTACGACAAATTAGCTGAACTAGGTCCAATCGCTTTAGTTGATTGTTTATCTGATATTGCTGATGGCTCTGCTATTGCACAAAAACAAGATGATGAACTGGCTAATTACGCGAAAAAACTAAGCAAAGAAGAAGCAAAGATTGATTGGACAATGGATGCAATTGCTATTGAACGCTGTGTTCGTGCTTTTAACCCATGGCCAATGAGTCACTTCTCTGTTGAAGATAAAGCCATTAAAGTATGGCAATCTCGTGTTGAAAGCTATACCGGAGATGCAACACCAGGCACCATTATCCAAGCGGATAAAACGGGCATTTATGTTGCGACAGGTTCAGATGCAATTGTCTTCGAACAATTGCAAGTACCTGGAAAAAAAGCAATGGGCGTTCAAGATATTTTGAATTCTCGCAAAGAATGGTTTGAAGTGGGTAATACCCTTAACTAATTCTTCAAAAATATAAAAAGGTGGCATAATTGCCACCTTCGTTTTTAAATGGCAAATATCGTATTTGCCTTTTTATTTTTGCCAACCATATTTTAGGTGATGACATGAACGTTCGTGCTGCGGCAGCCAAAGTTATTTATCAAGTTGTCGATCAGGGTCATTCTCTCTCTTCAGCGCTTCCAAAAGCTCAATCTGAGATCAAACCTCGTGACCAAGCTTTACTGCAAGAGATCTGCTATGGCGTACTGCGCTTTCTTCCTCGTTTAGAGTCTGTTGCTCAATCATTAATGGATAAGCCATTAAAGGGAAAACAACGAGTATTCCATCATCTAATTCTTGTGGGTATTTACCAACTGAGTTTCATGCGTATTCCTGCACACGCAGCAGTAGCGGAAACTGTTGAAGGTACAAAGAATTTAAAAGGTCCAAAACTACGTGGACTGATCAACGCGGTATTACGTAATTATCAACGTAGCCAAGAAGAATTGGATGCAAAATCAGTAAGCCATGACTCAGGTAAATATGGTCATCCGGGCTGGTTATTGAAAATGCTACAACAAGCCTACCCAGAACAATGGGAAACTATTGTTGAAGCCAATAATAGTAAAGCACCAATGTGGCTACGTGTTAATAGCCAACACCACACTCGTGATGAATATATAGCTCTACTTGAAAAAGAAGAAATCAGCGTTACGCCACACAGCCAAGCAACAGATGCTCTGTTATTAGATAAAGCGCGTGATGTATATACTCTTCCTGGCTTTGAACAAGGTTGGGTATCGGTACAAGATGCAGCAGCTCAATTATCAGCAGAGTACCTACAACCTCAAAATGGCGAATTAATTCTTGATTGCTGTGCGGCTCCTGGTGGTAAAACAGCGCACATTTTAGAACGCACACAAGATACAAATGTGGTTGCTATTGATTGTGATGAAACACGTTTAAAACGAGTTTATGAAAACTTAGAGCGTTTAAACCTTAAAGCACAAGTTATTTGTGGTGATGCACGCCACCCAGAAGAATGGTGGAAAGGCGAACAGTTTGACCGCATTTTATTGGACGCACCTTGTTCTGCAACAGGGGTTATTCGTCGTCACCCAGACATCAAGTGGTTACGTCGCTCTGAAGACATTAAAGCATTGGCTGAACTGCAAAGTGAAATCTTTGATGCCATGTGGTTACAGTTAAAATCTGGCGGCACCATGGTTTATGCGACTTGTTCAATTACGCCTTTAGAAAACTGCGATCAAGTAAAAACGTTTTTAGCACGTACAAGTGATGCAACATTAATTGATAATACAGATCCTGAAAAACCAGGACGTCAAATTCTTCCAGGTGAAGAGAATATGGACGGCTTCTATTACGCTGTTCTACAAAAAGCCTAATCGGAATACGAGCGAGCAAACGGTATGAAAATCATCATCTTAGGTGCAGGTCAAGTAGGCGGCACATTAGCTGAGAACTTGGTGGGCGAAAACAACGATATTACGGTTGTAGATAAGAGTTCTGAACGACTGCGTGAGTTGCAAGATAAATACGATTTACGTGTAGTTCAAGGGTTTGCTAGTCACCCAGATACATTAAGAGAAGCCGGTGCACAAGATGCCGATATGTTAGTTGCCGTCACTAATTCCGACGAAACGAACATGATCGCCTGTCAAATTGCATTTACTGTATTTAATACACCAAACCGTATTGCTCGTATTCGTTCTCCTGAATATTTAAGAGAAAAAGAGCGCCTTTTCCAATCTGATGCGATTCCTGTTGATCATTTGATCGCACCAGAAGAACTAGTAACAGGATACATCGAACGCTTAATCGAATACCCAGGCGCGCTTCAGGTAGCCAGCTTTGCTGAGAAGAAAGTAAGTCTTGTTGCTGTTAAAGCCTATT
This sequence comes from Aliivibrio fischeri ATCC 7744 = JCM 18803 = DSM 507, assembly GCF_023983475.1. Lineage (NCBI taxonomy): Bacteria > Pseudomonadati > Pseudomonadota > Gammaproteobacteria > Vibrionales > Vibrionaceae > Aliivibrio > Aliivibrio fischeri. Next base: position 2,932,553 of record NZ_CP092712.1, read on the forward strand.
ATGGTGGCCCTCTAGTTGGTAATGCATTATCCGCACTTCGTGATCACATGCCTCATATTGATACTCGTGTTGCGGCTATTTTCCGTCAAGGCCGACCAATTCGTCCTCAGGGAACGACCGTTATCGAAGCTGACGATGAAGTATTCTTCGTTGCAGCAAGTAACCATATCCGTGCAGTAATGAGTGAGTTACAACGTTTAGAGCGCCCATACAAACGAATTATGATTGTTGGTGGCGGTAATATCGGCGCAGGTCTTGCGAGACGCTTAGAACAAAACTACAGCGTTAAACTGATTGAACGTAATATGAAACGAGCAGAAGAGTTATCTGAACTGCTTGAAGAAAGCATTGTATTTTGTGGTGATGCTGCAGACCAAGAGCTACTCAGTGAAGAACACATAGATCAAGTTGATGTGTTCATCGCTGTCACTAATGAAGATGAAGCCAATATCATGTCAGCCATGCTAGCAAAACGCATGGGTGCTAAAAAAGTCATGGTATTGATTCAACGTGGCGCTTATGTGGATTTAGTACAGGGTGGCGTTATTGATGTGGCTATCTCACCACAACAAGCGACAATTTCAGCGCTATTAACGCATGTTCGTCGTGCTGATATCGTTAACGTATCATCTCTTCGTCGTGGTGCAGCCGAAGCGATTGAAGCCATTGCACATGGTGATGAAACCACATCAAAAGTCGTTGGTAGAGAAGTTCAAAACATAAAACTACCACCGGGCACAACCATTGGTGCAATTGTTCGAGGTGAAGAAGTATTAATCGCCCACGATAAGACCGTGATAGAGCAGGATGATCACGTTGTTATGTTCCTAGTGGATAAGAAATACGTTCAGGATGTAGAACGCTTATTCCAACCGAGTCCGTTCTTCTTATAATTATGGTTAACTACAAACCGATCCTATTTGTAATAGGGCTTGTTTTATCAAAACTCGCCCTATTTATGTATATCCCGACACTCGTAGCACTGTTTACAGGTACTGGTGGTTTTATCGAATTTGGACAAGCGGTTGCCATTACTCACATAGTGGCATTTGCTTGTTTAACTTTGGGCCGCAGCAAACAGTTTAAAATGAACGTGCGGGATATGTTTTTAATAACAACACTTGTGTGGACCATTGCAAGCGCTTTTGCCGCACTCCCTTTTGTGTTTATTAACCACATCAGCTTTACCGACGCTTACTTTGAAACCATGTCAGGCATCACAACGACAGGTTCAACGGTGCTCAGTGGGTTAGATGATATGGCACCAAGCATTTTATTATGGCGTTCAACGCTACAGTGGCTAGGTGGTGTAGGCTTTATTGTAATGGCAGTAGCCATCTTACCTATGCTCAATGTCGGTGGTATGCGACTGTTCCAAACGGAATCTTCTGATTGGTCAGATAAAAGCGCCCCAAGAACCAAATATGTCGCCAAATACATAGTGAATGTATATTTAAGCTTAACGTTGCTGTGTTTCTTAAGCTATTTAGTGACAGGAATGACGCCGTTTGAAGCCATAAACCACGCATTTACCACGCTATCCACAGGAGGATATTCCACCTCAGATAGTTCAATGAATCGTTTTTCAAATAGCACTCACTGGGTAGCATCATTCTTTATGTTTGCAGGTGGTTTGCCTTTCTTACTCTTCATTCAAGTACTTAAAAAGCGCGATCCCAAAGTTCTCTTTAAAGATGCTCAGGTCGTTGGTTTTCTAAAATTAGTATTAATCACCAGCTTATTAGTTGCGATTTGGTTAGTGATTCATAATGACTATGCCATTATGGATGCGTTACGTGTCTCTGTGTTTAATATTGTTTCTGTTGTGACTACAACGGGTTTTGGTTTGGATGACTTTACATCGTGGGGGGCATTCCCTGCCATCATCTTTGCTTTTGTTATGTTAACAGGTGCATGTTCAGGTTCCACTGCAGGTGGTATAAAAATCTTCCGATTCCAGATTGCATCAACCATGTTGAATAAACAGATGATGAAACTGATCCACCCATCAGGGATCTTTGTTCAACGTTATAATGGCCGTCCAGTAACCGATGACATTGCACGTTCGGTTGTCGCTCTTGTCTTTACCTTCCTATTAACCATCATCATTATCTCTGCGTTATTAGGTAGCTTAGGGCTTGATCCCGTAACGAGTATCACCAGTGCCGTTACTGCTGTTGCTAACGTAGGTCCAGGTATGGGGCATATTGTTGGCCCAACAGGTAACTTTGCAACACTACCAGATACAGCAAAATGGATACTCAGCATTGGAATGTTGATGGGGCGATTAGAAATTTTAACCGTATTGGTTTTATTCTTCCCAGCCTTTTGGAAGGGTTAACGCAGTAACAATGAAAAATGGCCTAGTATTTCTACTAGGCCATTTTTATTTCTAAACTGGCTTTACGTAATAATAAATCGACAAGAATTGAGTAACACAGCCACCTAATACAAATAAGTGCCAAATAGCATGGTTGTATGGGATCTTTTTAGCGACATAAAAAATAACCCCTAAAGAATAAATTACGCCACCAAGTCCCAATAAAATCACGCCATTAATATCAATATGAATAACCAATTGATACACAGCAATCACTGATAACCATCCCATTATGAGATAAGTAATTAGCGACAATTTTTTAAATCGATATACAAATACAATTTTTCCAATAATGCCAATAAGCGCAATAGCCCAAATCACACCCATCAACCAGTAGGCTAATGGTGTTCTCAAGCTCACCAATAAATAGGGCGTATAGCTACCCGCAATCAAAAGAAAAATCGCACAATGATCCAAGGTTTTTAATAATCTTTTCGCTTTAGGTGCGGCAATAGAATGGTAAAGCGTCGACGCTAAAAAAAGTAAAATAATACTCGCACCATAAACAGACATACTGGTTATGGTTAGCCAATCCGCATTAGCTGCATTGGCTTTTAAAAGCAATAAGATTAAAGCAACAACACCAAAAACCATCCCTAAAGCATGGCTTAAACTGTTCGCTAATTCTTCTTTTTTGGAATATGGAGCGGAGGTAGGCATAATTATCTCATAGAGTGATTACTCGATAAGATCAGTATGACACATTTAAGCGTACAGTTGTAAGCTTAAATGTGTCATTTTTTCATCAAATTTATCAATTAAGTGGTTTGATTTAAGAAATCAATTACTTGCTTTCCTGCTTCTTCTGGCGTTAAGCGGGTTGGTAGGCTTAATTTTCTTTTTAACTCACCACGTCCAAGCATTGAGGATAATAAACCTAACGCACCACCTTTATGCCTTCTGTCTATCTCAAACCATAATTGCAGCTCATCCGCTGTTCTATGAGCAATCATTTCAAGTTCTCGCCAACTACCATGATAAGGGCCATCAAAAGGCACAAACTCAAACTCTTGCACAAAAGGTAAATCAAACCCTTTAACGTGCTCACATTCAACCTGACGGATCCGCAAGCCTTCAGTTTCTAAAGCGGTTAATACACCATCAAAGATATCATCAGGACGAACAGTAATAGGGTCTTTATCTGTTGGATCTAAACCAAGAGAAATATCTAACCCTGTTTGAACCCACACTTTGGCATCCCCAATCGTAATTGGTGTATTTAGTGGGAGATCCAATTCCAATTCAAATTTACGTTCTTGCTTTGGCTCTATCGTAAATGCATAAGGCAAACTCCAATCCGCCAGCACATGAGTTTGCTTAATAATTTGGGTTTGTGAGCCATTTTCACTTTTACGATGAACTTCTTTTTTGTACTGACAACATAATTTCAAATCAATATTATCAATATCTTGAGCCGTTGCACCGCCAGTAACTTCAATAGTTACTTGAGCTTTTTGCCCTGGTATCAAAACTTCATGGTGAATGATCGTATCCACATTTGCAGAACCAATGCCTAATGACGCTAACGTTTTTTTAAAAAAAGACATTTTTATCTCCTAACCAATCCATGTTTTATACTCTTATTATTGCTCAGTTATCATAATTACGCTGAGATGCACCTCGACTAATTGACAGTTTATGTTACCCTTATAGGGTGTTTTTTAAACACATAATCCTGACTATTTATTTGGATTGGCGAAAGCTAAAAAGAGTTTCACCTTGATGTAACTCATAAATAGTTAGGTCATTAATTTGGCCAAGGAAGTGCCTGACTATAGAGATAGATAATGCGTCCTATGACTGTCAGGTTCTCACGCTCTGCTTCAACACATAGCGTGGATCGTCGTCGCAGCCACTTTGTAAAAGTAGCTGTTGCGAAAAAGAACGTACCTGAAATGACTTTAGTGGTTTCAGAAAAAACAGAAACTGAAAAAGAAGTTTCATGTGCGGCATAATTTAAAAGCGTAGCCTATTGGTTGCGCTTTTTCTTTTTTAAAAAGCACTTTTTTCTACATGAGAATCCGATCATTTACTTACTCTAACTGGTATTAACATCCCTTATAACTGATATATACTAACCCTAATAATTATAAGGAGAATGCTCAATGAAATGTCACCGCGTAAATGAATTAATCGAATTAATTCACCCTGAATGGAAAAAAGAACCAGAACTCAATCTTATGCAGTTTATTGTAAAACTTGCAGAAGAAACAAAATATGAAGGTAAGTTAGAAGACCTTACTGATGATGTTCTAATCTATCATCTAAAAATGCGAAATAGCGAAAAAACAGAAATGATCCCAGGTCTTGCTAAAGACCAAGAAGATGATTTTAAAACCGCAATTCTAAAAGCTCGTGGGATTTTATAAGTAACTCACCATGCTATGATCTGGTTTGTCACCGAACCAGATCGGTTTCATATCAAATAAAACACACTTTTTTAACTAAATTTGAACCTTCTTACGTATTCCTTTTAGTCATCAGGCTATAATTCATCCGCAATGTCATCTAGTTACCAAGTAAAAAATAATGCTCAACATTACTCACTTGGTACCATAATAATAATATTTAGGAAGAATAATGAGTCAGGAAAAAATAGACATCAAGGATGTGACTCCAAAGCAATTTAACCCTAAGACCCATAAATCCAGTAGTGATCGCTTTAATCCAAGCTCTGGAATTTATGTTCGTCAAAGCAAAGGAACCTTCCAGAAATTGCGCCGCTATGGAGCATGGTTTCTGCTTGCCTTATTTATTCTCACTCCTTGGATTTCCTTTGGTGACCGCCAAGCTATTTTACTCGATATTGGAAATCAGCAGTTTAGCTTCTTTAGTACGACTCTTTTCCCTCAAGACCTGACTCTTCTCGCGCTTCTTTTTGTGATAGCGGCCTTCGGGTTGTTTTTTATCACCACTTTTTTAGGACGAGTATGGTGTGGTTATTTATGTCCGCAAACCGTTTGGACTTTCATGTACATTTGGTTTGAAGAAAAATTAGAAGGGTCAGCTAACAAACGTCGTAAACAAGACCAAATGAAAATGACATCAAACTTGTTTCTTCGAAAGACACTCAAACACCTTGCATGGATTGTTATCGCCATTGCAACAGGCATTACTTTTGTCGGTTATTTTGTTCCTGTAAAAGAACTCGTTGTTGATTTTTTTACCTTAAATAGTGATTTTTTACCTGCATTTTGGGTTCTTTTCTTTGCTGGCTGTACTTATGGAAACGCAGGGTGGATGCGTTCCATCGTTTGTTTGCATATGTGCCCTTACGCTCGTTTCCAGTCAGCCATGTTTGATAAAGACACTTATATTGTTGGTTATGATCCAAAACGAGGAGAAGCTCGTGGCCCTCGTTCACGCAAAAAAAATCCAAAAGAATTAGGATTAGGCGACTGTATTGACTGTAATTTATGTGTGCAGGTCTGTCCGACTGGTATTGATATTCGTGATGGTCTGCAATATGAATGCATTAACTGTGGCGCTTGTATTGATGCGTGTAACGAAACCATGGATAAGATGAAATATGACAAAAACCTTATCAGCTATACCACTGAACATAAATTAGCAGGACATAAAACTCATGTTCTGCGTCCAAAGTTAATTGGTTATGGCGTCGTTATGTTGCTGATGATAGGGCTATTTATCACTCAAATAGCAACGGTAGAACCTATGGGACTAGATGTTTTACGCGATAGAAACCAGTTAGCAAGAATCAGCAGTTCAGGTTTAATTGAGAATACTTACACCTTAAAAATCATTAATAAAACCCAACAAACTCAACAATACGAACTCAATGTAACAGGCATTGATAATCTCACTTGGTATGGAGCACAACGAGTGAATGTCAAAGCTGGTGAGGTATTAAGCTTACCGATGAGCTTAGGAGCAAGTGAAACCGAATTAAATAAAACCATCACAACAATTGAATTTGAAATAACGAATTCTGATGGCCAAGTGATAAAAGCTGAAAGTCGATTCTTTAAAAAGCTATAATCACCTTATTATTGACACAAAAGGCTCATGATGAGCCTTTTTTATTGAGAATGACTATGTCTGAACACGCTTTTAATTTCAGTACGCTTACCCCTGATTTACTCTGGAATGCTCTTGCTGATATCGGCATTAGAGCAGAGTCAGGTTTTCTTGCTTTAAACAGTTATGAAAACCGTGTCTATCAATTTACCGACGAAGAACGACGTCGTTATGTTGTGAAGTTTTATCGCCCACAACGTTGGTCTGAAGCGCAAATTCTTGAAGAACACTTATTTGCTCGACAACTTGTTCAACAAGATATTCCAATCGCTGCACCATTGGAAATTAACGGCAAAACCCTACACTCAGCCAATGGTTATTGGTTTGCACTTTTTGACAGCTTAGGAGGCCGCACATTTGAGGTCGATAATTTTGATCAACTAGAGTGGGTGGGACGCTTTTTAGGCCGCATTCATAAAGTAGGGGAATCCGAGTTATTTCAACATCGTCCAACAATAGGGTTAGATGAGTACTTGTACCAACCAAGAAAACTATTAGAAAACAGCTCGTTTATCCCGACACATTTAGAAAATAGCTTTTTCTCTGATATGGATATGTTGATTCAACAAATCGAACAACACTGGCAACCAAGTAAATCCATTCGACTGCACGGTGATTGTCACCCTAGCAATATTTTATGGCGTGATGGTCCATTATTTGTTGATTTAGATGACGCCAGAAATGGCCCTGCCGCACAAGATATCTGGATGCTGTTAAATGGTGATCGCCAAGATAAGCTTGTTCAGTTAGATATTTTGTTGGAATCTTATTCTGAGTTTTGCGATTTTGACCACAACCAGTTGAAACTAATTGAACCTTTACGTGGTCTACGAATGGTGCACTACATGGCATGGCTTGCAAAACGTTGGCAAGATCCTGCTTTTCCTATTGCATTTCCATGGTTTGCCGACGCAAAATACTGGGAAAGTCAGGTACTCGGATTTAAAGAACAAATAGCCGCATTAAACGATGCACCTTTAGAACTGATGCCACAATGGTAAAATATAATACTAATCACAAATGGATTGGAGAGAGTTACACATGATGAAGAAAATGATGGCACTGTTTGGTGCTTTAGTACTGAGTTTTTCAGTAAATGCAGCAAACTTTACAGAAGGCGATTACTACAAAGTTCTTGACCTACCTGAATCCAAAACACCGACAGTGAATGAATTTTTCTCTTTTTACTGCCCACATTGTAATAGCTTTGAACCGCTTATTCAGGGTCTAAAGAAAACACTACCAGATAATGCAACGTTTAAGAAAACTCACGTTTCATTCATGGGTGGACCAATGGGTTTATCAATGAGTAAAGCCTATGCAACAATGGTTTCTCTAGGTATCGAAGATAAAATGGTTCCTGTTTTCTTCAACCGTATCCATACAATGAACAAACCACCACGTAATGAAAAAGAAATTCGTCAGATCTTCCTAGATGAAGGCGTTAACGCTGATGAATTCGACGGTACATACAATAGCTTTGCTATTAACTCTATGGTTAACCGTTTTGATAAATCATTCCAAGACAGTGGATTAACTGGTGTTCCTGCATTAATCGTTAACAACAAATACCTTGTTGAAACGGGCAAAATCAAAAGCGCTGATGAGTACTACGAGTTAGTAAACTGGTTACTTAAAAAGTAAAAAATAAACAAATAAAAAGGGAGCGAATTATCGCTCCCTTTTTTTATTCTTTGGTTTTTAAAACACCTTGAAGGTACTCATCTTTTTCTTTCCATAAGTCGTTTACCCACTTATGAAAACCACGCTTAAAGGTTTTATCTCCAAAGTAATCGCCATTCACTTTTTCATCATTTGGATGCAAGTTAATACGAACAACAACTTTGGTTAATTTCCCTTGTAGCATATCGATAAATGGTGATTCTTGGTTATCAGGATACGCAAGTGTGACATCAACAATCCCATCAAATAGTTCACCCATCGCTGAAAGAGTAAAAGCGATACCACCAACCTTTGGCTTAAACAAATGTTGGTAAGGTGTTCTTGCTTCTTTTAGCTTTTCAGGTGTCGCTCGGGTTCCCTCAACAAAATTAACCACCGTTGTAGGAACAGCTCGAAAGTTTTCACAAGACTTTTGAATCGCTTTAAAATCATCTTCACGACGTTCAGGATCTCGGCGCATAAATGGCATATCCGCTCCCCAACACGCAAGTCCTACAAAAGGAACGTAAAGCAATTCATGCTTCAAAAAGAACTTAGTCATAGGTATTTTATCTTTCATTACCGAAGACAAAATAACAATATCAGCCCAGCTCACGTGGTTTGATAACAAAAGATACCAATTATCTTGAGATAAGCTTTCACCGTCTTCAATCTCCCACTCAATATTATTATTAATATTAAGCATCCACAGATTTAATGTAGCCCATCCCCATAATGTTTTATTTGCCATAGATACCGTAATTTTTTTCACGATACCAAAAGGAAGAAGTAATTTAATTATTGCAAAGAAGCTGATAATTAAAGATGTTAATGCTGTATTTAGCATTACAAGTAATACACTGATAACCAGCCTAATATTAGCAATCATAGAACTCTTCATTTGTAGATTAGAGTGAATATTATCCACATGATAACAAGTCAGGCCTTCTTTTGTGAGTAATCTTTCATTACATCTCAATTAATAGATTAGACCGCTTGTGCAGATAATTGTTTTAATAATCGATCCATAGCTCGATAACCAACAGCTTCAGCTAAGTGGATTCGTTGAATTTTATCTTCCGCAGATAAATCAGCAATAGTACGCGCGACCTTAATAATCCGATGATAAGCACGAATAGATAATCCTAACTGATGTAGCGTATTTTCTAAAAATGCAGCATCTTCTTTATCTAGTGGGCAGTGCTTTTCAATTTCTCGACTTCCTAATAGCGCATTCACTTTACCATTACGCTCTAACATGCGAGCACGAGCCTGTAAAACTCGATGTTTTACTTCTTGCGTGCTTTCACCTCTATCTCCACCTTCGGTTAGCGTTCCCTTCGGCAATAGTGGTATTTCTAATGACATATCAAAACGATCTAACAAGGGGCCAGATATTCGATTAAGGTAACGTAAAATCAACTGTGGATTGGTTCGCGTTTGGTTCCCCTCATAATAACCTGTAGGGCTAGGATTTAATGCTCCGACCAATTGAAAACGTGCAGGAAAACGTGTTTTACTCGCAGCGCGTGAGATGACTATCTCACCAGATTCTAGTGGTTCCCGCAGTGAATCAAGCACTTTTCTTTCAAACTCCGGCATCTCATCTAAAAATAAAATGCCATTATGAGCTAATGATATTTCTCCCGGTCGTGGAATAGAGCCACCACCCACTAATGCCGCCATAGAGCTAGAATGATGAGGTGAACGAAAAGGGCGGGCTCGCCAATTAGATTCTGTAATATTTTGATGAGTTAACGAGGCCACCGCAGCCGTTTCTAACGCTTCATCATTGGTCATTTCAGGCAATAAGTCACTCATACGAGAAGCCAACATAGTTTTACCTGTACCTGGAGGCCCTAAGTACAATAAATTATGTCCTCCAGCGGCTGCTATCTCTAACGCTCGCTTACCTTGCTGTTGACCAATAATATCTTGTAGGTCACGTTCTAAAGATAAGGATTGCTCTTCAAGTTGAGGAGTAGTTAATAAACTGAGTTGCTGCTGTCCACACAAAAAACCACACACAGCTAGTAGGTGAGGCGCAGATTTATGAATATCCTTTCCAACCAACGCAGCCTGATCACCATTATCATCAGGAACAACTAAGCAACGTTTAGCATTAAGTGAAGCTAAGGCGGCAGGTAAAACACCTTTTACTCGACGTAACTCACCAGAAAGAGCCAACTCACCAACAAATTCATGACCATCCAATTTATTTTCAGGTATTTGATCTGATGCTGCTAAGATCCCAAGCGCAATAGGAAGATCAAATCGTCCACCTTCTTTTGGAAGATCCGCAGGAGCTAAATTAACGGTGATCTTTTTAGATGGAAACTCAAAGTTGGCATTAATGATTGCACTTCTTACTCTATCTTTTGCTTCTTTTACTGTTGTTTCAGGTAAGCCAACCAGACTAAATCCTGGCATCCCATTACTAATATGAACTTCAACCGTCACCGGTGGTGCTTCTACACCTACACAAGCTCGACTGTGTATTATTGCTAATCCCATTTATCTACCCAACTTATTTGATTAAAGACCAATCTGTACTGATTTTATGTTTTTGTTATATATAAGCGCTAAATGAACAAGAATTGTGAATTAAATGATAGTTTTTTCTTGTCATGAGAGCCATGTCTGTGTTACCACTAAGTTAATGTAACGAAATATCAAAAAGAAAACGTTTACGGATAGATTAAATGACCTTTTTTGCTCAACTGAATATTCTGATTATTAACATTCTAGTGGTGATTCTGGTCACCGCTCGGGGATGTGTGAGCAAAAAATAGAGTTACAAGCACACTAAAAACCCCCAAGCCAACAAGCAAGGGGGTTTTTTTATAAGTTCAGGAAGATAAATGGGGGCACATGATGTGCAAGAGAAAACAGACAACCACTCACGCAGGGAGCGAAAGAGTATGAATGGCTCACAGTTAGTAGTTAAAGCCTTAAGAGACGAAGGGATTAAAACTGTCTTTGGTTATCCTGGTGGGGCGATCATGCCTATTTATGATGCATTATATGATGGCGGCGTTGAACACATCTTATGTCGTCATGAACAAGGTGCAGCAATGGCTGCAATAGGAATGGCAAGAGCAAGTAAGGATGTTGCGGTATGCCTTGCAACATCAGGCCCAGGAGCAACAAACCTAATTACAGGTCTTGCTGATGCCATGTTAGATTCCATTCCTCTTGTTGCTATCACAGGTCAAGTGGCGAGTAATTTAATCGGTACTGATGCTTTCCAAGAAATGGATGTCATCGGTATGTCTCTCTCATGTACTAAACACAGTTATTTGGTTACTGATATCAATGAACTTGCTCCTGTGATTGCTGAAGCATTTGAGGTAGCAAAGTCAGGACGTCCCGGACCGGTACTCATTGATATAGCCAAAGATGTGCAACTCGCTGAAGCCCCAGTTACTTCTCTTCCATATTTTGAAGCGCCTAGTATCCCTGTTGTTGTTCCTGAAGCCATTGAAGCTGCAGAGGTATTACTAAGAGCCAGCAATAAACCCGTATTGTATGTGGGTGGTGGTGTTCAACTGGCACACGCAACCGACTCTGTTCGTGATTTTTTAATTAATAATCCAATGCCTTCAGTGAGTACATTAAAAGGCTTAGGTTCTATCGAAAGACACGATCCTCACTATCTTGGTATGGTAGGTATGCACGGCACGAAAGCTGCTAACTTAATCGTTCAAGAATCCGATTTATTAATTGTTGTTGGTGCCCGTTTCGATGACCGTGTGACAGGAAAATTAGAAAGCTTTGCTCCTCATGCGAAAGTAATCCATATCGATATAGATGCCGCAGAATTCAATAAGCTTCGTCACGCTCATTCAACACTACGCGGTGATATCAAGGTTATTCTTCCTCAATTGAAACTAGAGCAAGACCTAACCCCTTGGTTAGAGCATGTATCTTCTCTTCGTTCTGAATTTAAATGGCGCTACGATCACCCAGGTGAATTAATTTATGCCCCTCTGCTACTAAAGCAACTTTCTGACATGATGCCAGACAGCGCTATCGTATCGACAGATGTAGGCCAACATCAAATGTGGGCAGCTCAACATATCCAACCTCGAGCTCCTGAAAATTACCTAACCTCCGCAGGCCTTGGCACCATGGGGTTTGGGTTACCCGCAGCGATGGGAGCAAAAGTGGCTCGTCCTGATGATCAATCTATTCTGATTTCAGGTGATGGTTCTTTCATGATGAATGTACAAGAACTCGGCACGATTAAGCGTAAACAAATCCCTGTAAAGATGGTTCTTATTAATAACCAACGTTTAGGCATGGTTCGCCAATGGCAATCATTATTTTTTGATGGCCGCCACAGTGAAACCATTCTTGATGATAATCCTGATTTTGTTGCTCTTGCTGCCGCCTTTGGTATTCCTGGAAAAACCATCACAATAAAAGAAGAAGTAGAACCCGCTTTAAAAGAAATGCTTGAAAGCGATACGGCTTATCTGCTGCATGTTCTTATTTCAGAAGAAGAAAACGTATGGCCTTTGGTTCCGCCAGGTGCTGCAAACCAAGATATGGTGGAGGGAGAATAATGCAACGTTATATTTTAGAGATTGAAGCTAACGATAGACCGGTTTTATTAGAACGTGTATTACGCGTTATCCGTCACCGTGGTTTTATCATCAAGCAAGTATTAGCAACACAAAATCAAGCCAGCAAAGTAGCTGCAATTGAAATCATCGTAGAAAGTGACCGACCAATTAGCCTTCTTACTAATCAAATAGAAAAGCTTTGGGATATTACCGCCGTTAACGTTTCTACATTACATCGCGCATAAGGATTAGTGACAATGTCAAAGACAGCAGATTTTATTTGGTTTAATGGTGAGATGGTTCCTTGGGCAGACGCAAATGTGCACGTTCTGACTCACGCAATGCATTATGGAACATCCGTTTTTGAAGGGGTGCGTTGTTATAACACGCCAAATGGTCCAATTATTTTCCGCCACCCAGAGCACGCAAAACGTTTAAAAAATTCCGCTAAAATTTATCGCTTCCCAATTCCATATACTGAAGAAGAAATTATGGAAGCAACACGTGAAACCTTACGTCAAAACAAACTCGATTCTGCTTATATTCGTCCTTTGGGCTTTGTAGGAAATGTAGGTTTAGGTGTTTGCCCACCAGAAAATACGGAAATGGAACTCATTATTGCTGCATTCCCATGGGGATCTTACCTAGGGGAAGAAGCATTAGAAAATGGGGTTGATGCCATGATTTCAAGTTGGAACCGTGCTGCACCAAATACCATTCCAACCGCAGCAAAAGCAGGTGGTAACTATTTATCTTCTTTATTAGTTGGTGGTGAAGCCCGTCGTCATGGTTACGATGAAGGTATTGCTTTAAGTGTTGATGGCTATCTTTCTGAAGGTGCTGGTGAAAACCTATTTGTTGTTCGTGATGGTATTCTTTCTACACCACCAGCAACCAGTGCCATCTTACCGGGAATAACTCGAGACTCTATCATGACGCTTGCAAAAGATATGGGGTATGAAATTCGCGAAGAAAACATCGCACGCGAAGCGCTATATCTTGCAGACGAAGTATTTATGACAGGCACAGCGGCTGAAATCGTTCCAGTACGCTCTGTTGACAAGATTACCGTTGGTGAAGGTAAACGTGGTCCTATCACAAAAGAGATCCAAGCCGCTTACTTTGGTCTGTTCAATGGAACAACCGAAGATAAATGGGGTTGGTTAGATTACGTATACCCAGAAAATGCACCATCAGCTAAATAATTTATAAGGATATAACAATGCCTACTTATCGTTCAGCCACCACCACTCACGGACGTAACATGGCCGGAGCACGCGCTTTATGGCGTGCAACTGGCGTTAAAGAAGATGACTTTGGTAAACCAATCATTGCTGTTGTTAACTCATTTACTCAATTTGTTCCGGGTCACGTACATCTTAAAGACATGGGACAACTTGTTGCTGGCGAAATAGAAAAAGCCGGAGGTATCGCCAAAGAGTTTAATACTATCGCCGTTGATGATGGTATCGCTATGGGTCACGGTGGCATGCTTTATTCTCTGCCATCACGCGAACTCATTGCAGACTCTGTTGAATACATGGTTAATGCTCACTGTGCTGATGCTATGGTATGTATTTCTAACTGCGACAAAATTACCCCAGGAATGATGATGGCTGCAATGCGTCTTAACATTCCAGTAATTTTTGTGTCAGGCGGCCCAATGGAAGCAGGAAAAACTAAGCTTTCAGATCAAATAATCAAACTGGATCTTGTTGATGCAATGATCCAAGGTGCCGATCCCACAGTTTCCGATGCTCAAAGTGAGCAGATCGAGCGTTCTGCTTGTCCAACTTGTGGATCGTGTTCAGGAATGTTCACGGCTAACTCAATGAACTGTTTAACCGAAGCACTCGGTTTATCTCAACCAGGTAATGGCTCAATGCTCGCTACTCACGCCGATCGCGAGCAGCTGTTTATTAATGCTGGTAAACGTATTGTTGAATTAACAAAGCGTTATTATGAGCAAGATGATGAATCAGCACTTCCAAGAAATATTGCCGACCGTGCTGCATTTGAAAATGCCATGGCACTTGATATCGCAATGGGTGGTTCTAGTAATACCGTTCTTCACCTTTTAGCTTCCGCTCAAGAAGGCGAAATTGATTTCGATATGGGTGACATTGATGAGATGTCTCGTCGAGTACCTCACTTGTGTAAAGTCGCTCCATCAACACCTAAATACCATATGGAAGATGTTCACCGAGCAGGTGGTGTAATGGCTATCCTTGGTGAGTTAGATAGAGCAGGGCTTCTGAACAATCAAACAAAAACGGTTCTTGGCTTAACCATGCAAGAGCAACTTGCACAATACGATATTATGCAAACTGAAGACGAAGAGATCCTTAAATTCTTCCGTGCAGGACCAGCAGGGATCCGAACAACAAAAGCATTCTCGCAAGATTGCCGTTGGGATCGCCTTGATGACGACCGAAAAGAAGGGTGTATTCGAACCAAAGAAAATGCCTTTAGCCAAGAAGGTGGTCTCGCCGTTCTATCTGGCAATATCGCGGTTGATGGTTGTATTGTAAAAACCGCCGGCGTTGATGAAGAAAATCTAAAGTTCCAAGGTCCAGCCATTGTTTTTGAAAGCCAAGACTCAGCGGTAGAAGGCATTTTAGGTGGAAAAGTTAAAGCAGGTGAAGTCGTTGTTATTCGTTACGAAGGTCCAAAGGGTGGTCCGGGTATGCAAGAAATGCTTTACCCAACCACTTACTTGAAATCAATGGGCTTAGGCAAAGCATGTGCGCTTCTCACTGATGGTCGATTCTCTGGTGGTACATCAGGCCTATCTATAGGTCACGCATCTCCAGAAGCTGCAAGTGGTGGCACAATAGGTTTAGTTAACGATGGTGATATCATTACCATCGATATCCCAAGCCGCTCAATTACGCTTGATGTACCAGAATCAGAACTGCAAGCTCGTCGAATAAAACAAGATGAACTCGGTTGGAAACCTGTCAATCGTCAACGTGAAGTCTCTTTTGCACTAAAAGCCTATGCAAGTATGGCAACCAGTGCAGATAAAGGTGCTGTACGTGATAAATCTAAGTTAGAAGGGTAAGCCTATGAGCAACTCTTCATATCAAACTGGCGCAGAATATCTGCGTCAGATCTTACGAGCGCCAATCTATGAAGTGGCAACAGTAACACCACTTCAAGATATGCCTCGTTTATCTGAGCGCATTAACAACCGAGTTCAGTTAAAGCGAGAAGACCGTCAACCGGTTCACTCCTTTAAACTTCGTGGTGCTTACAATATGGTTGCAAATCTAACCCAAGAGCAAAAAAATGCTGGGGTTATTGCTGCATCTGCAGGAAATCACGCTCAAGGTATGGCGCTTTCAGGAACCAAGCTAGGCATTCAAACGACAATTGTGATGCCCAAAACGACACCTGATATCAAAGTTGAAGCCGTAAAAGGTTTTGGTGGTAATGTGGTTCTACATGGCAGTAATTTCGATGAAGCCAAAGCAGAAGCAGAACGCTTATCACAACTCCATGGTTATACTTTTGTACCTCCGTTTGATCACCCACTGGTGATTGCAGGTCAAGGAACAATAGGTATGGAGATGCTGCAACAAAATGGTCATCTCGATTATATCTTTGTACCTGTTGGTGGTGGTGGTTTAGCCGCGGGTATTGCAGTGCTAATAAAACAACTCATGCCTGAAATAAAAGTCATCGCTGTTGAGCCTGAAGACTCTTCTTGTTTAAAAGCGGCTTTAGATGCTGGTGAGCCTGTCATTCTTGATCAAGTGAGTATGTTTGCCGATGGTGTCGCTGTTAAACGTATTGGTGATGAAACTTTCCGTCTATGTCAAAAATACCTTGATGGCCATATCAGCGTATCGAGTGATGAAATTTGTGCAGCGGTAAAAGATATTTTTGAAGATACAAGAGCGATTGCTGAACCCTCTGGTGCATTGGCATTAGCTGGTCTGAAAAAATTTGCAGATCAACATCAATTAAAAAACAAACAACTAGGAACCGTACTTTCTGGTGCAAACACTAACTTCCATGGTTTACGTTACGTATCTGAGCGCTGTGAGCTAGGTGAAAAACGAGAAGGGCTATTGGCTGTTACTATTCCTGAACGTCAAGGTGCCTTCTTTGAGTTTTGTAATCTGATTGGTGGTAGAGCTGTTACTGAATTTAACTACCGCTACAACGACGATAAGCTAGCTAACATTTTTGTTGGTGTTCGCTTACAAGAAGGGCAAGAAGAGCTTGATAACATCATTAATGATCTACAAAAGGGAGAATACCCGGTTGTTGATTTATCTGATGATGAAATGGCTAAGCTGCATATACGTTATATGATTGGTGGTAAACCATCAAAAACAATGCAAGAGCGTTTATACAGTTTTGAATTTCCAGAATACCCAGGAGCACTCGTTCGCTTCTTAAGTACTTTAGGTACTCACTGGAATATCAGTCTCTTCAATTATCGTAACCACGGTGCAGATTATGGACGTGTGTTATGTGGTTTTGAGCTAACTGATTCTGATCTTGCTAGTTTTTCAAAACACCTTGAAGAGCTTGGTTATCAATGGAAAGATGAGACAGATAATCTAGCTTATCGATTCTTTTTATCCTAAGACCGTACGGCGTAATAAGGCTAAGTAAAATTTAGCCTTATTTTCATTCAAATTTGAAATTATGCTATACAATCGGTTAAAAAATGCTATTATTTTGCTCGGCCTGTAAACAGACCTATTTATCTGTAATATTATGCTTTTGAAACCTTCGTTATACTGCTTTACCAGTTATGCTTGAAGCTTTTTATACATATGTTTTACCTCAAATAAATAATTCTTTATGGCTACAACTTCGCATTATGCGAATTATTTAATTTAAAAAAATTAGGATTTATTATGTCTAAATCAACTGGTATCGTTAAGTGGTTCAACGAAGAGAAAGGTTTCGGTTTCATTACTCAAGATAACGGCGGCGCTGACGTATTCGTTCACTTCCGTGCTATCGCAACTGAAGGTTTCAAAACTCTGAAAGAAGGCCAAGCGGTAACTTTCACTGTTGAACAAGGTCAAAAAGGCCCACAAGCTGCAGACGTTACTCCAGCTTAATTCGAATTTTTCGAATAGAATTTTTAAAAATGCTGACTTCGGTCAGCATTTTTTTTATCTCGATTTTGTCTATAGACTAGACAGATATAAAAAAAGAAGCCTAATGGCTTCTTTTTTACTATCAATAGATTATCTATTAATTATTTTTTAGTTGGACGCTGCCAATTAGCAATGCGGCGCTCTTTAGCTCGGCTGATGTAAAGTTCATTTTCATTCACATCTTTAGTCACTGTAGAACCAGCACCAACCGTTGCACCATTAGCAACAGTAACAGGCGCGATTAACTGACTATCAGAACCAACAAACACGTCATCACCAATGATCGTCTTAAATTTATTAGCACCATCGTAATTACAAGTAATCACACCAGCACCTACATTTACACGCTTACCAATTTCCGCATCACCAAGGTATGTTAAGTGATTCGCTTTAGAACCTTCACCTAAACGAACGTTCTTCACTTCAACAAAGTTACCAACGTGTGCATCATTACATAATTCAGCGCCAGGACGTAAACGAGTAAATGGACCAACCGTACACTCTTCACCAACTGTAGCACCTTCAATTACACTGTAAGGACGAATAACCGTATTATCGTCGATCTCACAATCTTTAAGTACACAACCCGCACCGATAACCACGTTATCACCTAACGTTACATTGCCCTCGATAATTACGTTTGCATCAATCTCGATATCCATACCGCATTGTAATGTACCACGAAGATCAAAACGGCTTGGATCTCGAAGCATAACACCTTGCTCTAATAACTTTTGAGCTTGAGCTGCTTGGTAAGCTCTTTCTAATCGAGCTAGCTGAGCGCGATCATTTACACCTTCAACTTCAATAGGGCTAACAGGGTGAACAGCTTCGACTGCACGACCTTCATCATGCGCTGCTGCAATAATATCGGTTAAGTAATATTCACCTTGCGCATTTTCATTTTTAAGTGCTGCTAGCCAACGTTTTAAATCACCGCCTGTAGCAACCATTACGCCTGTATTAATCTCTTTGATGAGCTTCTGCTCTTCTGTTGCATCTTTCTGCTCTACAATCGCGATTACAGGGCCATTACGACGAATAATACGTCCGTAACCCATAGGGTTATCTAGAACCACGGTTAGTAAAGCAATACCGCCAGTAGGCTGTGCATCTAATAAGTTTTCTACGGTTTCAGCACTAATTAGTGGAACATCACCATAAAGAACCAGTACTTTTTCATCATCAGCAAATTCTGGTGCAGCTTGATTTACAGCGTGACCTGTACCTAGCTGTTCAGCCTGAAGTACCCATTGAACACGCTCTTCACCTAATTCAGCTTTCATTTGATCACCACCGTGACCATACACTAAATGGATATTTTGAGCGCCAAGACCTTCACATGTATCAATTACATGTTTAGCCATAGGTTTGCCTGCTAAAGTATGAAGTACTTTAGGTTTGTTTGAGTACATGCGAGTGCCTTTACCCGCTGCCAAAATTACTGCACTGAAGTTCATGAAAAGCCCATTCTATTATTATGCTGACTTAATTTGCCTAGCTTGTTAAAAACCAAAATATGAAATCCATTACTTACTTACGCAATAGATAATGGAGTTGATACTGAGGATAAATTATATGCTAAAAAACTAATCTACGGGTGAGATAAAAATAAGAAATAAACAAAATTAAAAAGAAAAGGCGACCTATTGGCCGCCTTCTTTCTAATGGTGCTTGATTAACGCGAACGTTTTGTCAGCTCGATAACTCGAAGCTGTGCGATCGCTTTAGCCAAATCACTGGCCGCTTGAGCGAAGTTAATGTCGCCATGCTGATTTTGGATATTCTCCTCAGCCTTGCGCTTAGCTTCTTCTGCCTTAGCTGCGTCTAGGTCTTCACCACGGATTGCGGTATCTGCAAGAACAGTTGCCGAACCAGGTTGAACCTCAACAATACCACCAGAAACATAAATAATTTCTTCGTGGCCATGTTGTTTAACAATACGCACCATACCAGGCGTGATAGCGGTCAGCAGCGGTGTGTGTCCATGGAAAATACCAAGTTCACCTTCGCTACCGGTCACCTGAATCGTTTCAACCAGTCCTGAAAATAATTTTTTCTCAGCACTTACAACGTCTAGGTGAAAGGTCATTGCTGCCATATCGCCTCCTAATCAGCCTTATAGCTTCTTCGCCTTCTCAAGCGCGTCTTCAATTTTACCGCAGTACATGAAGGCTTGCTCAGGAACGTCATCGTAATCACCAGCAAGTAGACCTTTAAAGCCAGCTAATGTGTCTTTAAGTGATACGTAAATACCTGGGTCACCAGTGAATACTTCTGCTACGTGGTAAGGTTGAGTTAAGAACTTCTCAATCTTACGAGCACGAGATACAACTTGCTTATCTTCTTCAGACAGCTCGTCCATACCTAGGATAGCAATGATGTCTTTTAGCTCTTTATAGCGCTGTAGTGTCGATTGAACACCACGAGCCACATCATAGTGCTCTTGACCAACAACTAATGGATCAAGTTGACGAGATGTAGAATCTAACGGGTCAATCGCTGGGTATAGACCCATTGCCGCGATATTACGGTTAAGTACAACTGTCGCATCTAAGTGAGCAAACGTTGTTGCTGGAGATGGATCCGTCAAGTCATCCGCTGGTACGTATACTGCCTGTACAGACGTGATAGAACCTTGCTTAGTTGACGTGATACGTTCTTGAAGAACACCCATTTCTTCAGCTAGTGTAGGTTGGTAACCTACCGCCGATGGCATACGACCTAACAGTGCTGATACTTCAGTACCTGCTAGTGTATAACGGTAAATGTTATCAACGAACAACAGAACGTCACGACCTTCGTCACGGAAACGCTCAGCCATTGTTAGACCAGTCAGTGCAACACGTAGACGGTTACCTGGTGGCTCGTTCATTTGACCGTAAACCATTGCTACTTTTGATTCTTCAGGTTTCTCAATGTTTACAACACCCGCTTCCTGCATTTCAAAGTAGAAGTCATTACCTTCACGAGTACGCTCACCTACACCTGCAAATACAGATAGGCCAGAGTGTTGTAGTGCGATGTTATTGATAAGCTCCATCATGTTAACGGTCTTACCTACACCAGCACCACCAAATAGACCGATTTTACCACCCTTAGCGAATGGACAAATTAAATCGATTACTTTAACACCTGTCTCTAGAAGTTCAGTCGAGTTTGACTGCTCTTCGTAGCTTGGCGCTTCACGGTGAATTGAATAATGCTCTTCAGCACCAATCTCACCACACTCATCAATCGCATCACCAAGAACGTTCATGATGCGACCTAGTGTTTTAGTACCCACTGGAACTGTAATTGGCGCGCCAGTATTTTTTACTGTTAAGCCACGACGTAAACCATCTGAGCTACCCATTACGATACAGCGCACAACGCCGCCACCGATTTGCTGTTGTACTTCAAGAACAAGACGTTCTTGTGCATCAACAACATTCAGAGCATCGTATACACGAGGTACTTCGCCCTGTGGGAACTCTACATCGACTACCGCACCGATGATCTGTACGATCTTACCTGTAGTCATCGTTAATCCTCTAAACTGTTTAAATACCTATGCTTAAACCGCTGAAGCGCCTGAAACAATTTCAGAAAGCTCTTGTGTAATCGCCGCTTGACGGGCTTTGTTATACACAAGTTGCAGTTCATCAATAATGTCACCAGCGTTATCTGTCGCTGCTTTCATCGCAATCATTCGCGCTACGTGTTCGCAGGCTAAATTCTCAACCACGCCTTGATATACTTGTGATTCAACATAACGAATCAATAAAGCATCTAGTAGTGGTTTTGGCTCAGGCTCATAAATGTAGTCCCAAGCATGAGTGCGTTGCATTGCTTCATCTTCAGATTTAGGCAAAGGAAGTAATTGCTCAATAGCTGGCTCTTGTACCATAGTGTTGATGAACTTATTGTTCACAACATATAGACGATCCAACTGGCCTTCATCGTATTTCTTTAGCATCACGCCAACAGTACCGATCAGTTCTTCTAGGCTAGGGTGATCCCCAAGGCCTGAATTCTGAGCGACAACGTTACCGCCGTAGCTATTAAAAAATGCTGTTGCTTTTGAGCCAATAACGGCTAAATCAATTTCAACACCATCTTCTGACCATGTTTTCATTTCTGCCATGACTTTCTTAAACAAGTTAATGTTTAAGCCGCCACACAGGCCACGATCACTAGAAATAACGATGTAACCAACACGCTTAGCTTCACGTTCCTCAAGATACGGATGACGATACTCAAGGTTACCAAGCGCTAAATGACCGATTACTTTACGCATTGTGTCAGCATATGGACGAGACGCTTCCATCGACTCTTGCGAGCGACGCATTTTTGAAGCGGCTACCATTTCCATTGCTTTCGTGATCTTTTGAGTGCTTTTTACACTCCCGATCTTGTTACGAATCTCTTTCGCACCGGCCATCGTTACTCTCC
The DNA here is from genome assembly GCF_023983475.1 of Aliivibrio fischeri ATCC 7744 = JCM 18803 = DSM 507. Taxonomy (NCBI): domain Bacteria; kingdom Pseudomonadati; phylum Pseudomonadota; class Gammaproteobacteria; order Vibrionales; family Vibrionaceae; genus Aliivibrio; species Aliivibrio fischeri. Next base: position 2,954,761 of record NZ_CP092712.1, read on the forward strand.
GTTTTCGGGTGACCCATTACAGGCCACCAACGAATTACCAGGTCTGGGTTGCTTTGAAATCTTCAACCAGTTTCACGAACTGAGCTTCAATTTCATTATTCCAAGCACCCGATGTGTCGATCTCTTTTGCTAGATCGGCAAACTGACCACGAGCATACGACAGCAATGCTTCTTCAAAATCTGCAAGCTTAGCAAGCTCAACATCTTTCAAATAGCCTTTTTCAGCTGCGAAGATAACTAAAGCTTGGTCAAAAACAGACATTGGAGCGTACTGTTTCTGCTTCATAAGTTCAGTTACTTTCTCACCATGGTCTAGCTGCTTCTTAGTCGCGTCATCAAGATCAGATGAGAACTGAGCAAATGCTGCAAGTTCACGATACTGTGCAAGAGCAGTACGAATACCACCAGACAGTTTCTTAATGATCTTAGTTTGTGCAGAACCACCTACACGCGATACAGAGATACCAGGATCTACCGCAGGACGAACACCAGCAGTGAACAGTTCTGTTTGTAGGAAGATCTGACCATCAGTAATCGAGATTACGTTGGTTGGTACGAATGCAGATACGTCACCAGCTTGAGTTTCGATGATAGGTAGAGCAGTTAAAGAACCTGTTTTACCTGTTACTTCACCGTTAGTGAATCGCTCAACGTACGCTTCACTTACACGAGCAGCACGCTCTAGTAGGCGAGAGTGTAAGTAGAATACGTCACCAGGGAATGCTTCACGGCCCGGTGGACGTTTCAGTAGTAGAGAGATTTGACGGTAAGCTACCGCTTGTTTAGATAGGTCATCATAAACAATCAGAGCATCTTCACCGCGGTCACGGAAGTATTCACCCATCGCACAACCTGAGTACGGTGCAAGGTATTGCAGCGCAGCAGATTCAGAAGCCGATGCAACAACAACGATAGTGTTTGCTAGTGCGCCGTGCTCTTCTAGTTTGCGAACTACGTTAGCAATTGTTGATGCCTTTTGGCCAATAGCAACATAGATTGAGAAAATACCAGAATCTTTCTGGTTAATGATCGCATCGATCGCCATTGCTGTTTTACCAGTCTGACGGTCACCGATGATTAGCTCACGCTGACCACGGCCGATTGGGATCATTGAGTCAACTGACTTATAGCCAGTTTGTACTGGTTGGTCTACTGATTTACGATCGATTACACCAGGTGCAATCACTTCTACTGGAGAAGTCAGTTTCGCTTCAATTGGACCTTTACCATCAATTGGCTCACCAAGTGTGTTAACAACACGACCTAGTAATTCAGGACCAACAGGAACTTCAAGGATACGACCAGTACCTGTTACTTTCATGCCTTCCTGTAGGTCAGCATATGGGCCCATTACTACCGCACCAACTGAATCACGATTCAAGTTAAGTGCTAGCGCGTAACGGCCACCCGGTAATTCAATCATTTCGCCTTGCATTACATCAGCAAGGCCGTGGATATTGATGATACCGTCGCTTACCGACACGATAGTACCTTCATTGCGAGCTTCAGTTACAACGTTGAATTTTTCAATACGTTGTTTGATTAGATCGCTAATTTCCGTGGAATTAAGTTGCATGCTCCATTCCCCATCAAGACTGCAATGTTTCGCTCAGACGACCTAAACGGCCACGTGCTGAGTTATCAATGACTAGGTCTCCGGCTCGAATAATAACCCCTGCTAGAAGGGTCTCATCTACGCTACAATTCAGCTTCACTTTACGCTCTAGACGAGCTTCAAGTTTGGCACCAATGTCAGCTTTCTGCTGCTCTGTTAGTTCAATTGCTGATGTAACATCAGCATCAATCACTTTTTCAAACTCATGTTGTAAAAGGATAAATTGTTCTAACACTCCTGGTAGAACTTTCAAACGACCGTTTTCAGCCATTACATGAATTAAGTTCTGTCCAAACTCGTTCAGTTGTTCGCCACAAATAGAAATAAAAATTTCAGCTAATTGCTCTGATGCTACTGCACCATCCAACAATTGAGCGACGTCTTTATTTTTCGCGACTTCTGAACAAAAAGTTAGCATTTGAGCCCATTGGCTCAATTCGCCTTTTTCGACCGCAAAGTCAAAAGCTGCTTTCGCGTAGGGGCGTGCGATGGTTGCCATTTCCGACATATCTTGGCCCCTTTTCTTTACAATTTCGCAGTGATGTTATCAAGAATATCTTTCTGCGCTTCTACATCAATAGAACGCTCTAAGATTTTCTCGGCACCGATCACAGCCAGAGTTGCAACTTGTTTACGCAGTTCATCGCGGGCACGGTTGCGTTCAGATTCAAGTTCAGCTTCACCTTGTGTAAGAATCTTCTGGCGTTCAACCAGAGCTTCTTCACGAGCTTCGTCTAAAATTTGACTTTTACGCTTGTTAGCCTGTTCGATGATCTCAGTTGCAGCGCGCTTTGCTTCTTTTAATTGATCAGAAGCATTAGCTTGTGCCAAATCAAGGTCTTTAGCTGCGCGTTCAGCGGCAGATAAACCGTCAGCAATTTTTTTCTGACGTTCCTCGATCGCTTCCATGATTGGTGGCCATACATATTTCATGCAGAACCAAACAAACAATGTAAAAGCGATTGCTTGACCAAGCAGAGTTGCGTTCATATTCACAACAGCTACCCCTCGTTAAGAATCAGCTACAAAAATTCAATTAGCAATGGCTGGATTAGCCTGCTAGTTGACCAACAAATGGGTTAGCAAATGTGAATAGTAGCGCGATAACGATACCGATCATTGGAACCGCATCCAATAGACCAGCGATGATGAACATCTTAACTTGTAGCATTGGAGCCATTTCAGGTTGACGAGCTGCGCCTTCTAGGAATTTACCGCCAAGAAGTGCGAAACCAATCGCTGTACCAAGTGAAGCAAGACCTACAATAATGCCCACGGCGATTGCAGAAAAGCTCAGTAAAGTTTCCATTTACTTTCTCCAGTTTTATGTTGTCGGCAAAGTGCCATTGATAAATAAATTGTCTAAATTAGTGATCAGAGTCTTCATGTGCCATCGACAGATATACGATAGTCAGCATCATGAATACGAAAGCCTGAATCAAAATAACCAAAATGTGGAAGATAGCCCAAGGTAGTGCACCTACCCATTGTAAATACCACGGTAGCATTGCCGCAATAAGAATAAACACCACCTCACCAGCAAACATGTTACCAAACAAACGCATGCCTAATGAAAGAGGTTTCGCTAATAGCGAGATAACTTCCAATAGTAGGTTGAATGGAATCATAATTGGGTGATTAAACGGGTGAAGTGCTAATTCTTTAGCGAACCCACCAAGTCCTTTCACTTTGATGCTGTAATAGATCATCAATGCAAAAACACCTAACGCCATTGCCATAGTGATATTCACATCAGCAGAAGGAACCACTTTAAGATAAGGGATACCCAACCAATGCTCTGCAGGATATGGTAAGAAATCGATAGGAACTAAATCCATCAAGTTCATTAAAATAACCCAGCAGAAGATAGTTAGTGCCAGTGGGGCGATCAACGGATTGCGTCCATGGAAAGTTTCTTTTACGTTGTCAGCAACGAATTCCACTATCATTTCAACAAAACATTGTAGCTTTCCTGGTACTCCTGTTGTTGCTTTCTTTGCTACAGAACGAAAAACCCAAAGGAATAACATCCCTGTAAACACAGAAAAGAACAGGCTATCTATATGTACGTTCCAGAAACTTGCTTCATCAGCTACCAGACCTAACTTAGCTAAAGATAGATTTGTTAAGTGATGCTCAATGTAACCAGATTGTGTTAGCGCTTCGCCTGGCGCAGCCATAACTTTTCCTATTTTCTGTTGTTAATAAAGAGAACTGGTGCAAAGATATTAATACCTAGTACCAGCAAATAGGTTAGTTTGAGGGGAACAAGTTCCACCTCCATATACACGTAGGCAACAGAAAATAAGACTACTGTAATCAGAATTTTTAGCACTTCGCCAGTATAAAAAGATACTGCAACCTTTTTAGCAGCTCTTGCTCCACTGAACATAAATGCACACCCTGCAAATACCGCATTAGCAATGACAAAAATGCCGCCACCAATGAGTGCAGAGATCCCCCAGCTAGCACTAACGGCTAAGCTCATTCCTACTGCCATAAAAATAACCACGCTAAGCTGGATCATTATGAGTCGTTTGGCTAGCAAACGGCCTGGTCTGGCTAACGTAGTTACCATGTATTCTTCCTTTAAAGCATCTTTGCTTTGATTTAAATCAAGTTAAAACAAAGATTTTACAAAAATTATACGTTGAGCTGATATGAATGCAATCAAATAGCATTAAAAAGTTACATTTATGAGAACATAACGGTGACTTTTACGACGTAAAGTACGGTTTTTATATCAACACACGTTTTATATCACATTTAGCTTTCTAGCTTTGCGATAAGTTGTTCTAATTTGTGAGCCTCGTCAAAGGTAATCGTTACCTTTCCTTTGCCCGCTGCATTTCGACTTATCACAACTTTAGAACCAAGAGTTGATGATAATTTATCCGAAATTGTCATCATTTCAGTATCAACTTCTTTTGGTTCTTCCTCTTTTTGAGGAGCCAATAGCTCTTTTACTTTTTGCTCAGTTTGACGAACAGTCAGTTTCTTTTTGATTACAAGGTGAGCTAATTCAACTTGTTGTTCATTTTCTAATGCTAACAAGGCACGAGCATGACCCATCTCAAGTTCTTTCTGCTCAACTAAACCTTTCACTTCATCAGTCAATGCATTTAGACGCAATAAATTCGTTACTGTTGTTCGAGATTTACCAATAACATCGGAAATTTGTTGATGAGTTAATTCAAATTCTTGTTGCAAACGCTCTAATGCTTGCGCTTCTTCAATCGCATTCAAGTCTTCACGTTGAATATTTTCAATTAAAGCCATTGCGATTGCGGCTTTATCTTCAACAGATTTAACCACACATGGAACGTGTTTTAGGCCTGCTTTTTTAGCGGCACGGAAACGTCGTTCTCCAGCAATGATTTCATATTGTTGAGGTGCAACTTCACGTACAACGATCGGTTGAATGATACCTTGAGAACGAATAGAAGCAGAAAGCTCTTCAAGGGCTTCTTCTTCCATTACTTTACGAGGTTGATATTGACCAGCACTCAATTGGTGAATGCCTAACTCAACCAATTGAGCATCTTTAGAAATGGACTCGCTTTGTGCAGCAGCTGTCTGCTTTTCACGTGCAATTGAACTTGTTGCTAATAGGGCATCTAATCCTTTGCCTAAACCACGTTTATTACTCATGAATTTCTGTTTCCCTTTCTTTTTCCATTTCGTCACGGCGAATTATCTCTCCGGCAAGGGCTAAATAAGCCTTTGCACCATTTGAGTATTTATCATAATACATTGCAGGTTTACCATGACTAGGCGCTTCTGCTAGGCGAACATTTCGAGGGATCACAGTGCGATACACTTTTTCACCAAAATGTTTTTTCAATTGATCAGATACATCATTCGCTAAGCGATTACGAGGATCAAACATGGTTCTAAGCAACCCTTCGATCTTTAAATCAGCATTCACTACAGCGGCTAATTTACCTATGGTATCAATTAAAGCCGTTAGTCCTTCAAGTGCGTAATACTCACATTGCATAGGAACTAATACAGAATCAGATGCTGCCATGGCGTTAATTGTAAGGAGATTTAGAGCGGGAGGGCAATCGATAAAGATGAAATCATAGTTACCACGAATTGGGTAGATCATGTTGCGCAAGCGAACTTCTCGCGCAAACACTTCCATTAATTTGATTTCAGCAGCAGTCACGTCACCATTGGCAGCAATTAAATCATAGCCACCAGAGGTTTCCTCTATCACAACTTTGTCAAAAGGCACTTCGTCAACCAACAACTCGTAAGCGGTTGCATCCACATCATATTTATCAACACCACTGGCCATGGTTGCATTGCCTTGGGCATCAAGGTCAATTAATAAGACCTTTCGATGTGTTGCAGCCATTGATGCTGCAAGATTCACCGCTGTTGTTGTTTTACCTACGCCACCTTTCTGGTTCGCAATAGAGATAATCTTTCCCACACTAACCTCATTCCATTATTTTTTTCCGGCTAAGGTGACTAAATGTCTTTCACCCTCTAACTCCGGAACGATCAATGTCGCTACATTTTTAACTGAGCACCATTCAGGAAGATCATTCGCTTCTTCTTCTGAATAAATACCTTTTAATGCTAAAAATACACCATCTTCTTCTTTCGGTAGATGATGACACCAATTCACCATGTCTGTCATTGATGCAAATGCACGACTTAGGACTGCATCAAACTTTTCTTCAGGTTGAAACTCTTCAACACGGCTTTGAATTGGTGTTACGTTGGTGATTTTTAGCTCATGAATAACTTGTTTAATAAAGCGAATTCGCTTTCCTAAACTATCCAATAGTGTAAATGATTTATCTGGATTCATGATAGCTAATGGGATACCTGGTAACCCAGGACCTGTACCAACATCAATAAAACGTTCACCAGATAATTTTGGACTAACGACAATACTGTCCAAAATGTGCTTAATAACCATTTCACTCGGATTTCTTACTGAGGTTAAGTTATACGCTTTATTCCACTTGTGGAGTAGTGCAACATAACCAAGGAGTTGTTCTTTTTGCAATTCAGAGACATTTAAGTCAGTTTGAGCAATTAAACGGTCGAATTGTTGAGATAAATCGGTCACGTTACTCACCTTTCTTTAATAAACCGTGTTTTTTCAAATGAACTAATAAAATTGAAATAGCAGCAGGTGTGATACCTGAAATACGAGAAGCAATACCAATAGTCTCTGGTTTTGCATCACTCAGTTTAGCTACAACTTCATTTGAAAGACCTTTTACTTCTTTGTAATCAAGATCAAACGGTAATTTTGTATTTTCATGACGTAATGATTTTTCAATTTCATCACGTTGACGTTGAATGTAACCCGCATATTTTACTTGGATTTCAACTTGCTCAGATGCTTGTGAATCTTCAAGCGCAGGACCGAAGCCATCAATTGAAACTAGAGATTGATAATTAACTTCCGGACGACGTAGAAGATCCTCACCACTCGCTTCACGAGCAATTGGTGTTTTTAGGATCGCATTAACTTGATCCACTTGTTCTGATTTTGGATTGATCCAAATATCTTTCAAGCGTTGACGTTCTTGTTCCATGTTCTCTACTTTTTCGTTAAAGCGAGCCCAACGAACATCATCAACAAGACCTAAAGTACGACCTTGTTCAGTTAAACGTAAATCAGCATTATCTTCACGAAGCAATAAACGATATTCGGCACGAGATGTGAACATACGGTACGGTTCTTTAGTACCTAATGTTGATAAATCATCAATCAATACACCCATGTACGCTTCATCACGACGTGGGCTCCAGCCTTCTTTGCCTTGAGCAAATAAACTTGCGTTAAGACCAGCCATTAAACCTTGAGCAGCAGCTTCTTCATAACCAGTCGTACCATTAATTTGACCAGCAAAGAATAGACCTTCAATAAACTTAGTTTCGTAAGTTGATTTTAAATCACGAGGATCAAAGAAATCATATTCGATCGCATAACCTGGGCGCACAATGTGTGCATTTTCAAAACCTTTCATGGAACGTACGATTTGCAGTTGTACGTCAAATGGTAAACTTGTTGAAATACCATTTGGATACAGTTCGTGTGTTGATAAACCTTCAGGCTCAATAAAGATTTGGTGACTGTCTTTGTCTGCAAAGCGCATTACTTTATCTTCAATGGAAGGGCAGTAACGAGGACCTATACCTTCGATAACGCCAGCATACATAGGGCTTCTATCAAGGTTATTGCGAATTACATCATGTGTTTTTTCATTGGTATGAGTAATGAAACAGTTCACTTGTTGTGGGTGATGTTCACGCTTACCTAAAAATGAAAAAACAGGTGTTGGATTATCACCTGGTTGTGCTTCTAATCCTGAAAAATCAACTGAACGTGCATCGATACGAGGAGGTGTACCAGTTTTTAGACGATCAATTCTAAATGGGCGCTCACGTAGACGTTGAGCAAGAGTGATCGAAGAAGGATCTCCTGCGCGGCCTCCTGAGAAGTTTTCCATACCAATATGTATCTGACCCCCTAAAAAGGTACCAGCGGTCAATACAACGGATTTAGCTCGGAATTTAAGGCCCATTTGAGTGACAGCACCCATTACCTTATCGTTTTCTATAATAAGATCATCAACGGCTTGCTGAAATAAGGTTAAATTTGGTTGGTTTTCTAATACTGAACGAACATAAGCTTTGTATAACGCTCTGTCTGCTTGTGCGCGAGTAGCTCGAACAGCTGGACCTTTTGAAGCATTCAATGTTCTGAATTGAATACCACTATGATCGATGGCTTGTGCCATTAAACCACCTAAGGCATCAACTTCCTTTACCAGATGTCCTTTGCCGATCCCACCAATTGCAGGGTTACACGACATTTGACCTAATGTATCAATGTTATGAGTGAGTAGAAGTGTATTTTGTCCTGTTCTTGCTGCAGCAAGTGCTGCTTCAGTACCAGCATGACCACCGCCAATAACAATGACATCAAAGTTGTCTTGGTAAAACATGATTCGACCTTAGGAGTAATGAAAAGAGTTAGAAGAATTTAACTTAAGAGATGTATTTTACCCTTTTTCTAGCTTGGAAAGAAATGAAAAAGTGATGAAGTTCAAAAAAGAAAGATCACTTAATATATATAAGATCTTTTAAAGAGATCTTTTATTAGATCTATTATATAGATCGTCGATCTCTGTGGATAAGTGATAAATGATCAATAGGATCATATACTTTAGATGGATCCAAAGTTGTTATCTTTCTTTGATCTTCGATCGGACAGCTTGAGGACAAAAGAGTTAGTTATCCACAAGGGGGGAGGGCGTTAGATCTTATTCAATGGATAACTATAACTTGATCACTGGATCTTTCTATAGTTATCCACATAGTAGGTATCATCTATTTAATAACTTTTATAGATCGGATAACACTTTTTATTAACAAATGTGTTGTTTTAGCCACAATTCTGCTGGTTCTTCTGGGATACTATTTTGAGTTACATCTATCTCTAATAGAGGGTACTTTTCGATAGCGCCATGCTCTTTTAAGGTATTTTGAAGTGATTTTCCTGCTGCGCAGAAAGTGTCATAACTTGAATCACCGATAGCAACAATAGCAAATTCAATGCTCGATAATGGTTGGGACACTGTTTCTAACTGTTGAATAAATGGCTTAATATTGTCAGGATAATCGCCTGCACCATGAGTTGATACAACAAGAAGCCATAAGCTATCAGTATCAATATCATCTAAATTTGGTTGATTATGGATGTCTGTGGCAAAATCCATTTCTTCTAATAAATCAGCAAGATGGTCACCAACATACTCAGCTCCACCTAGAGTACTTCCTGTAATAATAGATACTTTTTTCATGAATTTATCCTATAAAAAATGGGCCTACATCGGCCCATTATCAATCTTATTAGTATTGGTTTTATTTACCAATACAGAACGAAGTAAATATACGTCCAAGTAAATCATCAGAAGTAAATTCACCTGTGATCTCACTTAGATGTTGTTGTGCAATACGAAGTTCTTCTGCAAGGATTTCTCCTGCCATGTAACCTTCTAATTGCTGTTGGCCTATATCAAGATGCTGAGCGGCTTTTTCTAACGCTTCTAGATGGCGTCGGCGAGCCATAAAGCCACCTTCTTGGTTACCTGAGAAGCCCATGCACTCTTTTAAATGGTTACGCAGTGCATCAACCCCTTCACCCGTTTTTGCTGATAGGCGAATCAATGTAGGATCATTTACATGACAAATACCGAGATCTTCACCGGTTTGATCTGCTTTATTTCGGATCACTGTCATGCCCATGTTTTTTGGTAGACGATCAAGGAACTCTGGCCAAATTAATTTAGGGTCTGTTGCGTCTGTAGTTGTTCCATCAACCATAAATAAAACACGGTCAGCTTGGGCTATTTCATCCCAAGCTCTTTCAATACCAATGCGCTCAACCTCATCAGATGCTTCACGAAGGCCTGCGGTATCAATAATATGCAATGGCATACCATCAATATGAATGTGCTCTCTAAGTACGTCACGGGTTGTACCAGCTATGTCAGTAACGATAGCAGTATCTTTGCCTGATAATGCGTTAAGAAGGCTAGATTTACCTGCATTTGGACGCCCTGCGATAACAACCTTCATACCCTCACGCATGATGGCGCCTTGATTCGCTTCTTTACGAACCGCATTAAGGTTATCAATGATACCTTGTAAGTCACCACTGACTTTGCCATCAGCAAGAAAATCGATTTCCTCTTCAGGGAAGTCGATTGCTGCTTCAACGTAAATACGTAGATAGATAAGGGATTCAACTAAGGTATTAATCTTATTTGAGAAAACACCTTGTAATGAATTTAAGGCTGATTTAGCCGCTTCTTCAGAGCTTGCATCAATTAAATCAGCAATCGCTTCTGCTTGAGCTAAATCCATTTTGTCGTTTAAGAAAGCTCTTTCTGAGAACTCACCTGGACGCGCTGTACGGATGCCATCAATCTTTAGAATGCGTTTGATTAGCATATCCATGACGACAGGACCACCATGGCCTTGAAGTTCTAATACGTCTTCACCGGTAAATGAATGTGGGTTTGGGAAGTAAAGGGCAATACCCTGATCAAGCTCCAATCCATTTTCATCTTTAAATGGCGCATATTCTGCGTAACGAGGTTTTAGTTCTTTACCAATAACAGCAAGCGCAACGTCTTTTGCTTTTGGACCTGATACGCGAATGATACCAACGCCGCCTCGGCCTGGTGCTGTTGCTTGTGCAACAATGGTGTCTGTATGTAGTGTCATGATTATTCTTTATGTCTATTGCTTACTGATATTGTATGCTCATTGAACAAAAAAGGCGACCAATGGCCGCCTTTTGTTTTACTTCAAGAGTGAAAGGTTACTTAGAATGTAAGCCTTTTTTCTCTAGAGCACGGTAAATCAGAGTTTGCTGAATTAACGTTACGATGTTTGATACTAACCAGTAAAGAACTAGGCCAGATGGGAACCATAAGAAGAATACAGTGAACATAACAGGCATGAACGTCATGATCTTCTGTTGCATTGGATCCGTTACTGTTGTTGGACTCATCTTCTGGATTAAGAACATACTTGCACCCATTAATAATGGCAGGATGTAGTATGGGTCTTGTGCTGATAAATCCGTGATCCAACCAAAGAATGGAGTATGACGAAGTTCAACAGATTCCATTAATGCCCAGTACAGTGAAATGAAGATTGGCATTTGAAGAAGAATTGGTAAACAACCACCTAGTGGGTTTACTTTTTCTTTCTTGTAAAGCTCCATCATTTCTTGGCTCATACGCTGACGGTCATCGCCAATACGTTCACGCATCGCTGTCAACTTAGGTTGAAGCATACGCATTTTAGCCATTGATGTGTATTGTGCTTTCGTTAGTGGGTACATTGCACCACGAACGATGAAAGTAAGAACAATGATTGCTAGACCCCAGTTCACAACGATGCCTTGGATGAAAGACAATAGTTTATGAAGTGGTGAAGCGATAAACCATAACCAACCGTAATCAACTGTTAGGTCTAGGTAAGGTGCTGTTGCAGCCATTTCTTTCTGAAGTTTTGGACCAGTCCAAAGTGTTGCAGAAAGTGTTGCTTCTTGACCTGCTGGAATAGTTACAGAAGGCATACGAACGCCAATGTAACCATAGTCACCTGCTACGCGAGATGTCAGTTTTGCATCATTTACGTTGCGAGGGATCCAAGCTGAAGCGAAGTAGTGTTGTAACATACCCGCCCAACCTTGACCGTTTGTCATGTCGATAGATAAGTTTTTATCTTCCATGTCGTCAAAGCTGTATTTTTTATAGCGTGTATCTTCTGTTGAATAAGCAGCACCACGGTATGTTGGCATAGTAAGGCTACCACCATCATCCATTAAGTTTTGCTTTAGGTTTGTGTACATTTCAACAGTTGCTGGTGCTGAAGATTGGTTATCAACCGTGTAATCAACATCAATAGCGTAGCTGTCGCGTTTAAGGATTAGTGTTTTAGTATAAGTAATACCGTCTTTCACTAATGTTAAAGGAACGCGTAATTCGTTTTGGCCTTCAGCTAAAACGTAATCTGTTTTTTGTGCTGTAAATTGAGCACGGCCAGAGTTTGAATCGATACCTTGAGGACCGATTAGACCACTTTGAGCAACGTAGCTGTGTGTTGCGTCGTTCTTAAGAAGAACAAACTTAGCTTTAGAGTCTAGTTCTGCGTCGTATTTATTAAGAACAGATTCAATGATGTCACCACCCAATGTATCTACTTTTAAAGTAAGCACATCAGTTGTGATTGTGATCAGCTTGTCAGACTGTGCTGAATCGGCTGGTGTATCACTGTTTGCTGTTGAAGAAGTTGGAACATCACCATCCGTTTGTGTTTGTTGAACGGTACTAACTGTAGCTGGTTGCTGCGGATTAGTTTCTACTTGCCATTGTTGGAAAAGTAAAAAAGAAACTAAAGCCAGTGCTAGCAACAGAATATTACGTTGGGTATCCATCGTTATTGTTCTCTGTCTTTATGCTGCTTGGGTGGGACGGGGTCATAGCCCCCATCATTCAAAGGATGACATTTTAATAGACGTTTGCCAGATAGCCAACACCCTTTTACTAAACCGTGTGACTTTAGTGCTTCAATTGCATAATGTGAACACGTTGGAGTAAATCGACAGCGAGGTCCAATCATTGGACTGATGACGAGTTGATAAAAACGGATGAGACCGATTGCTATCCACGAGAAGGGCGAGACAGGCGATGCCATAATTTGTCTAATAGCTTGTTGAAGTCTTCGTTACTCAATTCTTGAGCACTCTTTTTAGCGATAACTACAAAGTCTTTCGCAGGTAAGGAATGTTGCTTATTGCGGAAACTTTCACGAACGATACGTTTGAACTTGTTGCGACCAACAGCAGTTTTAATTTGCTTCTTAGGAACAGCGAGACCTAAACGAGGGTGTGAAAGAGAGTTTTCTCTAGCAAGAATGGTGAAATGAGGCGAGCCAGCTCGATGAGCTTGCTTGAAGACAAATTTGTAATCTTCGGGAGTTAACAAGCGTAACTCCCGAGAGAAATCGTAATTCATCAAAATAATCTAGGATTACTTAGATAGACGCTTACGGCCTTTAGCACGACGAGCGTTAATTACGTTACGACCGTTCTTAGTAGCCATACGTGCACGGAAACCGTGAGAGCGTTTACGCTTAAGAACTGAAGGTTGGAAAGTGCGTTTCATTGGTATTACCTTATTACTGATCAGTAGTTATTAGGTTTAATTAAACCCGGCGTGGGACGTACATTCCGACGCCTCTCAACAAAGAGGCGGAATTGTAATCATTGACTCATAAATAGTCAACAAGAGGTTCCACGTATTTTCCGGATGGTGAATTATACGTTTTGTGAGCCAGAGCGCAAGGATCTTTATTCGATCCCAACTTGATTTAAGAATTTCTGCAATTTAGGATCCTGTGGATAACCAAAAATCTGCTCTGGTGTTCCTTGTTCGACGATCTTTCCATCAGCCATATAGATGACACGATCGGCTACTTCTCTCGCAAACTGCATCTCATGAGTAACAACTAGCATCGTTTGGTGCTGTGTAGCCAGTTTCTTCATTAAAGTTAGCACTTCATTAACCCATTCAGGATCCAGTGCTGACGTGGGTTCATCAAAGAGTAAGAGCTCTGCCTCTAATGCCATAGCACGGCCAATACCTACTCGTTGTTGTTGACCTCCTGATAAAGCTGCTGGGTAACTGTCTCCTTTATCACCGAGACCAATATCATCTAATATTTGCTGTGCTTTTTTAAGAGCGTCGTCCTTTTTCCACTTGTGGACAGTTATTAGGCCTTCTGCAATATTCTGACGAGCAGTTAAATGTGCAAAAAGAGCGTAATTCTGGAAAATAAACCCTGTTTTTCTTCGCAAAGCCAACACATCACTTTTTGTGTGTTGTTCACTATCGACACTGACATCACCGATACTGATCACGCCTTTATTTGCTGTTTCAAGAAAATTAATGCAACGCAATAGGGTTGATTTACCGGTTCCACTCGAACCGATCACAGCAATGATCTCCCCTTTGTTTATTTCAAGATCGATTCCTGCAAGAACTTGAGTATCACCAAAGCTTTTATGTAAATTTTTAATTTTAATCATCGTACATACGCCTTATTTAGTTTTTCTTCAGCCCAAATCTGCACTCGAGTCAGAATAACAACAACTCCCCAATAAATAAGTGCTACGGCAAGAAAGGCTTCAAAGAATTTAAAGCTTGATGAAGCCTCCATTTGTGCTTTTGCCATGATTTCTGCCACACCTAAAGTAAAAGCTAGAGAGGTGGATTTGATCATATCGATGAAGTAATTCATTAAAGAAGGCAGAGCGACGCGAGTTGCTTGAGGTAAAATTATGCGGCGCATCGCCTGAGAAGTCGTCATACCTATGGATAAACTTGCTTCCATTTGACTACGGTCAATACCAATAATCGCCGCACGAATGCTCTCAGCCATGTAGGCTGCAAAATGAAGAGTAAGGCCTATAACTGCGGCACTAAAAGCATCTAATCCTACAAAGATAGGAAAGACTTGAGGAAGTCCGTAATAAAGGAGGAAAAGCTGAACTAATAATGGCGTTCCTCGAAAGAAGCTAATATAAAGTTGGCTTAGTTGATCAAATACAGGCACTTTAAATACTCGTAAGTTAGCGAGTACTAACGCAAGGATTAAGGAAAAGAGTAATCCCCATAACGCCATTTCCATTGTGGTACCTAAATATTTAAATAATATAGGTAACAACTCAATCATGTAGGTAAAATCAAATCCCATAATGCTCTCTGTAATTATTTTTAGAAGTAAAGTGGGTAATTCAAAGAAAGATGAAACCCACTAGTAATATAGTGGGCTTATTTGATGAATGGTGAGTAATCGCTTACTTTGCGATCAGATTAGCTTATTGAGTGATGTCTGAATCGAACCATTTCTGAGAGATTTTTGCTAATGTACCATCCTCTCTCATGGCGTTTAATGCTTGATTCACTTCTTTTTGTAGCTTTTGGCCTTTTTCATTGTTTACAAATGGCCATGCATTCTCAATGGTTTCAAATGGTTTACCTGCTAGTTGCAAAGGAAGACCTGATTTCTTGATTAATTGAGCTGCAGAAAGTCGATCCATCACAAAAGCGTCTGCACGTCCTAAAGCAACATCATGCTCAATACCTGTATCGTATGTTTTGATATTGATTTGCTCTGATTTGTCGTGATCACGCAGTAATTTCTCAAAGTTTGAACCTAAATTAACGGCAACGGTTTTACCATTTAAGTCCTCAATACTTTTGATGCTGTCATTGCCTTTACGTACTGTGATTTGAGCTCCATCTACAACGTAAGGATCTGCAAATAGATATTTGGCTTCACGTTCTTTAGTTTTGGTAATTTGATTTGAAATAGTATCAATTCGACCTGTTTCTAATAAGCCAAACAAACCTGAAAAGCTCGCTGTTACGTATTCAACGTTATAATCGTTACGGCGACCGATCTCATCCCATAAATCGACTTCAAATCCTTGCAGTTTATCTTGTTTCACAAAGGTAAATGGGAAATAGCGTCCTGACATTCCAACTTTAACTTCTGTTGCAGCTTGTGCAAATTGAGTTGCTGCTAATGTTAGTGCTAATCCTGCTAGGATATTTTTAGTCCATTTCATGATTGATACTCCTATTATTCATTCAGTATTAGGATGATACTTTTTTTGCGACTGAGCTCTAAATACCCGATGGTTATGTGTAATAACTAAATCATTAAATTATGATCATTTTTTCCGCATTGTTGATGGTTTTGGGTATAAGTCAGGTAAAAAGTGTGTTGATCTAGGTAAAAAAGCGTGATCAGTGTGAATAACTTCGATCTTATTCACTGGATCATCGATCTAATACTGGCACTATAGTTATCCACAGTATAAAATTAACGACCTTTTGAAATTAATTATGAGTGGGGTTGTCC